>JBEKUS010000023.1:0-45975 GCA_049514795.1 Occallatibacter sp.
ACGCGTGCGCGGCAGACGAGGATCCTTCAATTCCGCAAAATGCGTCAGGGGAGTCTCCATCTCCCCATCTCAATCTTTTCGCACACCGCCGCATATAGCCGCTATGGTGCGTTTGCCCTGCCGCGTCGCCGGCTGCCCGCGCGCCTCGACGCACGGGGCGAGTAGACTGTTGGTATCACCCAGGAGGACGCATGGCGCGGAGGAAGACCGTCGGGCGCTGTGCTTCGCGCCTCATACTCTCGCTCGCGATTTGCCCGGTTTTCCTGCACAGCGCAGCTTCCCGGGCATCTGGACAGGAACCAAACGCGAGCGCCGCTGTCGATACTGACCAGGACGGAATGAGCGATGCATTGGAGCAGGCGCTGCTTGTGCAGTTTGCTCCGCGGTTCATGGTCGGCCGGCACGACTGCTCGAATCTGCCCGCAACTTTTGCGCCGGATGTGAAGGTCCCTACGGTCGAAGCCGAGGACGGCGCCATCTACGGCCAGGTGTTTCCCGCCAACCCGTTTGACGGCGATTTGCCTGCGGCGGAGATTCGCTTTTTTCATCTCTGGGGCATCGACTGCGGACCCCACGGGCATCGTCTCGACGCGGAGCATGTTTCGGTGCTGGTGAGCGCCTCGGACCACAATGCCGGCGCGGCGAAGTGGAAGGCGGTTTACTGGTATGCCGCGGCGCATGAGAACACGGCGTGCGACGTGAGCCAGATTGCGCGCGCTTCGACGCTGCACGCCGAGGAGAACGGCGCCCAGGTATTCGTCTCGCCCGGCAAGCACGCTTCTTTCCTGAGCGAATCGCTGTGCCAGGGAGGGTGCGGCGCGGACAGGTGCGTCGATATGGTGGCGCTCGCTCCGGGCAGGATAGTCAATCTGGGAGAGGCCTCTCACCCCATGAACGGTTCCGTCTTTATCTCATCCGGCGAGTGGCCCTTGCTCGCCAAGATGACCGGCGCCGACTTCCCGCCGGATCCCGTTGCCCGCCTCAGCCAGATGCCGGAGACGGAGATCGCTTGGTTCAACCCCGGCAGGCATCCCGCGCAGGGAATCATTGCCACGAGCAGCAAGACCGGACAGGCGATTGCCCTCGGCGCCAACGACACAGCGGCGTCGCTTTCCAAGGCGGAAACTTCGACAGATGCTGCCCTATCGGTCGCGCAGGGCGACACCGGAAACGCCCTCGAGCGGAGCTTCCGGAACACGATCCACGCGCTCGGCGTCGCCGCCAAACACGTGGGGAATGCGCTCAATCCGCCCAAGAAGCCGGACAAGTCTATCGGGCATGCGCCGCCGCAGTAGGGCAGAGGCCTAGTCGGCGACAGGTTTGTCGGCGACCCCCAGCAGCGTCTGAAACTGCGGCGTCTCCGGTTCTTTGTCCACCACCGTCACTTCAACGTTATGCTCCTCCTCGGCCGCCGCGGACAAGGAAATCGTTGCGCATCTCCTGTCTCACAAAGGGTTCGTTTTGAGACACGTTTTGAGACTAGGACTTGAATCGGGGCCGGTTTTCTCGTAGGCTGACGATCATGGAAGTGCAATTCACCCCCGACGTGCAAGCGAAGCTGGACCAGATGGCGCGGGATGTGGGTCTGCGCAGCGATGAGCTTGTGCAGGACGCCGTGACGGGCCTTTTCGATGAACTGGCCTTTACACGCGAGATGCTTGAGCGCCGCTACCGCGATCTTGAAACTGGGCGCGTGCAGCCGATTGACGGGGAAGAAGCATATCGCCGCCTGATGGCGAAAACGGAAGAACGCCGCCAGCGGCCCAGATGAGCGGCTTTGTGCTTCACCCGGAAGCTTACGACGACATCGACGAAATCCGCGCCTACATCGCGGAGGATAGCCCGGACGCTGCCGACCGTACGGTGAATGAGATCTTCGACCGGCTCCGGCAGTTGGCGCACTTTCCCGGCCAGGGCTTTCGCCGCCCGAATTACACGTCTCTTCCGTTACGCTTTATTGCCGTCCGCGACTACCTGATCGCCTATGCCCCGGAGACACATCCTCTGTGGGTTGTTGCAGTCATCCACGGACGGCGTAACCCACGCGTGATTGCCGCCATCCTCAGAGGCCGTGAGTAGTCCCGCGAAGGCGCACTTATGAACCTCCGCCCTCTTTCGCGCCGTCTCAAGAAGGGTAGGACTTGAGACGCTCCCCGACTCTCGCCATATGCAGCCTCACGATAGGCCGCGCCCCATTTCTGTTTGAGGTGCGATCTGAACGCTTGCCCCGACAGCATTGGCGTAGCGCACCAGGAAAGACAGGCTGACCGGCTTGCTGCCGCGCTCAATCTGAGCGATGTACGGCTGAGAAACCTGGAGCGTCTTAGCGAGATCTTGCTGCGTCAGATTTGCTTGTTGACGCGCGCGCACGAGTCCAAGCAGGGCCTGTTCTTCTTCGTACGCTGCCTTGAATTTTGCGTCTTTGGCCGAGCGTTTCTCAGCGTATCTCTTGATCCAGGTCATGCCTTTCCCCTTGTCCTTTCCCACTGTTTCTTTCGTTTTCGGGCAGTCTCCAGAATATGCAAGGGAGCCTTTTGACCCTGCTTTTTGTAGACCGCCAACATCACCAGTTCCTCAAAACCCGGGGAACGGCCCGAGGAGAAAAACAACAACCGGCCCTGATAAGCGGGTTTGATATGCCGCAGGCGGTAAATCCCGTCGCCGTAATCGTCCACCTGAGCCGGAGACGGATTTCCGAAACCGCATTGTTCGTAATGGTTCATGAGCGCTGCCAGCTTCGCGGCATCCCTGGGCGGCAATTCATCCAATTCTCTTTGGATTGCGCCTTCATCGAATGGGATAAATTCGCGCCGCACATTACAAATATAACCAATAGGTTATATTTCGTCAAGCAGGATCGCGCGTCCGGATACCCTTGCGGGTCTCATCTTTCCGCCGTGCTTCTTGTTGCGTCTCAAAAAGGGTAGTTTGTGAGACGCGCCGGTTCTCACCCGCCGTTGCATGGCCAGCGCTTCGGTTTATTGTCGCTGAGCCGGCCCATCGTCGCCGCCCGGCAAGCAGGTATTGTCAGGATCTCTTCTCCCCCACCCCCAGCAGCGTCTGAAACTGCGGCGACTCCGCCTCCTTGTCCACCACCGCCACTTCGACATTCGCGAAACCCGCCCTCTTGAGCATCGCTTCCAGCTCCGCCTCGCTGAACCCCAGCCACTCGTCGGCGTACATCTCGCGCGCCTCTTCGAACCGGTGCCGCGCGAGATCGAGCACCACGACGCGCCCGCCCGGCGCGAGAATCCGCGCCGCCTCGGCCAGCGCCCGCTCCGGGTGCAGAGCGTGGTGCAGCGATTGCGAGAAGAACACCACGTCCACTTCGCACGAGCCGATCGGAACCTCCTCCATGTCGCCCAGCCGGTAGTCGATGTTCTTCACGCCATGCCGTGCCGCCTGCTCCCGGCCCACCTCGATCATCCGCGCCGAGCTGTCGACCGCGATCACCCTCTTCGCCCGCTGCGCCAGCAGCACCGCGAACGCTCCTTCGCCCGCGCCCAGGTCGGCTGCCACCAGCGGCGGCATCAGCCGCAGCAGCGCCTCGGCCAGCCCCTTCCACGACCGCCCCGGCACGTAGTCCTTGCCCATTCGCCCAGCCACGCTGTCGAAGAACGCCCGCATCTTGTCCTGTCGCTTCTTCACCACGCGGCGCATCTCGGCCTGGTCCTGTGCCGCTTCGGGAATCTCCTTGCCGGCCTTCGCGAGGATCTCCTCCAAGAGACTGCCGTCCGCGGGACCCAAGTGATAGAAATTGCTCTTGCCGTTGCGCCGGTCCCCCACCAGCTCCGCCTGCTTTAGTTGCTGGAGGTGCGTCGAGATCGTGCTCTGGCCCATGCCCAGGATTTCCTGCAGCTCGGCGACGGAGAGCTCTTCGCCCTTTAGAAGCAACAAGATCCGCAGCCGGTTGGGGTCGGCCACTACGCGCAACGTTTTGGTAATTGACGCCATGGCTGGATTCTGCTACACATCAATATATCACGATAAGTCGATACGAGGAGAGGTCCATGGCAACCGCAACACTCGAAAAGCTCGAAACCGATTACAAAGTCGCCGATCTCGGCCTGGCCGAATGGGGCCGCAAGGAGATCGTTATCGCCGAGCAGGAGATGCCCGGCCTGATGGCCATTCGCCACAAGTACGCGGCCGAAAAGCCGCTCCAGGGCGTGCGCGTCACCGGCTCGCTCCACATGACCATCCAGACCGCAGTGCTCATCGAGACCCTGGTCAGCCTCGGCGCCGAGGTCCGTTGGGCCAGTTGCAACATCTTCTCCACGCAGGACCACGCGGCGGCGGCCATCGCGGCGGCGGGTGTCGCGGTCTTTGCCTGGAAGGGCGAGACGCTCGAAGACTACTGGGAGTGCACCTGGCGCGCGCTCTCGCACAAGGGCGGCAAGGGACCGCAGCTCATCGTCGACGACGGCGGCGACGCCACACTGCTCATCCATAAGGGCTACGAGCTCGAAAACGGCGACGGCTGGGTCAACACCCCCTCGGGCAATCACGAAGAGCAGGTCATCAAGGACCTGCTCAAGAAGGTCCACGCCGAGAACCCGAAGCACTGGCATAAGGTCGTCGCCGAATGGCGCGGCGTCTCCGAAGAGACCACCACCGGCGTCCACCGGCTCTACAAGATGATGGAACAGGGCAAGCTGCTCGTCCCCGCCATCAACGTCAACGACTCGGTCACCAAGTCCAAGTTCGACAACCTCTACGGCTGCCGCGAGTCTCTGGCCGATGGCATCAAGCGCGCGACAGACGTCATGGTCGCCGGCAAGGTCGCGGTCGTCTGCGGCTACGGCGACGTGGGCAAGGGCTGCGCCCACTCTCTGCGCGGCATGGGCGCCCGCGTCATCGTCACCGAGATCGACCCCATCAACGCGCTGCAAGCGGCCATGGAAGGCTTCGAAGTCACCACCGTCGAGGACACGCTCGGCCGCGGCGATATCTACGTTACTTGCACCGGCAACACCGACATCATCACCTTCGAACACATGCAGAAGATGAAAGACCAGGCCATCGTCTGCAACATCGGCCACTTCGACAACGAGATTCAAATCGACAGGCTGAATGCAACCGAGGGCGTGGCCAAGAAGAACATCAAGCCGCAGGTGGATTACTACACCTTCCCCGGCGGCCGCGGCATCTTCGTCCTGGCCGAGGGGCGGCTGGTCAACCTGGGCTGCGCTACCGGCCATCCCAGCTTCGTCATGTCCAACAGCTTCGCCAACCAGACGCTGGCGCAGCTCGATCTCTGGAAGAACCGCGACTCCTACAAGCCGCAGGTCTACGTGCTGCCCAAAAAGCTCGACGAGGAAGTCGCGCGGCTGCACCTGGAAAAGATCGGCGTCAAGCTGACCCGCCTCACCCAGAAGCAGGCCGACTACATCGGCGTGCCCGTGGATGGGCCGTTCAAGGCCGAAATGTACCGGTACTAAACCAGTTGTCAGTTGTCAGTCGATTGTTCTCAGCGCCTACGCTGTTCTGTTACTGACAACTGACCACTGACAACTGATCGCTGTTCTATGCCTTCGCCTCTCACATTCTCGTTCGAGCTCTTCCCCCCGCGCACGCCGGAGGGCGTGGCCAAGCTGCCGGCCATCATCGCCCAACTCGCCGCCCTCAAGCCGGACTATTTCTCCATCACCCACGGCGCGGGCGGCTCCGATCAGGAAGGCACCTACGAAACGTTGCTTGCCGTGGTCGAGCACTCCGGTGCCGAGGCCGCGCCGCACCTCACCTGCGTCGGCTCCACGCGCGCCCACGTTGCCGCACAGCTCCGGCGCTATCGCGAAGCCGGCGTCCGCCGCATCGTGGCCCTGCGCGGCGACCTGCCCGCAACGGCAATGAGCCCGTCCGCGCCGGGCGACTTCCACTACGCCAGCGAACTGGTCCGCTTCATCCGCCAGGAGCACGGCAACGCATTTCACATCGCCGTCGCCGCCTATCCCGAAATGCATCCCCAGGCGGCCCGCCCGAGCGAGGACTTCGACCACTTCCGCCGCAAGGTCGAGGCCGGCGCCGACGCCGCCATCACCCAGCTTTTCTACAACGCCGACGCCTACTTCGACTTTCTGGAGCGCTGCGACAAAGCAGGCATCCGGATCCCCATCGTCCCCGGCATCATGCCCATCACCGGCTACGCGAACATCCTGCGCTTCTGCTCGGGCTGCGGCGCCGACCTGCCCCGCTGGATCCGCCTGCGCCTGGAAGAACTGCAAGACGATAAGCCGGCGTTGGTCGACTTCGGTCTCGGCGTGGTTACGCGCCTCTGCCAGACGCTTCTCGCCGGCGGCGCCCCCGGTCTGCACTTCTACACCATCAATCAGGCCGGTCCTGTGCTGCGCCTTTGGGAAAACCTCCGCCTGCCCGTCCGCGTCTGAACCCGCCCCATCGCGCACGCCGCACCTGCCCCCCGCAAGGTCCCCGGCATACGGTAACCTCTGCGTAGGAGACGATCGGCCCCATGCCTCACCATTTTTTCTCGCTCATCTCGCAATACAGCAGCGTCGTTGGCTTCCTCATCGGGCTCCCCATGATGGCTGGAGCGTATTACGAGTCGCTCAAAGCGCGCCACGAACTGCGCCGCGCGCGTGAGGGCTCGCTGCACAGCCTCAACTGCCTGGAGTTCACCGCCGGCGACGGCTCCTGCATCAACCTGGTGCCCCTCGAGACCCTCCACTCGTTGCCCCGCGAGGGCGACGTGCTGCTGCTGCCGGCCGACGGCGTACGCGATGGGGCGCGCTTCCTCCCGGGCGCCTACCTCGTCGAGTCCATCGAGCACATCTACACGGCCGCCGAGCACAGGGGTGCTCGCCCGCACGAGGCGCGCCTCACCAAGGCCGTGGCCCGCGTTACCTCTTTGAATCCGTCCTTGACAACGGAGTAGCCAGGCGAGTGGCTTTCTTCCGCCCGGTGATTCCCATCCAGAACCGCCACAGAGGACTGTGCAGCAGCAGCGTCTGCTCGGCCTTCAGTGCCTTGTACGATTGCTCGACGTAGAGGTCGAACTCCGGCGGCCAGCCGATCATCGACCTCCGCTCCGTGTAGTCCCCCTCGGCCCACCGCGAGAGCAGCGCCTTGTAGCCCACTACGTGGGTCACAAAGTCCAGCAGGCACTGCGGCATCTGCTCCTCGACGATCAGGTGCGCGTTCTCGATGATGATCTTCTCGCGCACATCGTTCAGGGGCATGAAGATCGTCGTCATCCACAGCGTCCACTCCTTCAAATCCTCGTCGCGGATGGGGTGGCACTGCGTCTTTCCCTGCTTCCTGAGCAGCGTGTTGTAGGCGATGTTTCCCGCCACCGTGGCCACGTAGAGCGGACCGTAGAACTCGTTGAGCCGCTGGTTCACCAGGCGCAGATGCTCGGCGTGCCGCACCATCATGCGGTTGCCCAGGTACGTCAGCAGGTAGCCGGTAAAGGCCAGCACGATCGTGAACACCGCTGCATTCTGCAGCGAACTGAACTGAAAGAACGAGGACGGATCCATGGCACTCTTCGATTGACCTTGCCGAGAAGTATACGCGCGCCAGTGCAGCGCGGAATATCACCCCAACGATGCACTCCGCTGGCGCCGTTTCGTTTCGTTACTTCAGGCGGCCAGCGGGAACCAGTCTCGCCCGTTCCGGGATCACCTCGATCTCGAAGAGCGACGGCCAAAGCTTTCCGGTGACGAATAGCCGGTCGTGTGCGGCGTCGTAGGCGATCCCGTTAAGCACCGCCTCCGGGTCGGAAACCTGGCCGGGAGCCAGCAGCCCGGTCAAGTCGATCCAGCCAAGGACCCGCCCATTCGCGGACGAAATGCGGGCAATCCGGTCGGTGTGCCATACGTTGGCGTAGATCTCGCCATGCACGTACTCCAGCTCGTTCAGTTGGGTCACCTGCTCGCCGCGATCCTTCACCACGATGCGCCGGACTTCGCGGAAGGTTCGGGGATCGAAGAATCGCAGCGTTGCCGATCCGTCGCTCAGAATCAGGTTCCTGCCGTCCTGCGTCAGGCCCCAGCCTTCGCCGTCGTAGGGCAAGGTCTTGAGCAGCCTGAAGCTGAACCGGTCGTAGACGAATGCCACGTGCGACTGCCAGGTGAGCTGGATCAGCGTGCTGTCCCACGCGGCGAGGCCTTCGGCGAAATACTGCGCCGGCACGTCCGCCCGTTGCAGCACCCGCCCCGATTCCAGCTCCACCATGCGCAGCGACGAGCGCCCGTTCCGGCCGGTGCTCTCGTACAGATGGCCCCCTTCGTAGAGAAGTCCTTGCGTGTAAGCCTGCGGGTCGTGGGGATAGGTGTGGACGATGCGGTAGCCGTCTGCCGCGAAGGCAAGCGACGCGGCCCCGGCGAGAAGAACTGCTGCGAATGATCGATGAATCTGGGACATACGCATGGGAGTGGAACGGAATTAGGCCGCCAGCCCGGCGTCGTTGGCCATCGTCACCTCGACCGGCGGGTTGCTCGTCAACTGGTTGTCGATTGTCGGAACCGTGCGTACCTCCCCGCCGCTGGATTTGGCCGGCGCGGCTCTTACCGCCCCCCGTGAAATCGCCCGAAGGTCCAAGCCAGATTGACCGACATCGCCAACATGCCTGCGCCGAGAACCAGAACCTGCGCCGTATCGTGCAAGCTGAAACTGCCCACCCGCACCACCAGGACGTAGGCGACGGCCAGATTGAACAGCCCCCACAGCACATTCACCGTCGACGACGACAGCCCTTTCCCCGGCGGCTTGGCGAATGGGCTCTGAAAAGCTCGCCCCGAAACTCCGTTGATCAGGTGGGGCAGGGAATTGGCCAGAAACGCTCCACCGAAGAAATAGGCCACGTAGTCGTACCAGTGCATAACGGCTCCTCTTGTCCCGATGGACGATTAACAGGTTAGCAAAAGCTAGCTCGCCCCAAGATAAATGAACCGCGCCAGGAACAGCGCCGCGATCACGTACAGCAGCCAGTCCTGCCGCCGCACTTTCCCCGCGAATAAATGCAGAACCGCCCAGGCGATGATGCCGAAGCCCAAGCCGTTGGCGATGGAATATGTCAGCGGAATCAAAACCAGCGTCAGGAACGCGGGAACGGCCACCAGCGGATCGTGCCAGTGAATCTCCGTGATCGTGGCCAGCATCAGCGAGCCCACCAGGATCAGCGCCGGCGCCGTCGCCGCCGGGGGCACGATGCCGATGAATGGCGCCGCCACGATGGCCCCCAGAAACAGCACCCCGGTCACGATCGCCGTCACGCCAGAGCGCCCGCCCGCTGCCACGCCGGCCGTCGACTCCACGTAGCTGGTCACGGTCGAGGTCCCGGCCATCGAGCCGAACACCGTTGCCGTCGCGTCGGCGAAGAGGATCCGGTTCAGCCGTGGAATCGTGTGGTCCGCGCCGATCAGCCCGGCGCGCTTGGTCACCGCCACCAGCGTTCCCAGGTTGTCGAAAAGATCGACGAAAAAGAAGACGAAGATGATCTCCAGCAGCCCCTTGTTCACCGCGCCCGCGATGTTCAGCTTGAACGCGGTCTCGGTCAGCGCGCCCAGGCCTCCCGCCGACGGCGTCCAATGAACCATCCCGAACGCCCACGCGATCCCGGTGATCGAGAGCACCCCGATCAGGATCGCGCCCTTCACCTTCCGCACCTCGAGCGCGACCATCAGGATCAGCCCCAGCAGCGCGAGGTACGCGGTCGGATTCCGGATGTTGCCCAGCCCGACCAGCGTGTTCGCATCGCGCACCACCAGTCCCGCGTGCTGAAAGCCGATGAAGGCGATGAACAGCCCGATGCCGCCGGCCACCGCGGCGTAGAGCTGGTGCGGAATCGCGCGCAGGATCATCTGACGGATGCCCGCCGCGGTGATCGCCAGGAAGATTACGCCCGAGAGAAACACTGCGCCCAGCGCCGTCTGCCACGGCACGTGCATCTTCACGCAGACCGTGTAGGTGAAGTAGGCGTTCAGGCCCATCCCCGGCGCCAGCGCGATCGGATACCGCGCCACGATGCCCATCAGGATCGACCCGAATGCTGCCGACAGGCACGTCGCCGCCGTCGCCGCCGCCAGCGGCACCCCGGCGTCGGCCAGGATGGCCGGGTTCACCAGCACGATGTAAGCCATGGTCAGGAACGTCGTGACGCCGGCCAGAATCTCCGTGCGCCAGTTCGTTCCCAACCGGGCGAATTCAAAGTAGGCTTCCAGTCCCTTGCGCATAGGCGGGTTTCAGTTAGAAAAACACACTGCGGCGAGAATACAGAGCCTATATGCCTGCCTCATAGCTGCATTACAGCCTGAAAACTCAAGCGAGAACACCGGTTCTGCCGGGGGAAGACTACTCGCTGGCCGGGTTTAGGGTCGCAAGCAGGCGCCCAATAGCAGGCTTCAAGGCCGGGACCTCGCGGGTCGCCGCATCCCACACGAGGTCGGTATCCACCTCGAAGTATCCGTGAACAAGGACGTTTCGCATCCCTGCAATCTGATGCCAGGGAATCCCCGGCGCTAGCGCACGGATTTCTTCAGGGATCGCCCTGGCTGCCTTTCCGATGATTTGCCGATGACGCACGAACCACGTCTGCAGCAATTCGTCCCGCTCGAACGCTTGTTTTTCGCAGTGGGAGTGGCGTTCGATCGCCGCAATGGCTTCCACGATGTCGCGCAAACGCTCGGCGGAGTCTCTCAAACCGGCATAGCCTCCTGGAGCACCCGAGTGCGGATGCGGGCTTTCAGGCCTTTTTCGGTCACGACATCGACCGGGCGGCCAAGGGCAGTCTCCAGTTCCGACTGCATTCCGCCCAGGTCGAAGAGAGATCTGCCAGGCTCCATCTCCACGAGAAAATCGATGTCGCTGTCATCGTCGGCCTCGGCCCGGGCGACAGAGCCGAAAACGCGCACGTTGTACGCACCGTACCTGCCCGCGATCCTGAGGATCTCTGCGTGCTTCTCTTTGAGCAGCTCCCGATGAGTCATCGTTGCGCCCTCTCGCCTTCTGATCCCGGATGGCCCTACCGAACCTTGCCCTCTTTACAGAGAATATTCCAACTAAGTTAGATTCTCCACGGCGTTCGAGTTGTAGCCCAGCCGCGGCCGGCTAGGAACCCACCATCTCCGCCGGTTCGCCGGTTGCCTCGGCCGTTCGCTGCTTGCGCCGTCGCAGAACCGTCTCCGCCACCGCCCCCGCGCCAAAAACGATCCAGTAGACGTCCAGATAGACGCGATGGCTGGTGTGGGCCCAGAACACCGCGGTCACCGCCACGAACGCTAGAAAGAGAAGATAGATCGAGGAATCCTCGCGCCAATGCGCCCGCCGCCTGCCCATTCCCCACAGCCCCAGCACCATGACCGGTCCGTATGAGAACGCGTTCACCAGATCGAAGCCCCTTCCACGCCGCGGGCTCGGCAGCCAATAGAAACCCGCCGCGATCTTGCGGAATCCATCGATGACGGTTTGGCCCGGGTGCGCCCGCACACACTCAAGTCCCTTGTGAAAAAGCCATCGGTCGGCCAGCGCCTCATTGTTCGCGAAGGACTGCAATTCCTTTGCATCCTGCGGGGAGAGCGCATCAAAGGCCTCGGCCTTGCTCAGGTCGCTGCTCTCCTGCGGATAATGCCGGAATAGGAACCCGCAGTTTCCCGCCCAGAACTCGGTTCCCGTCTCAGTGCTCAGCGTCGGCGCGCCCAGCACCACCGCGTTCCGAACGATCCACGGCAGCACGCTCGCCGCCAGCAGCAACGCGCACGCCGCGGCGGCCCGTCCCCGCCTCCGCCAGAGCAGCCACAACGGCGCCAGCACGGCAAAGGGCGCAAGCGTCGCGCGGGTCAGCACGTCCAGCCCGAGCAGAAGTCCACCCGCCGCCCCCGTCGCCGCTCTGCCTTCGCGCGCCGCCTCACCTAGAACCAGCACGGCCGCCAGGGTCAAAAGCGTATAGAGGCTCGTCTCCTGGAGCGCCGTATCGTGAATCACGTAATACGGGTACACGGCGGTCGCCGCCGCGGCCAGCGTCGCTGCCCTGTTCGCCGCCGCGCCCGCGAACATCCGGCAGGCCAGCAGCGCGGCGCAGAGGACGGTTCCCGCGCCCATCGCCGATTGCGCGATCGCGATCGGCCAGAACGCCCGATGCCCCAGCGTGATCCCGGCCAGAAGGATCGAATACATCGGAACGCGAAACCCCGTCGCTGCGCCTTCCACGCTGTATCCATGCCCCTGCGCGATGCTCTGGGCCAGATCGAAAAAGAAACCGTAGCCGTAGATCCAGAACCCCTCGATCCCCGTGTAAAAGAGGCGCGCAACGATTCGCAGCGCAAACGCCAGCGCGGCAAACCAGTACACCGCGCGGGGCAGGTTCAGCTTGTGCAGCCGGAAAGGCATATGTGCATCGTACGGGGACCGGGGAATGCGGTCAAAACCCTCGTTCGTGGCTGGGCGGGGTTCGGCTGCAGACCGGCTGCAGCCCCCCAGAGCATTCCGCGCTCTAGGAAAGCGCCTTTGCCGCATCCTTGGCAAAGTACGTCACGATGAAGTCCGCTCCCGCTCTGCGCAGGCTCACCAGCGTCTCGATCATGGTGCGCGTCGGCTCCAGCCAACCCTTCTCAAACGCCGCCTGCAGCATCGAGTACTCGCCCGACACCTGGTACGCGCCGATCGGCACTTCGCACCACTCACGGACCGCGCGGATTACGTCGAGGTACGGCATGGCGGGCTTCATCAGCAGCATGTCCGCGCCCTCCTCGATGTCCAGTTCGATCTCGCGCATCGCCTCGCGCAGGTTGCCGCCGTCCATCTGGTAGGTTCTGCGGTCGCCGAACTGCGGCGCCGAGTGCGCGGCCTCGCGGAACGGCCCATAAAATGCCGAAGCGAACTTCGCCGCGTAGCTCAGGATCGGCGTCATCCCAAATCCCGCGCCGTCCAGCGCGCGCCGGATCGCGGCCACCCGCCCGTCCATCATGTCGCTGGGCGCAACCACGTCGGCGCCCGCCCGCGCCTGGCTCACCGCCGTCCGCGCCAGCAGCTCCAGCGTCGAGTCGTTGTCCACCTCGAAGCCGTCCCCCGATTTCACCACCACGCCGCAGTGCCCGTGGCTGGTGTATTCGCACAGGCAGGTGTCGGCCATCAGCGCCAGCTTCTTCGCCGCGGCCGACTGCTTGATCGCGCGCAGCCCCTGCTGCACAATGCCGTTCTCTTCCCAGGCGCCCGTGCCCTGCTCGTCCTTCGATTCCGGCAGCCCGAAAAGCAGCAACCCGCCAATCCCCAGCGCAGCAGCCTCTTCGGCCTCCTTCACCGCTTCATCCACCGAGATATCGAAAACTCCGGGCATCGAGCTGACCGGGGTGCGCACGCCCTCGCCGGGGCAGAGAAATAGCGGGTAGATCAGGTCGCCGGGTTCGAGCGCGGTCTCACGCACCAGCGCGCGCAACGGCTCGCTTCGCCTCAGCCTGCGCATTCGGATTTCGGGAAAAGCCATGATCTGATTGTACGTCCGGCATCTGTTGATTTGCCGTGAGCAGGCGCAAATTCGAGGCTGCTTCTCTGTTGAACCGCGGGCGTGGATTAAGTATACTCGGGCCAATTTCAGAACTACGTGGAGAAGGATGGGCTCGGAATATGCGGGCATATCGATTGGCATTGTTTGCGTGCCTGGTGACGTTGTCCCAGGCGGTGAGGCTTGGCGGGGCGGAGCAGAAGAAAGCTGGTTTGGACAAACTGGAGGCGATGACGCTGGCCACGATGCTCGACAAGTCATACGGCGAAGTGAAGAGCAGCTATTACGATCCGGGTTTCCACGGGGTCGACTGGGATGCGCGCTACCGCCAATTTGCTGCGCAGATCCAGAATGCGCCCGACATGGAACAGGGCTTCGCGATGATCGAATCGTTCCTTGCGGGGCTCAACGACTCGCATACATCTTTCATTCCGCCCGCGAGAGCCACGAACTTCGACCTCGGGTTTCGGCTCGGGATGGTGGGGAATGACTGTTTTGTTCTTCGCGTGCGCCCCGGAACGGATGGCGCGGCAAAGCTGCAGGCCGGCGACAAGGTCACACGCCTCGACGGGTTCGCTGTGAACCGCGGCGACCTACCGGACCTCGAATACTACCTGGGTGTTCTTGCTCCGCGAACTTCGAACCAGCTTGAGGTGATAACGTCCTCGGGCGAGCGTAAATCTGTGACGGTAATTACCACCGTGAGCCCGAATCGGCACTTGGTGAACACCATGGATCAGTTGGTGCATCTCCGCAAGCAGATGCTCGACGACCGCTCCCACGCGCGCGCCGTGGAGCGAGGGGATGTGCTGATCTGGAGAATACCCAGATTCGACCTCGACCTGCAGGATGTCAGCGATGCGATCGGCAAGGCGCGGCAGCACGAGACGATGATTCTGGATTTGCGCGGCAACCCCGGTGGAACGCTCGAATCGCTTCAACTCGTTTTGGGAAACCTCTTCGATCGGGACGTGAAGATCGGCGTCCGTATTGGCAGGCACGAGCGCAAGCCGATCGTGGCCAGGCATGACTGGCATCCGTTCATGGGCAGGCTGATTGTCCTCGTCGACTCGGAATCTGCTTCCGACACCGAGCTTCTGGCGCGGGTGGTCCAGCTTGAGCATCGTGGAACCGTGATTGGCGACCGGACAGCCGGAATGGCGATGGAAGCGAAGATCTACCCGGAGGCCCTGGGATATGGGCAGCTTTACACTTTTGCTGTCGAAGTTACAGACGCCGACCTGATCATGAGCGACGGCAAGAGCCTTGAGAAGACAGGGGTGATGCCAGACGAGATCCTGCTTCCCTCCACGGCCGACCTCGCCGCTGGACGCGATCCGGTGCTGGCGCGCGCTGCCAGCGAGGCTGGTCTAAGCCTTGATGCCGCCGAGGCCGGAAAGACGTTTCCCTTCGAATGGGCGCCCCTCTAGCTAAAGTTGCTCGTACAGCACCCAGTTCCGGCCCCCGATGAGCAGGACCAGCGTCGCGATCCCCATCGCCAGCCCGAACGGGAAGAAGTGGAAGAAGTTCAGAATGGCCGAGACGATGGCCACGATCCGCCCCCATTGCGTGCGTTCCAGCAGACCCCAGCCGGCCACCGCCGCCAGGATCGAGTGCGCCAGAACCATCACCCATGCAAAGTGAACCAGCGCCGGGAAGAACCACATCGGCGGATGCGACCCGTGCATCCAGGGCGCAAAGCCTCCCGACATGAACGAATGCAGAAATGCCAGCCCGGCAAACCCGGCAATCATCGACAGCCCGGCGTACACCAGCCACAGGATGCCCAGCACGCGAATCTTCCCGGCGTGGTTCGCCACTTCGAACTCGAAATTCGGAACCGGCGGCGGAACCGGGACGGCCGGCGCCACCAGCCGGTTGCACTTCGGGCACGTCGTCTGCCCAGCCTCGACCGTTGCACCACATCCGCTGCAGAACATGTTGCCTCCTACCCCTTCAATCTCTCATACGCAAAGCCGCGGCCCGTGGTTCCGGTTCCCGTCGCCGGCGGCCCCGTTATTTCCCGCCGCCAGGCGCCTTCACCCACCGCTCCTCGTGGCGGCTGTCGTGCAGCACGAACGCGTTCGCGCGCCCCTGCGCATCGCGCTCGAAGGTCAAGTGAACGTTGTGCGCGCCGGTCGTGTCGCCGGGACGGATGAACGTGTCGGCCGTCTCCGCCTCCAGCCCGATCGTCTCCCCGTTCGGCGTTTTCTCCATCAGTTGGCCGCCCTCGCGGAAGATCGTCTCGATGCCGTGCGCGTTCGGCTCGCGGAACTGCCCCGTCAGGCTGTCGAGCTGCGCCGCCGTCAGCTTCACGGTCGGCGGACCCGGCGGCACCACCATCCGCTCCGCCTGCGTCGCCGCTGCGGCCGGCGTGTGGTGAGCCAGCAGCCACCGCGGCAGCTCCGGCTCGTCGTACGCCTTCGTCCAGCAGTCATGTTTCAGTCCCTGGTAGATCCAGAGCCGGATGTTGCCGCCCGTCGCCTTGAAGGCGTCGAACATCAATTCGCTCTGCCGCGGCGTCACCGTCGTGTCCAGCCCGCCGTGGAACAGCCACACCGGCGTGCGGCCCACCGCCGCCGCGTATTGCGCCGGCAGCACCGCCGCCCTCTGCCAGCGGTCCGGCTCATAGCTCCAGAAGATTCCGCCCGCCGCAACGGCGATGGCCGCCCAGCGCCGCGGATGGAGCTTCGCCAGCTCCCACGCGCCGTACCCGCCCATCGAAAGCCCGCTCAAATACGTTCGCGCCGGGTCGCCCCTGAACTCCGCCGCCTCCTGGTCGAGCGCCGCCATCGCCATCTCCAGCATCGGCGCATCGGTCCAATGCGCGTTCTCCGGGCACTGCGGCATCACGATCACGAACGGCCACCGGTCCGGGTGGTCGCGCACCGCCTCGGGCAGCCCGATCTGCGTCTGCCACATCCCCTCCGAGCCCCGCTCGCCCCGCCCGTGAAGAAAGAGAATGATCGGCCATTGTTTGCCGTCCTCCCGCCGCCACTCCTCCGGCAGATACACCTGGAACCGGTACGTGTTTCCCTGCACCACGACGTTCCGGTTCAGGAATCCTGTGTCCTGCGGCGGCAGCGTCCGCTTGGCGCGGGCGCCCGTTACCGCTGCGCCCGCCGCGCACGGCCACGCCGCGCACGCCAGCGCTACGCAGGCCGCAAAGGCTCGAAGTCTGCTGGGCATCTCGCACACCATCATACTGATCCCCGCCGTGCTCCTACGTGCTTTTCTCCACGCCGTTGTTGCCCCATCCTTTCGCGCTCTATGCGAAAGGGTGGGAACCACCCCGCCCCGCTGACCCGCTGACTTGCCGACTCGCTTCCCGGCTCCCTCGTCCCTTCTCCTACTCCCTACTGGCTACTCCCTGTTCCCTGTCTTTCCCCGTCTCAGCCCGTGAAAACCCTCACGCTTCCCTTGTATTCTTCTTACAAATTGCAGGCGACAATCGAATCTGCGATGCTGACTGAAACCATGACCAAGCTCGTCGCCGGTGACATCCTGGACCACTACCGCCTTGACGCGGAGGTTGCGCATGGCGGCATGTCCACCCTCTACCGCGCCACCGATCTGCGCAACGGCCGGAAAGTCGCCGTCAAGGTCCCCCACCCCGAAATGGAGGCCGACCCCGTCCTCATCGAGCGCTTCCGCCGCGAAGAAGAGATCGGCCAGGAGATCGACCACCCCGGCGTCGTCAAAACCTACGACGGCGAACTGCGCAGCCGCCGCTACATGGTCATCGAGTGGGTCGAGGGCCGCTTGCTCCGCGCCATTCTCAACGAAGAGAGCAAGCTCCCGATCGACCGCGCCGTCGCCCTCACTCTCGACCTCTGCGACGCCCTCGACAACATGCACAAGCACGGCGTCATCCACCGCGACCTCAAGCCCGAGAACGTCATGATCTGCGAGGGCGACCGCATCAAGATCATCGACTTCGGAATCGCCCTCAAGGAGGACGCGCGCCGCATCACTCACGTCGGCCTCACCCCCGCTCTCGGCACGCCCGACTACATCTCCCCCGAGCAGGTTAAGGGCAGCCGCGGCGACCAGCGCAGCGACATCTACTCCCTCGCCGCCATCTTCTACGAGATGCTCACCGGCCAGCCCCCCTTCACCGGCTCCAATCCCCTGGCCGTCATGAACGAGCGCCTCCTCAACGATCCCGACCCCGTGCGCAAGCTCAACCCGGCCGTCTCCCCCGAGATCGAGGAGATTCTCTTTCGCGCCCTCGAGCGCGACCCCCGCCACCGCTACTCCACCGCCGCCGAAATGGCCTGGGAGCTTGAGCACCAGGAGCTGGTCGGCGTCGACTCCGGCCACCACCGCCCCAATCTCCGCCATCGCCTCGCCGTCAACCGCCGCAAGCTCGCCCTCTACGCCGCCCTGGCCCTCATCCCGGTCCTGCTCTTCGTCGCCATGCTCCTCCTCGCCCGCCGCTGACGAGGAAACATCTGCGCATCTCTTGCCTCACAAAGGGCCCTTTGCGAAGTGGACGCGATGTTGCCGAAAAGTTGGCCCTCCGGGGACTTTGCCCGATCCTGGCATAATAGGGTGCTGGCGCACCGTGGAGAAATTATGGCAAACACGCAAGCGTTAATAGCTCAGGCCTACTCGGCCTTCAACAAACGGGATGTCGATGGCGCACTTGCGGTGATGAGTGAGAACGTCGATTGGCCCAAGGCTTCGGAGGGCGGTCGAGTCATCGGGAAGGAAGAGATTCGTGCTTACTGGACTCGCCAGTGGGCAGAGTTTAATCCGAACGTGGAACCGATTGAAGTGACTGACCGTGAGGCGGGCAGAACTGATGTCAAGGTTCACCAACTCGTCAGGAATCTGAACGGCGACATCATTTCAGATCAAACGCTGTTGCATGTCTTTACCATCGCAAACGGCCTTATCGAACGCATGGATACCGGCGAGAGCAAACCTGCTTTTGGACATGACCACGCAAGTTAGCTTGGTCCCTTCTGTCTCATAAAGGGTAGAACTCGAGATGCTTCCCGGCCCCTGAAAACAAGCGGCTTCCGAGTCTCAGAACTCAGCCTCAGGACAGCGCGGTGAATCCGCCGTCCCGCCGCTGTCAATCCCCGTGCCCCCGCTCGGCTCCGTCTGGTCGCCCTCTAAGTCGTTGTTTTTCTAGTCCCTACGTCCCTGGTCCCTACGTCCCTGCATTTTGCAGATCATTTCCGCCTCTTCGCGCACAATAAACCCAGCAACACAGAAGGCTCGGGCAGCTGATCCCTGACCCCTGATCTCTGTTCTCTGCTCTCTGCGCTCTGTTCTCTGCCGCTAACTCCTTTGCTGCCACGAATCTGCAAAGAAGTCTCGTGGAATCATTTGCTTACGGCGGGAGGCGTGTGCCAACCTGTTGGAAATAAACCGGTTCCTTACAAAAGAGGAGGCCCCCCTTACCAATTGATAACCCCCGGTCCCGGTTTTTACCCTGAAACACAGGGTTTTCGTGTTCGCTTGCACCAGTAATGGTGCAAAGCGCAGCCAGAAACTCCCCGCTCTGAGAGGGCTCCGAGTTGGCGCCTTAGCCTTCTTCCTCATTCATGAGTTCGGTCACTTCACGGATGAGGACAGGCAGCTTCGACTCGACGATGCCTCAAGCCGCATAGAGCAGCGCCTTGCCGCGCTCAACGCTCTCGAGGAAGTACGGATTGCGGATGGCGGAAGGAACGACCAGATCGACGGATCGCCCGAAGAGCTGTTCCAGCGCCTCTTTGAAACCCAAAAAGGCGTCTGCGTATTCGCTCGCCTCAAGCGGCCCGAACTGGACGAGGAAATCGAGATCGCTCTGCTCCGGGTCGAAGGCGCCGCTCACGGCCGAACCAAAGAGCTCCAATCGGCACACGTGGAACCGTTGGCAGAGTTCAGCCAACCCAGATCGGCGCGCGGCAACAACGGGCAGTTTAGCCACCGCCTCAGTTTCCGGAATGGGGATCGGAACCATGCTTCCGATGATACCCCGATCTCCATTTACCGGTACGACTCGTCCCGGTCAATCACAAACTCCGGATATGCGCCGCTATAGCGGTTCTCCTGCAGGCGTAGACCAAGGCGCAATCGTTAAGTGGCTTTTTCACCAAAAAAAAGGCACCTTGAAATACGCCGGAAAGGGCACATAGTTGCAGGAGAACCGCCTGAATCGCTATAGGTTGGCGGTAAGGCAGAATTCGCGCGCGACAGACTCGACGACTTTACGTCTGCCGTGCCCTGGGTTGGTCTCAAAGCTTGTGCGCAGCAGGCCTGCTCTCTCCAGGCGATCCACGTCGCGGCTGACGGCGCGCACGTCCCGCCTGAGGGCAGAGGCCAGATCCGCAACCGGCGCGGCGCCCTTCTTGGCCCGGCGCAGGAGGCGGACACGCTCAGCCGTGAGCACTTCAAGCATCTCCAGCGGATCGTCGAAAGTAATGGTGATCCCCGGAGAAATGCCCTCGCCGCGATCCAGTTCCGCTGCGTGACCGCGTACTCGCTCGAAGAACTCGTTCGCTGTACCGGTCGCGATGGTGACCTTAGCCTTCTTCATCCTCGATCCTCCAGAGATCGTGCACTTCCGCGATGAATCGTTCGACCAGAGCCGCGTAGGTCGAAAACCTCACCGCTTCCATCTTTCCCATGAAATGGCGGTGATGGTAGCCGTGGCTGTTGTCGTAGGCGAGCACGCGGCCGTTATCGACGGGACAACGCCTATGGTTGATGTAGGCGAGACTGTAGGCGACCACCCGCCCGTCATCGATCGTGGTCCGCTCCTGGAGCAGCGCCCCTTTCCTCTTCCCTTTGAGGCGATGGACTTCCAGCCGAACGGCTCGAGCCGGCTTCTTCCCCTTCGGCACCATCCGATTGTATCACAGAAAGGATGTCTTGAGTCCCGCCTGATCGCCGCGCGGACCTGCTCCGTGAGCGTGCTAGCGATACGACTCGTCCCGGTGAATCACGAACTCCGGATACGCGCCTCCGCCCAGCTCGTGCAGGTCCATGCCCATCCGTTCTCCATCGGGATCGACCCGGAAAGGAACGATCCGATTGACGAGAGCGAACAGCAGGTAGACCAGCGGCAGAAAGATGCCGAGCAGCGCGGCGATGCCGACGAGCTGCGCCAGGAACTGTCCCGGCGCCGGCGCGAACACGCCGACGGCGAGCAATCCCCACAGTCCCGCCGCGCCATGCACGGTCACGGCGCCCGAGGGATCGTCGACCGAGAGTGCCAGTTCCAGCAGCTCAACCAGCAGCGGCGTGAAGATACCGGCTATCGCCCCGATGAACAGCGCCGCGCCCGGCTTGACCGAAGCCGCGCAGGCGCTCGACGTCACCAGTCCCGCCATCCAGCCGTTGGCGCACAAGCTGGCGTCGGGTTTGCCAAAGCGGGCCCGAGTCACGATGAACGTTGCGGCCAGCGCCCCCGAGGCCGCAAGCATAGTGTTGACGGCCGTACCCGGCAGCGCAGCCAGCGGGACATGCAGCCAGAGGATCGCGCCTGCTGTGTTCCACGCCATCCAACCGACCAGCACCAGCAGGCAGCCGAACAGGACATACACCGCGTTGTGGCCGGGAATCGCGGTCGACAGCCCCTCCTTGGGGAACTTGCCGCGCCGCGGCCCGGCGATCCAGACAAGGGCGAGCGCGCTTGCGCCCCCCAGCAGGTGCACGGTCGCTGCGCCGCCGCAGTCGAGGAACCCGTTGCCGAGCGAGAAGTTCACGCCCAGTTGCCGCAGCCATCCGCCGTTCCAAATCCAGTGCGCGGCCAGAGGAAACACAATCGCGGCCAGCACTGCAGCCGCCGCTCCGCCCGCCGACAATCGCCAGCGGTCCGCGCCCGAGCCCCACGGCACCAGCACGATCATGGTCACGGCCAGAAACTCGAACAGCAGCGCAAGCTGGGTCTGCGGACTGGACGATCCAAGCCCGCTCAGGAAGAAGCCGCCGAGCCCCAGCACGCTCCATGGCTTGCCGCCCGCGTGCAGAACCACTGCCCAGTTCCCAGGCAGCCCGGCAAAGGCAGCGCCGGCAATGGCAAACACAACCACTGCGACGGCGGCGAGGAACAGGCTGCCCATCATGGCCTGCGCCGCCGAGCGCGCTCGACCCAGGCCGGTGTTGATCAGCGTCACCCCGGCGATGGCCAGGGGCGCCAGCAGCAGAAGTACGAGCGTAAGCACGATTGCCGCGTCGCTCATCGCGGCAGCCGGGGCGGCAGAGACGGGAGCAATTGGGTTCATGACCGGCTCGCTCCACGCTGCGGCATATGGCCGCGCACTGCAACAATCAGGCCCATGATCTCGACCGCCAGACCGCAGAACACAAACGCCAGCCGCCGGGGCGGGTCGGCAAACAGCACCAGCGCGGCCACAGTGAGGAAGAACCCGGCAGGCATCACCAGCAGTCCGGCATACTTCATCGTCGTTTTCCTTATCGTTGGTTGACGCGCCCTGCGGATGTTCGCTCTGGAGCGACGGAGAAAGACCGCCCCGCGAATCGAACCATCGAGTCCCGCATGTTGAGGTTTTGAGAGTGGTTGAACCGTCCTTATGAATTCTATACGATTCGATGGTTAGCATCGGACCGTACAAGCTGCAACGCGGCCTTTCCCGCTGGGAAGCGTCGCGCGCACAGTCGTGATGTCCTCTCTTCCCCGGAGGCTTTGCTTTCATGAACTCAGTTGGACAGTTGCTCCAGAATCCTCTGGGCGCGTTTGGCTTTCTGGCTGCCGCCGCGCTTCTTGAGGCGTTTGGAGACTCGTTCTTTCAGGCGGCTTTCTACCACGCGACCGGATGGGCAAGGCTTACCGCTGCTTTGGCCGGCGCCGTCGTGCTTGTCGCGTACGGGTCGATGGTCAACCTGCCGCGTTGGGACTTCGGCCGTCTGATCGGTGTCTACGTTGCATTTTTCTTCCTCATGGCGCAAATCCTCAACCGGATTCGCTTCGGTCATGCACCCACCGCGCCCATTTACGCGGGCGGCGCGTTGATCGTGGCCGGCGGCCTGCTCATGGCGTTCTGGAAGGGGTGAGCGCGGGCGCCGGCTGCTGCGGCAGGTGGTCGGCCCGCAGCGACGAACTTCGCCCCCGGGGCAGGGGACTTGCCAGCCGTCAGCTCCGGCGTGCTAGTTTCTTCGGCAGACGATCTCAACTTCTGGCGCGTTTGGCGCCAGGGGAAAGGTGGTGGTTACATCAAATCCGCGCTTGTCACAACTCAGTTTCTTTTCAAAAGGTTGCAGAGCGGATTCCCACAGAGATATTTCGAGGTTTTGCGCGTCTTGCATGTTGCGGAACGTGCACAGACTGCTATATTGAGATTTCGGGCTTCCCCGTCCGCATGTTGAGGTCTATCGCAGAGTAATTCTTGTACATAATCTTTGTGACCGCCGCCACAGCGGCCGCATCCAAACAACAAAGTCAAACCAGGATAGGTTCATGGCGCAGATCTTCGACCGCAGCTCCAACGCATTGGCCCGCATGGGCCTTGTGCTGACGGGGCTGATCGTCATCGCCCTGGGAGTGACCTTGGATCAGTTGCAGCGCTCGCCGTGGGTCACGCGGCAGGGCCAGCGCGCCGATCAGCCGGTACCTTTCAGCCACAAGCATCACGTGCAGGGCCTCGGCCTGCAGTGCCAGTACTGTCACACGACGGTCGAGAAATCCAGCTACGCCGGCATCCCTCCTACGCGCACCTGCATGAACTGCCACGCCCAGATCTGGACCAACGCCCAGCTCCTCGAGCCGGTTCGCCAGAGTTGGGCCACCGGCCAGTCCATTCCCTGGGTCAAAGTCCACGACCTTCCCGACTTCGTCTACTTCAGCCATGAGATTCACGTCAACAAGGGCATCGGCTGCGAAAGCTGCCACGGCCGCGTGGACGAGATGCCGCTGATGTTCGCTGAGAACACTCTGCAGATGGAGTGGTGCCTCGACTGCCATCGCAACCCGGCCAAGAATCTGCGCCCAACCGGCGAGATCTACAACATGGCCTGGGAATCGCCGAGCGGGGACCATCCCGTCTGGTGCGCTGCGGCGGACAGCAAGACCGGCGTGCCGACGGCTCAGGACCTGAGTTGCACGGCGAAGGACCCGTCGCAAGCTGGCGTTCAGGTCACTGCGCTCGATTCCCCCTCTCGGGCGGTGCATGGCGCCCAGCCGTACATCGGAAGCGACGCTTCCGCTCTGCCCGGCTACAAGAAGTTCACTAGCCAGGACGATCTGGGCCGCTTCCTGGTCGATCACTACAGCATCCGCATTCCGAAGGACCTGACCAGTTGCGAGGTGTGCCACCGATGAGCGCCAACAAGAGCAAGTCGCCCGCGGTGGAGAGGCCGATGGGGAACGAAGGGATCGGCGCGAAGCACAATGCGAACGATGCCGTCCTTGTTCAGATCGCGAACTCTGCCCCCATGTCGCTCGAAGCGGTTCGCCGTGAGCTGAAGGGCATGAAGGGAAAGAAACTCTGGCGGTCGCTCGACGAGCTGGCCAACACTCCCGAGTTTCAGGCCGCGGTCGAGCGCGAGTTTCCTTCCGCGGCGCAGGAGTGGATCGATCCCGTTTCGCGGCGCGGCTTCCTCAGGTTGATGGGCGCGTCGGTGGCGCTGGCCGGATTGGCCGGTTGCACCAAGCAGCCCGACGAGCCGATCTATCCCTACATCAAGGCGCCGGAAGATCTGATTCTGGGCAAGCCGATGTACTTCGCCACGGCGCACCCGTTCCCGACCGGCGCGGTGCCGCTCTTGGTCAAGAGCGACGAGTTCCGGCCCATCAAAATCGACGGCAATCCCGAGCACGCATACAACCGTGGCGGCTCCGATCCCTTCTCGCAAGCCACACTGCTCGATCTCTACGATCCCGACCGCTCGCAGCACGTGATGTATCGCGGCGAGAGCCGCGAGTGGGGCG
Organism: Occallatibacter sp.; assembly: GCA_049514795.1. Taxonomy (GTDB): domain Bacteria; phylum Acidobacteriota; class Terriglobia; order Terriglobales; family Acidobacteriaceae; genus Telmatobacter. The sequence goes on from JBEKUS010000023.1 coordinate 24,345, forward strand.
AATTTGCCCAGGCGCTACGCGACAAGGTCACCTCGACCAAGGACGGAACCGGCATCTACTTCCTGAGCTCGACCATCGTTTCGCCCACTCTGGCGCGCCAGTGGAAGGAAGTGCAGGCGGCCTGGCCCAAAGCCAAGCTTGTGCAATACGATCCCGCGCTGGCCGGGACATTCCTCACGAGGGAGTTGAATGTTCAGTACGACCTGAGTGCTGCGGACGTGATCGTCTCGCTCGATGCAGACTTCCTCTCCGGCGCGGCCTACCCCGGCTTCCACAGGCTGGTGCGCGACTATGCCGCCCGCCGTAAGCAGCCCGAGAACGGCATGAACCGGCTCTACGCGGTGGAAAGCTCGACGACGACGACCGGCATGAAGGCCGAGCACAGGCTGGGCCTGCGCGCTAGCGAGATTCCGGCATTCGCGGCAGCCCTGGCGCAAGCAGTTGGCGCTTCCGGAGTGACTCCTCTCGCCTATGCGTGGACCGCCGAGCAGCAGAAATTTCTCGCTGCGCTTGTGAAGGATCTGAAGGCCAACGCGGGCAAGAGCGCGGTGCTTCCGGGCCTGTATCAGGATCCTTCAGTTGCTGCACTGGCAATCGCCATCAACAATACGCTTGGCAATCTGGGCAAGACGGTTTGGCCCGGCCTCGGGCCGGCGATTCCGCTGCCCAGCGATCAACTCGGCGATTTCAAGTCGCTAGTTGGCGATCTCAACGCCGGCAAGGTCGATTGGCTGGTGATACTGAACGCCAACCCGATCTACGACGCGCCCGCCGATCTCAGCTTCGCCGACGCCTTCAACAAGGCCGACATCGTCGCGCATCTTGGATCGCATGTCGACGAGACGGGCCGTGAGGCGCACTGGCACATTCCTGCCGCGCACTATCTCGAGTCCTGGTCCGACGCGCGCGCCTACGACGGCACGGTCTCCATTGTGCAGCCAATGATCGATCCGCTCTACGGCGGCAAGACAGCTCACCATATTCTCCAGGCGTTGCTCAGCGAGCCGCTGTTGAGCCCCTACGATGCTGTGCGCGAGACATGGAAGCCTGTCATCAAGGGCGACTTCGAAGCCGGTTGGCGCAAGGCGCTCCACGATGGCTGGATCGCGGACACGGCGTTTGCCAGAGGCTCAACTGCCGGCGGTGCGAAGAGCATTAGCAAAGTTCCCGCCCCCACGCCCAAGAACTCCATCGAGGTCATCTTCCGCCCCGACCCGAACATCTACGACGGCCGCTGGAACAACGTGGGCTGGCTGCAGGAACTGCCCAAGCCGGTCACCAATCTGAGCTGGGACAACGCCGCCATCGTTTCTGGCGCGACGCTCACCGCCAACGGATGGGAAGAAGACGATATCATCGAGATCGCCGTGGGCAACGGCCGCGTGAAAGCTCCCGTCATCGTCGCCCCCGGCCATCCCGACAACTCGGTCACGGTCTATCTCGGCTACGGCCGCCAGGCCGCCGGGCGCGTCGGTTCCGGCCAGGGCTTCAACGCCTACCTCATCCGCAACTCGTGGGCGCCGTTCTACGCCACCGGCTCCGTCCGTAAGGTGGACGGCAAGTGGGGCGTGGCGATCACCAAGAGCCACTATCAGGATCATCGCGGCGCCGCGTTCGGGCAGCAGGGCAACGGCAACAACTCGCTCGAGTCCAACGAAGCGCTTGGCCCGCGCGGAATCATCCGATCCGCCACTCTCGACGAGTTCAAGGCCAACCCGAACTTCGCGCACGAGGGCGAAGGCCGCGACACGCCCGGCCGCGACACCTCGCTGTTCCCCCAGTGGGAGTACAACGAAGCCAACTCCTGGGCCATGTCGATCGACATGAACAGTTGCACGGGCTGCAATGCCTGCATCCTGAGCTGTTATGCCGAGAACAACATCGCCGTGGTCGGCAAGCAGCAGGTGCGCATCGGCCGCAACATGCAGTGGCTGCGCATCGACACCTACTTCGAGGGCGATCTGGCCGCGCCGCGCGCGCACTTCCAGCCCATGGCCTGCCAGCACTGCGAGAACGCGCCCTGCGAGCAGGTTTGCCCCGTCGGCGCCACCGTGCACACGCCCGAGGGCCTGAACGCAATGGTCTACAACCGCTGCGTGGGCACCCGCTACTGCTCCAACAACTGCCCCTACAAGGTGCGCCGCTTCAACTTCCTGCTCTTCTCCGATTACGAGACCGAGAGCCTGAAGCTGATGCGCAACCCCGACGTGAGCGTGCGCTCGCGCGGCGTGATGGAGAAGTGCAGCTACTGCGTTCAGCGCATTTCGGCGGCCAAGATCGAGGCCGACAAGGAAAACCGCAACATCCGAGACGGCGAGATCGTGACCGCGTGCCAGCAGGCCTGCCCCGCTGACGCAATCGTCTTCGGCAACATCAACGATCCCAACAGCCGCGTGTCGAAGCTCCGCGCGAGCCAGCGCAGCTATCAGGTGATCGCCGACCAGAATGCCCGTCCGCGGACGCAGTATCTGGCCGAAGTGTTGAACGTGAACCAGGAACTCGAAGAGACGCCGGTGGAGCACGCGCCGGCAAAGGGTTGATCGAGCGATGGCAACCAGCGAAGTGAAACCCCACGATCCCGCGGTCGATCCGGCAACCGGAGAATTCCGGGTTATCGCGCCGGGCCAGACCTTCCGGTCGATCACCGAGAAGATCGTGCGCATTGTGCTCACGCCGCACACGCCCATGGGCTGGTTTGCGCTGTTCACCTTCGCCGGCGGCGGCGCCACCGTGCTGCTGACGGCGATCGTATGGCTGTTTCTGGTCGGTGTTGGTATCTGGGGTATCACCCAACCGGTCGCCTGGGGCTTCGCCATCATCAACTTCGTCTGGTGGATCGGCATCGGCCACGCCGGTACTCTCATCTCGGCCATCCTGCTCCTGTTCAAGCAGGGATGGCGCAACTCGATCAGCCGCTTCGCCGAAGCCATGACGATCTTCGCCGTGGCCTGCGCCGGCCTGTTCCCGCTCATCCACATGGGCCGTCCCTGGCTCGGCTACTGGCTCTTCCCGCTGCCCTTCACCATGACGGTTTGGCCGCAGTTCCGCTCGCCGCTCATGTGGGACGTATTTGCGGTCTCCACTTACGCCACCATCTCGGTGGTCTTTTGGTACATCGGCATGGTGCCTGATCTCGCCACCATGCGCGACCGCGCGCAGTCAAGGATCGCGCAGTACTTCTACGGGCTGATCAGCCTGGGCTGGCGCGGATCGGTGCGCCACTGGATGCGCTACGAGACAGCCTCGCTGCTGCTCGCCGGCCTGGCTACGCCGCTGGTGCTCTCGGTCCACACGGTCATCAGCTTCGACTTTGCCGTGGCCCTTCTGCCCGGCTGGCACACGACCATCTTCCCGCCCTACTTCGTCGCCGGCGCCATCTATTCCGGCTTCGCCATGGTGCTCACGCTGGCCATTCCGCTGCGCAAGTTCTACCACCTCGAGTCGCTGGTCACCGAGCGCCACATCGACAACATGGGCAAGGTGATGCTGGCCACCGGGTTCATCGTGGCCTATGGCTACGGCATGGAAGCCTTCATGAGCTGGTACTCGGCCTCGCATTGGGAAGCCTTCATGTTCTGGAACCGCGTGTTCGGGCCCATGGGCTGGTCGTACTGGGTGCTGATCACCTGCAACCTGGCGATCCCGCTCACCACGCTCTGGTCGCGCAAGCTGCGCACCAACATCGCGTTCATGTTCTTCATCTCCGTCGTGGTGAACGTCGGCATGTGGTTCGAGCGCTTCGTCATCGTCGTTACCAGCCTGTACCGCGACTTTCTGCCTTCTTCCTGGGGCACCTATCGCGCCACCCGGTGGGACTATGCGACCTTCGTGGGCACGCTGGGCTTCTTCACTTTCCTGTTCCTGCTGTTTGTCCGGTTCCTGCCCATGATCCCGATGAACGAAATCCGCATGTTGCTGCCCGCGGCCAAAATCAAGGCCAAGGCGGCGGAGGCTGCCGACTGATGCCCGCGCGCGAAGGAACTTACGGCCTGCTGGCCGAATTCGACACCCCGGGCGACCTGGTGCGGACCGCGCGCAAGGCGCGCGAAGACGGCTGGCGACGCATGGACTGCTACACGCCCTACCCGGTCGAAGAGGCTGCCGAAGCCATCGGCTTCCATCGCAACAAGGTGCCCCTCTTGACGCTGATCGGCGGCATAATGGGCGGCGCGGCGATGTTCACTTTGCAGGTCTGGATCTCGGTGATCGCCTACCCGCTCAACATTGGCGGGCGTCCCATGTACTCCTGGCCGGCCTTCATCGTGCCTGCCTACGAATGGACGATTCTCTGGGCCGGCCTCTCGGCGGCCTTCGGCATGTTGGCGTTAAACGGTTTGCCATCGCTCTATCACCCGCTCTTCAATGCGCCCAACTTCCGCGACGGCGCAACGACCGACAAGTTCTTCCTGTGCCTCGAAGCGCTCGACCCCAAGTTCGATCTGGTCGAGACCAAGGCCTACCTGCAGCAGTTCAATCCGAATTCGGTGGTGGAGGTGGAGTACTGATGGCCAAGCAGCTTTCAGCTTTCAGCTCTCAGTCGCCGGCTTCGGGCTCGACGCGCGGGTTTGGGTGCCCCATCCTTTCGCGTTTTGTGCGAAAGGGTGGGAGGCCAGCTTCTCTTGCCGGGATCGCCTGTCTTCTGCTCATCGCCGGCTGCCGGCAGGACATGCAGGATCAGCCTCGCATGGTCCCGCAGCGCGGCTCGGACTTCTTTGCCGACCATCGCGGCGCGCGTCCTCAGGTGCTCAACACCGTGGCCCGCGGCCAGCTCCACGACGACAACTACTTCTCGACCGGCGTGGTGCAGGGCTCGGACGGCTATCGCCACGAGCTGGACCAGATGCCCTTCCCGGTAACGATGGAAGTTCTGACGCGAGGCCAGGAGCGGTTCAACGTCTACTGCACGCCCTGCCATTCGCGGGTGGGTAACGGTTTGGGCGAAATCGTTCAGCGTGGCTTCAAGCCGGCCGCCAATTTCCACGACCAGGTGCGCCTCTCGCAGCCCATCTCGCACTACTTCTATGTGATGACGCACGGCTACGGCGCCATGCCCGACTACTCGTCTCAGCTTGCGCCGGCTGACCGCTGGGCGGTGGCGGCCTACATCCGCGCCTTACAGCTCAGCCAAGCGGCGACGCCGAAAGACGTGCCCACTGGCGTCGAGATCGGAAACCTCAAGGATCTCGCTGTCGGCGAAGGCCACCCCGAGTACGCACAGCCCTGGCCCATGCCATCGACTGCCGTGCAGGCATACAAACCCATCGCCGGCGAGGGAACGCCGGGCATGGCTCCGGCTTACCCCGCCAACCCCAAGATTTCGATTCCGGCAAGCAGACCGGCCCCAGCAGGCCAAAAGTAGGACGGCAAGGAATGGCTCACGAATCGCACAGTTCGCACGCTCGACCGCTTCCCGCCGATCTCGGCGCGCCGTCCTTTGTCGATGGATGGAAGCGCCGCGCGCTGATCGTGGGCGCGGTTTCGATGTGCGCCGCCGTGATCCTGATGATTCTGGCGCAGGCGCAGGACAAGCTCGGCTTCGACCATTTCTATCGCGCCTGGGCGCTCGGGACCATGATCACCTGGGGGCTCTGCATCGGCGGGCTCGCGCTGCTCATGGTGCAGTACTGCTCCGGAGGCAAGTGGGGGTTGCTGCTGCGCCGGCCTCTCGAGGCCATGAGCCGCACCCTTCCCCTGATCATCATCTACTGGCTCGGGATGGCCTACGCGATGAAGCGGCTCTACCTGTGGGCAAACTACACCACCGACAGCGAGACCGCCCGGGCGCTGAGCGGCAATCTGATTTCCGAGATTCAGAAGCACTGCATGGACTTCAAGCGGCCCATGCTCAACCCCGGGGCTTTCCTCGCGGTCAGCTTCCTCTGCTTCGCCATCTGGGGCTTTTACGCGTGGCGGCTGAATGCGCTCGGCCTCAAGCGCGACACCCAAGGACCTGAGACCACCCCGTACTGGATCAAGAAGCTCGAGAACATCAGCGGACCCGGCATCGTGGTTTACGCGCTCACCATGACGGCCACGGTCATCTACTGGGTCATGTCGATGGATCCCACGTGGTCTTCGTCGGTCTACGGTCTGCTCTTCCTCGTCGGGCAGGGATACTCGGTTCTCGCCTTCTCGATCATCGTGGCCGTCTCGCTCTCCCGGGCCGAGCCGTTCAAGACCATTCTGCGGCAGACCGAGCAGCACGACCTGGGCAAGCTTACATTCGCATTCGTCATGCTGAACATCTACCTGGCCTTCTCGCAGTTCCTCATCATCTGGTCGGGCAATTTGCCGGACGAAATCAACTGGTATCTCGACCGCATCCGCGGTGGCTGGGGCGTCATCATCACGCTCGATTTCATCTTCCACTGGCTGATTCCGTTCTCCATGCTACTCTCGCGCGACCTCAAGCGGAACAAGAAGCGGTTGGTCCGCGTGTGCCAATGGATGCTTTTCGCCCGGGCGTTCGACATGTTCTGGCTCATCGAGCCGAACTTCAAAGACGCCGCGCGCAACCTGCACTTCTCTTGGGGAATCCTGGAGTACGTCGCCGTGCCGGTGGCGATGTTCTCCTTCTGGGTGGCCTACTTTTGCACGCGCCTGAAGGCCAGGCCCGTGGTGCAGACGAACGATCCGCATCTCGCGGAGATTCTGGAGCCCGAACATGCAGCCGCATAACCAACCCGATCCCGGGCACGAGCCGGAGCGGCGCGAAGTCGACGCCTCGGCGGGCTACGAGCGCAGCGATGTTCGCGTCTCGGGGATTGTCGTGTTTCTCACCGCCCTGGGCATCTTTGCGGCGGTTACCGGATTGCTCTGCTACGGCATCGGCAAGGTCATCAATGCGTACCTGAATAAGGATGACGTGAAGCAGTACGGTCCCGCGACCAAGTGGACGAAGACGGTGAATGTGCGCGATTTGGGCAACATGCCCTCCAATCCCGATTTGCAAAACAAGGTGGCGGAACTGACGCAGAGCTTCCCTACGCCACGCGTCCAGGCCGACGACGGCAACCAGGACGTGGCCAACCTGCATGCGCGCGAGGATCTGTTGCTTTCGAACTACAGTTGGGTGGATCAGTCGAAGGGCACGGTACGGATTCCCATCGAGCGGGCCATGGAGTTGATCGCGCAACGAGGGTTGCCGGTGGCTCCGGCGGTGCAAACCCAACCGCCGATGACCGGCGATGTCCAGCCAGGGGTCACTGCGCCGCTGACCAACGGGTTCGCGCGAACGAGTTTCGAGCAGGAAGAAGCGCAGGCAGAGGCTGCGAAGGCGCGGCGCGGAGAGTCGAAGTAGGACGGGATTTGACGTAGCCGCGGTTCTTCCCCCGGCGTCGGATCGGGACGCGGCATCAATTGTGCCGTAGAGGTCACAAAGCACATCAGGGCGTAGGCCCCAAGGGGACAAACAACCCCGATGAACGATTTTTCGCACCCAAAGGGTGTAGGTACAGCATCAATTTAGAGTAGATCACCCCAATTTCATCGGTATGGGCTAGAAAAAGGAGAAAATCGTGCGGCAGACAGGCACAACCGGGCGGTTCGGGCGCGCAGCGGCGGCGCGGGTCGCCGTCGCATCGGTTCTCTGCCTGGCCGCGGCTTCCTCCCTCGTCGCGCAGGTCTCCAGTTATGGGGAAAAAGAACAGGGCGCGGCGAGCGATCGGCCGCCGTCGATCCTCAACGGCGTCGGCATCGAGCAGCGTTTGAACACCCAGTTGCCTCTGAACCCGACGTTCACCGACGATGCGGGCAAGCAGGTTGTGCTGGGCAGCTACTTCGGCAAATACCCCGCGATTTTGGCGCTGGTCTACTACCGCTGTCCCATGCTCTGCTCCGAGGAGCTCGACGGCCTGACCAGCGCCCTGCAGATGGTCCGATACCTGCCCGGCAAGGACTTCAACATCATCGTGGTCAGCATCGATCCCACTGAAGGAACAGATCTGGCCGCGGCCAAGAAGCGCGAGTACGTGAAGCGCTACGGGCGCCCCGAGACGGCCAATGGCTGGCACTTCCTTACCGGAACGCAGCCGAACATCGATGCGCTGACTCAGGCCGTGGGCTTCCGCTACGTCAAGCTCACAGTTCCTGGCAGCAACCTGATGCAGTTCGCGCACGCCAGCTCGATCCAGATCGTGACTCCCGAGGGCAAGCTTGCCCAGTACTACATGGGAGTCGAATACTCGCCGAAAGATCTGCTGCTCGGCCTGAACGAGGCCTCAGCCAACCGCATCGGATCGCCGGTGGACAACATTCTGACCTATTGCTACCACTACAACCCCGCAACCAATACCCACGATCTGATCATTGCCCGTGTGGTGCAGCTCGGAGGGTTGCTTACGTTGGTGCTCCTGGGCGGATTCATGCTGGCGATGTTTCGCCGCGACTTCAAGCGCGGCCTCCCCTCGGGAACAGGGACGCCGGGGAGAGCAACGGAAGTGAACGGATAACGGAATGGACCACATCAGCCCGGTACTCTGGCAGTTTCTCGTCAAGTGGTTGACGCACTTCGCGCTCTTCCCGCCGGAGGCGTCGAAGATTGCGCCCCAGATGGACGCGCTCTATTTCTTCATGGTCCTGGTGAGCCTGGTCGGGCTGACGATTGTCGTTCTGCTGGTGGTAGGATTCTCGATCCTCTACAGAAAGGCGCGCCATCCGCAGGCGGTGCAGATCGAGGGATCGACGCTGCTCGAGGCCACCTGGACCATCATCCCGCTGGGTCTGTTCCTGGTGATGTTCGTCTGGGGCGCGCTTATCTACTTCCGCGTCTTCACTCCGCCGGCCAACGCCATGAACATCTACGTGGTGGGCAAGCAGTGGATGTGGAAGGCCGAACATCCCGGCGGACAGCACGAGATCAACATGCTGCACGTGCCTTCGGGCCGCCCGATCCAGATCACGCTCATCTCGCAGGACGTGTTCCACAGCTTCTCCATCCCCGCATTCCGCGTCAAGCGCGAGGCGATTCCCGGCCGCTACACCACGGTTTGGTTCGAGGCCACCACGCCCGGCACGTATCACCTCTTCTGCACGCAGTACTGCGGCACCAACCACTCCGCGATGATCGGCGACGTGATCGTGCTTTCGCCCGAGGACTACAAGCAGTGGCTCATCAGCTCGACCAGCGGCAACTCGCTGGCGCAGGACGGCGAGAGGCTCTTCACGAGCCTGAGCTGCAGCTCCTGCCACAATGCGCGGCCCGATGCGCGCGGCCCCAGCCTGGCGGGCGTCTACAACGCCAAGCTCACGCTCTCGACCGGCCAGGCCGTCACCGCCGACGACACCTACCTGCGCGACGCCATCCTGAACCCGTCGCAGCACATTACGCAGGGCTATGCGCCGATCATGCCCACCTACCAGGGCCAGATCAGCGAGGAAGGCGTATTCGCGCTGGTCGAGTACATCAAGAATCTCGATTCCGACTATCGCGTCCAGCAGACTCTCAACACCACCGAGTTGCTTCCCGACAGTGAAGGCGGCAAGGCGGCCGGGGCCCAGGCGCCCGCGGCGCAAAAGGAGGTCAAGCCATGAGCGCTGCCACCATCGTCAGTCTTCCCGATCAATCCACGGCCCGTGTCCCCCGGATGAACTTCCTGACCAAAGAGAACGGCCTGCTCAGTTGGCTGCTGACCAGCGACCACAAACGGATCGCCACGCTCTATCTGATCTCGATCACGTTCTTCTTCTTCATTGGCGGCGCGCTCGCCGGCCTGATCCGGCTGGAACTGCTCACGCCGCAGACGACGCTGATGGCCGCAGACACCTACAACAAGGTGTTCACCATGCACGGCGTCATCATGGTGTTCTTCTTCCTCGTGCCATCCGTGCCGGCGACGATCGGGAACTTCTTCATCCCCATGATGATCGGGGCCAAAGACCTGGCGTTGCCCAGGATCAATCTGCTGAGCTGGTATCTCTATATCATTGCCGGCTTTATGGCCATCTACACCATGGCGGCCGGCGGCGTGGACACGGGCTGGACCTTCACCACTCCGCTCTCCACGCACTATCTGAATACGCACGTCATCTCGACCGGGCTTGCCATCTTCGTTGCCGGATTCAGCTCCATCTTCACCGGCCTCAACTTCATCGTCACCATCCACAAGATGCGCGCCCCGGGCATGACCTGGTTCCGGCTGCCTCTCTTCGTCTGGGCGAATTACGCGGCCTCGATTCTCATGGTGCTGGGCACACCGGTCCTGGCCATCACGCTCGTGCTCGTTGTTCTGGAGCGGCTCTTCCACATCGGCGTCTTCGACCCCACTTTCGGCGGCGACCCGCTTCTGTTCCAGCACTTGTTCTGGTTCTACTCGCACCCGGCCGTCTACATCATGATCCTGCCCGGCATGGGCGTCGTCTCCGAGGTGATCTCCACATTCAGCCGCAAGCGCGTCTTCGGCTACACGGCAGTCGCGTTCTCTTCGGTGGCCATCGCCGTCTTCGGCTTCTTCGTCTGGGCCCACCACATGTTCATCATGGGCATCTCGAACTATGCGGTGCTGGTCTTTTCCCTGCTCACCATGCTCGTGGCCGTGCCTTCGGCCATCAAGATCTTCAACTGGACTTTCACGCTGTACAAAGGCTCCATCACCTTCGAGACGCCGATGCTCTACGCCTTCGGCTTCATGGGCCTGTTCACCATCGGCGGTCTCACCGGCGTCTTTCTCGGAGTTTCCGGTACCGACATCCATCTCACCGAGACCTACTTCATCGTGGCTCACTTCCACTTCGTCATGGTGGGCGGCATGTTGATGGCGTTTCTCGCCGGAATCCACTTCTGGTGGCCCAAGTGGACCGGCCGCATGTATCCGGAAAAGATCTCGCAGCTTGCCGCGGTGGTCACGTTCATCGGCTTCATCTTCACCTTCTTCCCGCAGTTCATTCTGGGTACTCTGGGCATGCCACGGCGGTACGCCTCCTATCCGCCGGAGTTCCAGGGACTCAACGTCCTCTCCACGGCGGGCGCAACGATTCTTGGCGTCGGCTACCTGCTGCCGGTTCTTTACCTCGTCTGGTCGTTGAAGTACGGCGCCGTGGCCGGCAACAATCCCTGGCAGGCGACGGGCCTCGAGTGGCAGACGCAGTCGCCGCCGCTGACCGAGAACTTCACTGAGATTCCCATCGTGGACCACGAAGCCTACGACTACGAGTGGCTCGAACGCCAGCAACAGAAAGAGGGGTCGCGTGTCGGATAGCACCGCAGTAGCCGGCGGCGCACTGGCCGAAGCTCATCCCGAGCATCCGCCCTATCAGCGCCATCACTTCGAAAGCGTCGACCAGCAGTTCGACGCCACCAACTTCGCCATGTGGCTTTTCCTGCTCACCGAAGTCATGTTCTTCGGCGGGCTCTTCACGGCCTACCTGATCCTGCGCAACTGGTACTACCCGGCCTTTGTCGCCGCGTCGCACCAACTCGACGTGCGCTGGGGCACGGCCAACACCGCCACGCTGCTCTTCTCCAGCTTCACCATGGCCATGGCCGTCTGGTCCGCCGAAGTGCGCCGCAAAGGCTCGCTGGTTCTCTGCCTCACGCTCACCTTTCTCCTAGGCCTCGTCTTTCTCGGCATCAAGTCCATCGAGTACCACGAGAAGTGGGAGAAGCATCACGTCCCGGGCATTCACTATAGCCTGCAGTCGTTTGTCGACCCCGAACACGACGAGTCGGCGAAAGCCTACGGCGACAAGCCGCTGGCGCCCGACATGGCGCAGAAGACCGAGCAGTACTTCTTCCTCTACTTCGCCATGACCGGCATGCACGCGCTGCACATGATCATCGGCATCGGCATTCTGGCGTTCATGATCGTGAGAGCGCGGGCCGGCGCCTACACAACCGGCCACGTCACGTTCGTCGAGAACTTCGGCCTCTACTGGCACTTCGTCGACATCATCTGGATCTATCTCTTTGCGTTGCTGTACTTGATCAGCAGGCACCAATAGGGAGCGCCCCGCATGAGCGAACAAACCAAGCACGCTGAACACGAGCACCACATCGTCAGTCCCGCCACCTACGCCGTCATCCTTCTGGCGTTGCTGGTTGGCACGGCGCTCACCGTGTGGGCCTCGTTCTGGGAGCTGGGAGTCTGGAACCCGGTCATCGCGCTGGTCATCGCCACCACCAAGATGATCCTGGTAGTGCTCTACTTCATGCACGTCAAATACAGCTCCAGGCTCACCAAGCTCACCGTGGCCGCGGGCGTTTTCATGCTCCTCGTGCTTATCAGTATGACGTTGGCCGACTACATGAGCCGCGCCTGGGGGCGGTGGTAGGCAGGCCGGCCGTCACGAAATCACAAGATCGAGCGGACTCACATCAGTTCGAAATGCGGGCCCGCACGTGCTTGACACGCGGATGATCCTGCCGCGCTACTGAAACAAATGCCTGGAAGAGAGTTGCCTTTCGGCTGATTAGATCGGTGCGGTGGGGGAGGACTCCCGCTTTCGCTCGGCGGCACGCGAACGAACCAAAATAAACTCGAAGCCTGCCACGCAGAGCAATGCGATGCCGACAACCCAACGAAGGGCAATGTCGAGAGGGATTCCCTGCGAGCCGATGAATACCTCGGTGCCGCCTGGTAATGAAATCGTATCTTCGGTGATCTCAATCTTCTGCCATCCATGTCCCTTGCAGTAGAGAGCGGTCTGACCGGTGAGCCGGTCGTGCCGGAGCAACTGGGGACCGAGCATTCCCAGATCGGTCGTGTAGTAGTGGAAAAGCGCCATCCGGACGAAGCAAAGGAAGAGTAGTGCGGTGATGATTCCGAGAGCAACGATCAGGCGGGTCTTCTGTTTCTCGCTGATGAATGAAAGCAGTTGCGGCTTCCCGGTGATTTCAGAGAGTGAGTTGGATTCCACGCGGAGCCTCCTCGTTTTCTTCTTCGGTCCGCAATTCTAGCCATCGTGGGCGAGGGAAGACAATCGAAAAGAGAGACACAGAGCTGACTGCCCTGAGATTGGACGAGCGGACCATGCCGATGCTGAGAGGCCGCCCGTCAGGTTCCTAAGATGAACCATGAACCCCAAGACCTCGCCCGCGTTGCTTCGCAGTCCCGAGTCCTCGTCCGCCGTTCCGGTCCGCCGCGCCCCGGCGGCCGATGCGTCGTCTACTGGATGCAGCGCGCACTGCGCATCCTGGACAATCCCGCGCTCGATCTCGCCATCGAGACCGCGAATCTCCTCGATCTTCCGGTTGTTGTCTATTTCGGCGTCATTCCCAACTACCCCCACGCCAACCTCCGTCATTACCACTTCCTGCAGCAGGGCCTGCGCGACGCGGCCGAGGACGCAGCCGAACTCGGCGTGGGTTTCATCGTCCGCCGCGCGCCCGAGGCATCGCTCGTAGCGTTTCTTGAAGAGGTCTGCGCCGCGCTTCTCGTCGGCGACGAGAACCCGTGCCGCGAGCCGGAGCGTTGGCGCCGCGCGCTCGCCCGCCGGCTCAAGATTCCCTTCTGGACCGTCGATGCCGACGTCGTGGTTCCCTCGCGCGTCTTCAACCGCAGCTACGCTCTGCTGCACCACTTTCGCCCGCACCTCAAGGCTCAGTTGCCCAGATTCCTCGTCGCGCCGCGGAAGATCGCGCCTCTCCGGGAGTGGAGGCCCTCCAAGCCGCCCGCAGGCTTCGATCTCTCCGGCGACCTTACGGCCGGATTCACGAAGCTCGATCGGTCGATCGCGCCTGTCGACGCCTTCACCGGCGGAGCACACGCCGCCTTCAAACGCCTGCGGGAGTTTGTCCGCGAGGATCTGGCCGGCTACAACGAAGCGCGCAACCACCCCGAGGCCGCCGGCACGAGCCGCCTGTCTCCCTATCTCCACTTCGGCAACATCGGCCCCATCACCATCGCGCTCGCCGTGCAAAAGGCTGTTGCGAGCGGAAAGGTGTCCGCGGCAACGCGCGAGCGTTTCCTGGAACAGTTGATCGGCTGGCGCGAGCTCTCCGTCCTCTTCGAGCGCCACGAACCGAACTACGACAACTGGGAGTGCGCCGCGCCGTGGGCGCGAAAGACACTCCTCGAGCACGCGGCCGATCCGCGTCCCTATCGATACACATTGGAGCAACTGGAACGCGCGGAGACGCATGACGATCTTTGGAACGCCGCCCAGCGCGAGATGGTTGCGACCGGCTGGATGCACAACTATATGCGCATGTACTGGGCCAAGAAGATTCTCGAATGGGCGCCCGATCCCGCATCTGCCTTCGACTGGGCAGTCTTCCTGAACGACCGGTACGAACTCGACGGCCGCGATCCCAATGGCTACGCCGGTATCGCCTGGGCCATTGTGGGCAGGCACGACCGCCCTTGGTTCAACCGCCCGGTCTTCGGTCTGGTGCGTCCTATGACCGGTGCTTCCATCTCCCGCAAGTTCGACTCCGAAGCCTATATCCGCCGCAACCTCGGATAGGAATGGACGTCATTCCCACTCCCATCGAAAGTTTGCACCGCGGTAACTGCCGGCTCGACGGCTCGCTCGTCACCGGATTTCGTCCTGTCCTATAATGGGCCACGTTCTCATCCCCAGAACTTGCGTGTTTCGTTGAGCGGTATCCGATCGATTCCGCGCCAATCCTCATTGGAAGATCTTCACGAATGGGGAAGCCAGAATTGAATTCCGGATCCGCGTGACGAATCCAATGTCCGATCAGACATGCAAGCACCCTCGGATTGACGGTACGGCGGGGAAGCGAACGGGGGCCGCGTCGCAACGTGCTCGGCGGATCGTGCGGGCAGTTGCGTCGGTCACCGCGGGTCTCCTTCTTCACCTTTCGCTTGGCCCCGCGGCCTCGGCGCAAACTCTGGCTCCCGACACGCAGGCCAATCCTTCATCGCAGCTCGCGCCACGGCCTTTGCCCGTTCCTGCTCGCGTTCAAGAGGCACAGCGCTTTCTGGCCCAACGCGGTTTGCTGAAGGGCCAGCGCCTCGTGGTCCGGGCAGCCGGCGTCCGCCGCTCCGCTTCTGTTGCGGCGCTTGACGCAACGGCGCAGAGCCAGACTTCTGGCAGCACGGCGTCCAGCTCGACGTGGCAGCCGCTCGGCCCCACTGCCGTCCAGACCTCAAGCTTCGGCCTCGTCACCGGCCGCGTATCTGCGCTGGCGCTCGATTCCTCCGACCCCACCGGCAGCCGCCTCTATGTGGGCACAACGGGCGGCGGCGTGTGGATGTCGAACAATGCCGGCGTGTCCACGCCCTCCTCGATCGTCTTCACACCGCTCACCGACTCGGTCGCCGCTCTTGGCGGGGCTGCGGACGCGTCAATCAGCATCGGTGCGCTAACCGTGCAGCCGGGCGGGACCGGCGTGATCCTGGCGGGCACCGGCGACCCAAACGATGTCCTCGATTCCTACTACGGCGCGGGCGTCCTGCGCTCCGCCGATGGCGGAAACACCTGGAGCCTGATCCAGCAGACCGCGGACAAAGAGGCGGGTCTGAGCACCGCGGACACCAGCTTTGCCGGTCTGGGCTTTGCCGCCTTCGCCTGGA
Organism: Occallatibacter sp.; assembly: GCA_049514795.1. Taxonomy (GTDB): domain Bacteria; phylum Acidobacteriota; class Terriglobia; order Terriglobales; family Acidobacteriaceae; genus Telmatobacter. Next base: position 39,821 of record JBEKUS010000023.1, read on the forward strand.
GCACGGTCAATCCGCAACTCGTCGTAGCCGCCGTTTCGCAAGCCTTTGAAGGCACGCTGGTGGATGCGGACTGGAATCCAAACACATACGAAGGCCTGTACTACTCCGCAGACAGCGGCGCAACCTGGCACTTGGCCAGCATCACCGACGGCAGCGGTCAGGACGTGCAAGGCCCGCACGATCCACTCGCGCCGCCGGGCAACGCCGCCACGGCTGTCGTTTGGAACCCGGTGCGGCAGTTGTTCGTGGCCGCGGTGCGCTACCACGGTTATTACCAATCCTCCGATGGCATCACCTGGACGCGCCTCAGCGCTCAGCCCGGCGCCGGCCTCACCGCGCGGATGTGCCCCGCCAACCTCGGCGCGATCGGCTCGATCGCCTGCCCCATCTTTCGCGGCGCGCTGGCGGTCAACCCGCAAACCGGGGACACCTTCGCATGGACTGTCGACGCGAACAACCAGGACCAGGGGTTGTGGCAGGATCTGTGCAACATCACGAACGGCGGCGTCTGCGGCAATAGCTCCATCATCTTCTCCCAGCAGTGGAGCACAGCAGCGCTCGAAACCAGCACGCTCGAGGGCGCCGCGACCGTCGCCAATGGGAACTACAACCTTACGCTGGCTGCGATTCCCTCCGGGCAGGAGACGATGGTGCTGGCCGGCGCCAACGACTTGTGGAAGACGGCCTGCCCCGTGTCGCAAGGCTGCACGTGGCGCAACACCACCAACTCCACAACCTGCATGAGCGCACAGGTGGCCGAGTTCCAGCACGCGCTGGCATGGAATGCGGCCAATCCCAGCGAGATCTTCCTGGGCAACGACAGCGGCCTCTGGCGCTCGGTCGACTCCATCGGAGAGACCGGATCGGCGTGCTCGTCGACGGACGCATCGCACTTCCAGAACCTCAACGGCGGTCTGGGCTCGCTGGCCGAGGTGGTCAGCTTGTCTCCGGTGTTGACGTCGCAGTACAGTCTCATGGCGGGTCTCGGAGTCAACGGCACGGCAGGCGTCAAGAGCTCCGCCGCGACCGCGGATTGGCCGCAGATCCTCTCCGGCTTCGGCGGCCCGGTGGCGATCGACCCCGTCGACTCCGAGAACTGGTTTGTGAACACGCAGCCGGGCGTTGCCATCTACCTTTGCTCGCAATTCGCGCCGTGCACACCGGCCGCATTTGGCGCGGGCCCTGTGGTGACCGACGCCGATGTCGGAGGCGACGGCGACTCTATGCCCACGCCGGCGCCGTTTCTCGTCGACCCGCTAAGGACTTCGCAGTTGCTGATCGGCACCTGCCGCGTATGGCGCGGCCCGGCCAACGGGATTGGATGGAGCGCCGGCAACGCCATCAGCCCCATCCTCTCCAGCGGGGCCACCGGCGTTTCCTGCAACAGCGACGCGCTGATTCGCTCCATGGACGCCATGCCGCTCAGCGCCGGCAGCGAGATCGTCTATGTCGGCATGTATGGCGCCGCCTACAATGGCTCCAATCTGCCAGGACACGTCTTGAGCGCCATCATTATTCCCGCCTCTGGCGCCGCGCCCACGTGGAACGATCTCGCACTGAATCCCGTCGTCAACGACACCGCCCCGTTCAACGAAGCCGGTGCCGACATCTCCAGCGTGACCATCGACACGCACGACACAACCGGTAACACCGTATACGCAACGGTGGAGAGGGCCGGAAACCCGTCTGGGAAGATCCAGTTGGTCTATCGTTCGATCAACGGCGGGACCGCCTGGACCGACATAACCGCCAACCTGCCCGCCGCGCCGGCCAATGCCGTGGCCATCGACCCGCAAAACGCCAACACGGTATACGTTGCCACAGACCAGGGCGTGTACTTCACGACCGAAGTCGGAGCCTGCGGACAACAAAGCTCCAACTGTTGGTCGGTTTTCGGCTCCGGGCTGCCCGCCGCGCCCGTTGTCGCTCTAAGCGCCGCACCATCCAAAGCGTCCGCGCCGGTGCTCGTGGCGGCCACCTACGGGCGGGGGATCTGGCAGACTCCGCTCTGGAGCGCCGGCACCGGCTTGACCTCGGCAGCGGCGAGCCCAGCTTCGCTCGCCTTCTCCAGTCAGGTCTCCGGCACAGTCAGCAGTCCCTCGACCGTCACTCTCCAGAACACCGGAAGCATCGCGCTGCAACCGGTCTCGATCTCGACGACCGCGAACTTCAGTGAGACCGACAACTGCGTGGGCCAAGCGGTCGCCTTGGGCGCCAGTTGCGCCATCCAGGTCATGTTCACGCCCCAGGCTACCGGGCCGTTGAGTGGCGAAATGACCGTCTACGCCAACGTCTACGGCGGCCAGTTGACCGTGGACCTGACCGGGACGGGTACGCCGGCAGGAGTCGTAAGCCTGACACCATCCACCGTGAACCTCGGCCAGGTCGAGATGGGAACTACCTCTTTGCCGCTGCCGGTCGCGGTTGTCAACAGCAGCGCGGCGGCCGTTCCCATCGGCAGCGTGACCGTCACTGCCCCATTCGCGATCTTCTCGAACTCTTGCGGAACAACCAGCTTGGCGGCGAACTCGAGTTGCCAGGTCCAGGTGGACTTCAAGCCCACACAGGCCGGTGCGGCCGCTGGCCTGCTCACCTTTACCGATGGGGCGGGGACGCAGACCGTGGGGCTGACCGGGACTGGCATGGCCCCGCCGACCGACGTTCTGAACCCCTCGTCGCTCACGTTCCCGGCGACCGCCGAGGGCCAGCTCTCCGCCGCGCAGGCGGTCACCATAACCAACACGGGCGGCGAGCCGCTGACTTCGATTTCCATCTCCGCGGCGAGCGCGGTTTGCACCATCAGCGTGCAATTCGCACCCACGCAGACTGGCGCGGTCAACGGGACGATGACCATCGCAGACATCCTGGATACAAAATCCGTAACTTTGAGCGGAACGGGCCTGGCGCCGCCGTCCTTTAGCGTCAACCCCTCAAGCCTGACCTTCACCAATCAGCAGCCGGGCGTAGCCAGCGCTCCGCAGACGCTGACGATCACCAACGCCGGCGGCGCGGCCATGGCGAACATCGGCTTCGCCTTCATCGGTGCCGCCGCTTCCAGTTACTCCGTCTCTGGCGCCACATGCGGAGCTTCGCTTGCGGGCGGCAACAGTTGCACGGCGCAGGTTGTCTTCACGCCATCGGCGACGGGCGCCGCATCGGCCACGCTCGCCATCTCGTCGTCCACCGCCGGCGTAACGCCGGTGTCGGTCCCGCTGAACGGCTCGGGTTTGCTGGCCGCGGGCCTGACCGCGAACCCTTCCCAGCTCGCCTTCCCCGTTGTCGCCATGGGTCAGTCCAGCGCAGCGCAGACCGTCACCATCGCCAACTCCTCGGCTTACGCTGTCGCTCCCCTCACGCTGGCAGTCGCCGCACCCTTCGGCATCGCGCAAAGCACCTGCACCGGCGGCCTTGCTTCGGGCGCCAATTGCACCGCCTCGATCGTGTTTCAGCCGAGTTCCACTGGCTCCGCGTCCGGCTCGCTGACCGCCAGCTCCGCCTCTGTTGGCGCACCGGCCACGGTTGCGCTCTCGGGAACCGGATTCGATTTTGCTGTCGCCGTCAAGGGCCCAGCCAGCCAGAGCGTGACCCGCGGCCAACAGGCCGCCTACACTCTAGGGATCACGCCCGCCGGAGCCAATGAAACGTTCAGTTTCACTTGTGGCACGCTGCCCGCGAATGCGGCCTGCATCTTCGATCCCGCCAACGGCACGCTCAACGCAGGCGTCCAGGGCACGGTCATCGTGGAGATCTCGACGGGCCGCATCTCGGCGACCCGTCTCGAGAAGAGGGAACCTGCGGGACTGAGACTCGGCCGGCCCGCTTTTTGGCGAGCCCTCCCGCTCACCTGTGGGTTGCTTCTGCTCCCTCTCGCCATTCGCAGGCGCCACAAGATCCTCCCGCTGGCCGTGCTTGTCGTCCTCCTGGCGGGAGGAGTCTCCAGTTGCACCGGGTCCGGCGGAGGAACTGGCGGCGGCTCCGGTGGTCAAGGCGGCGGCTCCACAACTCCCACAGGGACCTACACGATTCCCGTCAACGTCACCTCCACGGGCATCACGCGGTCGGTCACCCTGACGCTTACGGTCGATTGAGCGCGAGCGGCGACCCCACGTGCGCGGGCCAAGGCGTAATCGACGACCGGCTATACTGTTTCTTCGGGAATCGTCAGCAGAATCCGCGTTGCCCGCCGAGGTAGCGCCAACGCCGGGATGAGCGAGAGGAAATGACTGCCAAAGTTACCGTCCAGGACGTGGAGCGCGTGGCCGAGCTGGCGCATCTGGAGCTTGCGCCGGAAGAAACGGAAAGCATGCTGCGCGACCTGAACGCGATCCTGAACTACGTTGCCGAATTGAACGAGCTCGATACGTCGAATGTTGCGCCGCTAGCCCAGGTGAGCGAGCTCGAAAGCGACGCGGTTGCCGAGTCGCGCCCCGACCAGTTGGGTCCGTCGCTGGACCGTGCCGCGGTGATGCCGCAGGCGCCCGAATCCGACCAGGTCTTCTTCAAAGTGCCCAAGGTGATCGAAAGATAGGAACCAGGGAAAAAAAGAACTGCGAGAGACGCCATTGCCGAGCCCGATCAATCCCATTGAGAACTTCGTCGGGAAGCCGAAGACCCTTGCCGATTTGCGCGCGGAGATCGCGTCAGGCCGCACCAAAGCTTCCGATCTTGCCACCGGCTACTACGCGCGCATTGAAAAGCTCAACCCTCGCCTGAACATTTACCTCAGCCTGACCAAAGAACGGGCGATGGCACAGGCCGCGCGTATCGACGCGCTGGCCGCCAAGGGCGATCCGCTGCTGCCGCTTGCCGGCATCCCCGTCGGCATCAAGGACGTGCTCGTAATGCAGGGCGCGCCCTCCACCGCGGGCTCGAAGATCCTCGAAGGCTACCGGCCGCCCTACGATTGCACCGCCGTCGCGAAGCTCGAATCCGCGGGCGCGGTGCTGCTCGGCAAGCTCAACTGCGATGAGTTCGCCATGGGCTCGTCGAATGAGAATTCGGCGTACGGTCCGGTGCGCAATCCTGTCGATCCGGAGCGCGTCCCGGGCGGATCGAGCGGCGGCTCGGCCGCGGCGGTCGCGGCGAACCTGGCCGTTGCCACGCTGGGGTCCGACACCGGCGGCTCCATCCGCCAGCCCGCCAGCTTTTGTGGCGTCGTCGGCGTGCTGCCCACCTACGGGCGCGTTTCGCGCTACGGCCTCATCGCCTACGCCTCCTCGCTCGACCGCATCGGCCCCTTCGCCTCGAACGTGCGCGACGCCGCCACGCTTCTCGGCATCATCGCCGGCCACGACCCCAAGGATGCCACCAGCTCGCCCTCCCCGGTCGATGATTACGCCGCGGCCAGCGACCGGCCCGTCGCCGGTCTGCGCATCGGCGTTCCGTCCGAGTACTTCGCCGAGGGCCTCGACCCCGAAGTGCGCGCCGCCGTCGAAAAGGGCCTCGACGCGCTCAAGGCCGCAGGATGCGCGGTCAAGCCGGTCTCGCTGCCGCACACCAAATACGCCGTACCCGCCTACTACCTCGTGGCGACTGCCGAAGCCAGCGCCAACCTGGCCCGGTTCGACGGCGTTCGCTACGGCTACCGTTCGCCCAAGTCCGCAACGCTCTCCGACATGTACTCACACTCCCGCGACGAGGGCTTCGGCGCCGAGGTCAAGCGCCGCATCTTCCTCGGCACCTACGCGCTCTCGGCCGGCTACTACGACGCCTATTACCTCAAGGCGCAGAAGGTCCGCCGCTTACTGGCCGAGGAATTCCTGCGCGCCTTCGCCGAGGTCGACGCCATCGTCACACCAACATCGCCTTTCCCGGCGTTCAAGATCGGCGAAAAGACTGGCGACCCGCTGGCCATGTATCTCGCCGACATCTATACGGTCACCGCGAGCCTTGCCGGCATCTGCGGCGTGAATGTTCCCTGCGGCAAGACGGCGGCCGGCCTGCCTGTGGGCATGCAGGTACTTGCCCGCCATCTGGGCGAGGCCACGGTCTTCCGGGTGGCGAGAGCGGTGGAGGCCGCAGGAATCTGATTCTGCGCTAGGAGTATGTCGGGGATAGCGGTTTTGTTTTTCAGGTTTCAGTGCTCTCAGGGTCTGGGGAGCACATCCGGTAGCGCCGATCGATGGAATTCGCTGTTGCGCTGGCGGATGGAAGCG
>JBEKUS010000024.1:0-64574 GCA_049514795.1 Occallatibacter sp.
TTTTGGGGTCGAGGGCAAGCTTGCCCTCGACCCCAAGACAAAAACCAGAACTTTCCTGAGAAGGAAAAAGTGTCAGGGATGTGCCCGGTCTGAAATGTCAGCTATCTGCCCGGCCGTACACCTCTAGCTCTTAGCTTCTAGCTGCTAGCTTCTCTGGGGGCGAAGTTTTGGTGGAGGGGGTCTGGCGGAATCGGTGTTTCTCAGTACCAATCATGTCGACGGCTCTCGACGAGTTCAAAAACCATGAACCGCAGTGGATATTTTCCCGGGGGAATCGTGCCACTGTTGAAGCCCACATCTCAAAATCGAGATGTGCGGCAGCCGCATTGTGAGTAAGTATGAGATCCGGGCCACCCGCCGCTCACACAATGAAAGGGCCAGGGCATCACACCTCGGTTTTTCTGTTTTCTGGCCGGTGAAACGGTAGTGTCGTAATTTCGACAGAGTATCCTGCAAGTGCTAGGATAGTCTCCCTTTCGCCGTGAGATAGAGTTGGAGGGCATCACGTGTACCTTCTGAGTGTTCTTCTGCTGATGGTCGTATTGCCGATCCTCTCGTTCGGCGAAGAACATTTCTACCTCCACAGCGCTCTGCCGTTGATGTCACTCGTGAGGAAGTGGTTCGTGTTTTTGGGGCGCGGGAGTCAGACTCTTCTTCGCTGGCTTACGCCAGTCCTTTCAACCTCGGTTTACGGCTGAGCAGATACTTGGCATTCGAAGCGAGGATTCAATGATCTTCGTGCGCGAGTTGGGCGCGGCGAATCTCGGAACTGGAATAGTCGGGATAGCTTCGCTGGCTAAACCCAGCTTCGTCCAGCCCGTAGCGGCTGCAGCGGCGGTGTTCTTTGGAATTCCAGGTATTCGCCATGCCACGGACAGCTGCAGAGCCGGCAACCAGAATATCGCCATGATAAGTGATCTCTTCGTGTCTTTAGTCCTCGTCACATATATCGGTTTTGTAGCGCTCGCTTGAGCGCCCAAATTAGGACACTACCGGTGAAACCACTTCCTCGCCGTCTCAGTTATACTTTTTCACAACCCATCATGAGGCGCCACGTCCTCATCTTCGGTGTCGTCGGCGGCCTGCTCATCGCCACCCTCCAATACACCGAATACCGCTTCGTCATCATCGAACACTCCGTCGAGCTCTACAGCGCGCTCGTCGCCATCCTCTTCGCAACCTTCGGAATCTGGCTCGGCCTGCGCATCACGCGCAGTCGCGAAACCATCCGCGAAACGATCGTGGTGAAGGAAGTGCCTGTCCCCGCGGAAACCCCCGCCCTCGAACCCTTCGCTCCCAATACGGCCCACCAGCAGACCCTCGGCATCACGGCGCGCGAGCTCGAAATCCTCACCCTGGTCGCCCGTGGCTTCAGCAATCGCGAAATCGCCACGCAGCTTTTCGTTTCCGAAAACACCGTCAAGACACACTGTGCCCGCGCCTTCGACAAGCTGGGAGCCGCCCGCCGCACCCAGGCCGTCCAGCGCGGCAAAGAACTAGGCCTGCTGCCGTGACCGCGTCACCCAAAAGCATGATTTCCGCTCCATTCCTCAAAGAATCATCCGAAAGGATGACGACATCCGGCCCCGTTACACTGCATCGTGACTCCATCGTCACTCGCACCAGGAGCCTCACATGAAGAAAACCGTCCTCACCTTCGGCCTGATCTCCGGCGTCATGATCTCCGTCCTGATGGACGGCTCGCTTCTCCTCGCCAACAAGATCGGCTCCCGCCACAGCATGGCTCTCGGCCACACCATGATGGTGGCATCGTTCCTGCTCATCTACTTCGGCATCCGCAGCTACCGCGACAACACCCTCGGCGGCCAAATCTCCTTCGGCCGCGCCTTCTCCTGCGGCATCCTGATCGCCCTCATCACCTGCGTCTGCTACGTCGCCACGTGGGAGGTCATCTACTTCAAATTCATGCCCCACTTCATGGACAGCTACTGGGCCGCGCAGATTCACAAGGTCCAGGTTTCCGGACTTGACCCCGCCACCACCGCCGCGCAGGTGGCTGCCATCGATCGCTCTCAGCAGCTCTATCAGAACCCCTTGGTCAACATGGCCTACACCTTCATGGAGCCCCTGCCCGTCGGGCTGATCATTACTCTCATCTCCGCTGCCGTCCTCCGGCGCAAAACGCCCGCGGGACCGGCCGCCGGCCGCGCAGTTATGAGCACATAAATCAAAAGGCCGGGGGTAAGCCCCGACCTTCGGTCTTCTGAACTGTCAAACGATTCTCACAGGAGGATGCATGGCTTCAATCACTGGTTTTGGCGGAATATTTTTGCGAGCGGACGATCCAAAAGCTCTGTATCAGTGGTACGAGCAGCATCTCGGTTTGGCGAAGTCCGAGGGATCATTCGCGTTTCCTGCCCCGACGCAACACGCTCAGGTCGTCTTCGCCCTGTTCAAACAAGACAATGCATACCTCCCTCCGGCGCAGAAAGCAATGATCAATCTGCAGGTGGACGACCTGGACGGTGTGCTGGACCGCTTGATAGGCGAAGGCGTCACCGTCGATCCAAAACGCGAAAGCTATGACTTCGGAAAGTTTGGCTGGATCACCGATCCGGAAGGAAACCGCGTCGAGCTTTGGCAGCCTGTCGCCACTGACTAATGCCGAGCCGACCCGGATTGGTCCCCAGGAGTCGGCTTGTGGGAAGTGATTCCGGACGATGCATCCGCAGAGTTTGGCTGGGTTCTCGGTGGTGTTTTGAGACGCAGGTCTGCGCGCGGCTTCGCCGCGCACTTCGCTTTTCAAGAATGGAGTGGACGTTTTCGGCATGACTGAGAGTCATGCCTCGATACGAGACCAGTGGATCTTGTGTACTTGGCTTCCCAAGTCCCAGAACCGGGACATGGGGCGGACGGTTCTGGCGTCATGCCCTGACACGACACTTGTCCAATCCCACCCTTTCGCAAAGAATCAAGAAGCAGATCCATCGAGCCCGCTGCGCTTCGCTCAGGACGAAAGGATGGAGCAGCGGCCCTGACCATGCGCCAACATGGCCTGTGACGGTCCTGGGGTTTGGTGCGGCGGGGGCTTCTGGCGGGATCGGCGATTTCGGGGACCATCTTTCGTCGCCTCTCCATTTCCGACCACCTGTCCAGAACCACGCGGGCGGCGCGAAGGCCCCGGCCATTCCGGCCGCCGTTCCCAGGCCGGCCGCCTGCTCCAGAATGAGTCCCGTTTCGATCCTGAAGACAGAGTAGCGAATCGGGAGAAATAATCTGCAAACGAAAGCGAAAAAGATGAAGGAGTGTTCGCGGCGGGGCAAAGAACCCGATCCGCAAGGAAGCGTCCGCTTCGCGCCGTGCAGGCCATGAGGCTGCGATCCGCGTGAACAATCGGCAGGTCCGCGTCTCAGGCCGGCTCGGATTCCGAATCGGACGCGATCCCGTGCTCCAGCTTCTTCGAAAGATAGATGCTGGCGATGCAGAATCCAACGAATAGGTAATAACCGGGGAGAATCGTCGAACTATTCGTCGGGATCACCAGTTGTTGGACGGCGGGTTCCTCTCGAATGCCCGCCAGGCCGCTTTCAATCACGCCGTTGAACGCAACAAAGGACATGAAGATCGCCAGCGCCATCACGTCGGCCATCGACCACTTGGACAACGTGAATGCCAGCAGCTTCACGATGCGGCTGTTACGCAGCAGCGACGGCCGGATCATCGATGCTCCGAGCGCCAGCATCTTCAGCGCCGGGAAGACCACGCTGAACAGAATCACCAGGACGGCGACAAGCGACATCTCCGGCCGATGCATCTCGAGCAGAGTTTTGGACACTTCCAGCACGGTTTTGCTGCGGTAGTACATCGACTGGTCTCTGAATTCAATCGGCGTACCGAGCAAGGTCGCGTCCAGGCGCGAGATGCGCACTTCCACTTCGAGCATCGGGCTCGCCACACCGCCCACGAGCATCGTGATGCAGAACAACATCAGCACCACGACAGCGGCGCGCGAAAGCGCCCGCCTTCCGACCGTGAGCAGGACGAATCCCAGCGCTGCCGATCCGAGCACAATCAGGTAGTCCTTGTTGAGCTGTGCGTCGGCTTCCCGGATTCGATTGCGCAGCGTCTCCTCGCAGGCCGGACCGGTGGCGCATCCGTAGCGTCTCAGAATCGACGAATAGACGGTCATGTCCACCGGACTGAAGGTGTCGTTCACCGCGGCCGCCATCACGCCGCGAACGGATTCCTTGAAGGTACTTTGGGTTTTCGCCTTCCCCAGCTCGGCCATCACGACATCGGTGTATTCCGGTACGTGGGGGCGCAGGGAGTTGACGATCATGTTCACCAGCATCGGGCTCGCCATGCCGGGGGTCTTGGAACCGGCGGGCTTCGGAGCAGTCATCTGCTCCTTGATGTGGTCGAGCAGGGAGTTCAGCGCACGTTCGACCATCGGCCGCAGACTTTTGCTTTGACCTTTGAGGTCCAGCTTATCGATCTGCGCGTTCAGGATCGGCCCGATGATGGCGCGCCACTGGTCGGCGCTCAGGATTCCGTAGCGCACGTGCTGCAGCTCCGCCAGATCGGTGCGCAATTCGCGGCGCCGTTCAAGGCCGTCCATGGTTTGCCAACTGAACCAAACCGCGGGCAGCAGCAGGACGATGCCCGCGGCCAACCGCAGGTTGAACCAGCGCGAAGGCCCGCGCGCTGAGAGCTCCGTTTGTGTACCCAAGTCGTTCACGGATCGCGAATACGAGTATATCCCCTAGCTCGCGCCGTTCCACCAGCGGCGAGCGTTCTGCCAGGAAGGCCGCGGACCATCGGCGCAATCCGCCCACGACCCTGAAAGCACGAACGAGACAGAGCCGGCTTGCGCGCCGGATTTGGGTGGGCGGGGAATTCGAAGTGCGGGGCAGATCGTGCGCGATCCGTGAAGCTTGGCGTGCTCTTGCCTCTGTGCGCGCTGTCGATTCTAACTCGATTTCGCTGCTGAAGTACGAGGCTGCGAAGTTCCTTCTCCGCTCCGGCTGGGAATGGAAGCACGGCAACGGAGACTTCCCGCTTCGTGCCGGATATGAGATTAGGGGTATTTTTTTCAACCAATTATAGGAACTGCGCGCCTGCAGCGTTCGGTTGCGCAAGATTCTTCTTGACATCGAGTACTCCATGGAATAGAGTACTCTCCAACTGGTGAGAGGAAGGGCGGAGAACAGCGGCCGGGAAAATGCGATGACGGTGAAGATGCAAAGGACGGGGACCGGAGTGGCGCTGGAGGTTGAGGCGCTGGTGAAGCGGTTCGGCGAACTGACGGCGGTGGACGGGGTGAGCCTGACGGTGCGCGGAGGCGAGTGCCTGGGGCTTCTGGGGCCGAACGGGGCGGGCAAGAGCACAGTGATCCGGAGCATGGTGGGGCGTGTGATTCCGGACAGCGGGCGGGTGGCCGTGTTCGGGAGGCCGGCGGGGTCGACCGAGGCGCGAATGGCGCTGGGATGGGTGCCGCAGGAGCTGGCGATCTACGGGCGGATCAGCGCAGGCGAGAACCTTGGGGCGTTTGGGCGCTATTACGGGCTGAAGGGGCAGGCGCTGAAGGATGCGATCGCGTGGTGCCTGAAATGGGCGGCGCTCGAGGACCGGCAGCACGAGGTGGCGAAGAACCTGTCGGGCGGGATGAAGCGGCGGCTGAACATGGCGGCGGGGATGCTGCACCGGCCGAGGGTGGTGCTGTTCGACGAGCCGACGGTGGGCGTGGACCCGCAGTCGCGGAACCGGATCTTCGAGATGATCGAGGAACTGCGGGATACGGGGACGGCGATCGTCTACACCACGCACTACATGGAAGAGGCGGAGCGGCTGTGCGACCGGATCGCGATCATCGATCACGGACGGATTATCGCCGAGGGGACGAAGGACGAGCTGATTCGGGCGGCGTTCGGCAGCCGGAACCAGGTACTGGCGCGGTTCGCGGGGGACGCGGAGGCGATTCAAGCGTGGGCCGCGCGGCACGGCGGGCACGTGAAGGGCGAGACGGTGGATCTCACGATCGAGCAGGCGACGGAGATTGCGCCGCTGCTGGATGACGCGAGCGAGGCAGGGCTGGAGCTGGTTGACGTTTCGCTGCGCAGGCCAAATCTGGAGTCGGTGTTTCTGCACCTGACGGGAAGGGAGCTACGAGATTGATTCTTCATGTTGCACGGACCGCATTGACGGCGCTGCGGCGGGACCGCGGCGCACTGGTACTGAGCTTTGTCCTGCCGATTGTGTTCTTCAGCATCTTCGCCACGATCTTCGGACGGCAGCACGACTCGACGCCGAAGGTGAGGTTGATCGTGGTGGACGAGGACCGGAGCGAGGCTTCCGGCCAACTGGTGCAGGGGCTGCAGCGGGAGCAGTCCCTGACGGTGATGATCAAGCCTGCGGCGAAGAGCAAGACCGCGCCAGCGCCGGCGGACTATACGGCAGCGACAGCCGAGGCGGCGGTGAAGGCGGGCGACGCGCCGGTCGCGCTGATCATTCCGCAGGGATTCGGGCAGCACCCCATCGCGTTCGGGCGCGAGGAGGGCGGAAGCGCGATCGAACTGCTGAACGACCAGAGCGACACGATCGCGCCCCAGGTGGTGGCGGGACTGCTGCAGAAGGTCGCGATGACCTCAATGCCGTCGACGATGGCGGGCGAGGGGCTGAAGTACACGGACAAGTACATCGGCGGCTTCACGCCCGCGCAGCGCGTAACGGCTGAGGCCAACCTGGAAGCATGGCGGAAGGGAATGGCGAGCCGGAAGACGGAGCCGGCGAACGACGCGAATGCGGGCATCGTGGCGGTGAAGGCGCGCGCGGTGGTGGGGGAGAACAAGAAAAGCCCGACGGTGTCGTTCTACGCGGCGGCGATCGGGGTGATGTTTCTGCTGTTCACGGCGAGCGCTTCGGCCGGGGCGCTGCTGGACGAGGCCGAAAGCGGGACACTGGAGCGGGTGCTAAGCACGCGCGTGACGATGACCAAGCTGCTGGCGGGGAAGCTGGTGTTCAACACGCTGCTGGCATTTGTGCAACTGACGGCGATGTTCCTGTGGGGGGCGGCGGTCTTCCAGTTGGACTTCTTCAGCCATCTGCCGGGATTCGTGGTGATGGGGCTGGTGACGGCGTTCGCGGTGGCGGCGTTCGGGCTATTGCTGGCGAGCGCGTGCAAGACACGGGCGCAACTGGGCGCGCTGTCGACGTTACTGATTCTGATCATGTCGTCGGTGGGAGGGAGCATGTTTCCGCGGTTCCTGATGCCAGAGGCGATGCAGAAGGCCGGTCTGCTCACGATCAATGCGTGGGCGATCGACGGGTTCACCAAGGTGTTCTGGCGCGACTTGCCGGTGAGGGAGCTCTGGCCGCAGGTGGTCGTGCTGGTGGGGGCGGGCGCGGCGCTGTTTGCGATTGCGCGGAGAGTGGCGCGGCGGTGGGAGATTGCCTAGCAGAATATCCACCGTCTCAGTCGCGCTGTAGCGCGTCGCAAAAGGGTGGGGCAACCGGGCACCCCGTATCGAGCGGCGTGGGAAGGATAGGAGGAACGTTGTGAGTGCAGAAACGGACGAACTGGAATTGGGAGCCCGGCTGAAGCTCATCGAGAGCATGATCAGCGAGGGACGGCGCTCGACCGCAAAATGGGGATGGACCTTTGTCCTGTGGGGCGTAGCCTACTTTGTGGCCGCAGCGTGGGCCACTTGGGGCCAAAGCTGGCTGGCCTGGCCGGTGACGATGGTTGCCGCGGCTGTGCTGTCGTCGGTGGCGGCGTCGCGGATGGAGCGCGGAATGCCGGAAACCACGCTGGGCCGGGCGATCGGCGCGGTGTGGATCGCGATGGGATCGTCGCTAATGGTGGTTCTGACCTGCCTGGCCGTGAGCGGCCGATACGACGGACATGTATTTGTGGCGATCATCGGAGCCATGGTGGCGACGGCGCACGCAACGTCGGCCATGGTCCTGAAGTGGAAGGCCCAGTTCCTGTGCGCAGCGGTCTGGATCGCGGCGGCGGTAGCGGCATGCTTTGGGTCGGACGTGGTTGTGGCGATCGCGTTTCTGGGGGCGACGTTTCTGGGCCAGATCGCGTTCGGGGTCTACGCGATGATTCTGGAGTCGCGGAGGCGGCAGGGAGCGGCCCATGCCTGATCTGCCGGAACTGAATCCCGTGGTTCACGGAAAGCTGCGGCTGGCGCTGCTCTCGCTGCTGGCGACGGTGGATGAGGCGGAGTTCACGTGGCTGCGGGCGAAGACGGGAGCGACGGACGGAAACCTGGGCGCGCAACTGATGAAGCTTGAAGAGGCCGGATACGTCACGGTGGAGAAGCGGTTTGTGCAGCGCAAGCCGCAGACACTGTATCGCATGACGGAGGCGGGACGGACGGCGCTGACGGAGTATGTTGCGGCGTTGAAGGAGCTGCTGGGTGCGGCGATTTGAGCAAAAGGATTTCCCCGAGGAGGTTTCACATGCAGAAGGAGTTGACGGCAAACCGGTTGAGCGGCATGGCTACAGGAGTGATGTTCGCCACGGGGTTTGGCTCGGGATGGCTGTTTTGGTCGCTAATCGCACGGCAAAAGATCGCGGCGGGAACGGCGACGGGCGTTGGGATGGGCACGCTGGTTTTGCTGGCGGCGGCCGCGTATGTGATGCGCCAGGCGAAGCGTTGGCCACGCGTGGCCGACGTTCCGGGCACGGGGCGGGCGTTTGCGTGGATCAACGCGATCCAGTGGAGCGCGGTTGCAGTGGTGGTGTTTGGAAGCGCGCGGATGCATTGGGACGCGTATGTGCCTTCGGCGATCACGGCGATTGTTGGCCTGCACTTCTATCCGCTCGCGAGGCTGTTCCGCAGTCCAATGCACTACGTGACCGGGACGGTGCTGGTGGCGTGGGCCGTGGTTAGCGCGTTGATTGTGCCCGCGGACCAACTGCAGGGTGCGGCGGCGCTGGGGACGGGAGCGATTCTTTGGGCGTCAGCCGCGGTGGTGCTGGGGCGTGCGATGCTTGCGATGCGGGTGGGTGCGGTAGTGGTTAGTGGGTAGTAGCTCTCAGCCGTCAGCTTTCAGCTTGCGATGCGGCAGAGGCAGATTCGAGGGACGTGCGGACGCGCTGCATGATGCCGAGGTAGAAGGCGAGATTGTGGATGGTATTAAGTGTGGCGGCGAGCGGCTCGCCGGCCTGCATCAGGTGACGGAGGTAGGCTCGGGAGTAGCGGCGGCAGACGGGACAGGAACAGGCGGGGTCGGGCGGGTTTTGATCCTCGGCAAACTGCCGGTTCTTGATGTTGAGGCGGCCCTCGCTGGTGAAGAGAAGCGCGTGGCGGGCGGCGCGGGTGGGCAGAACGCAATCCATCATGTCGACGCCCATGCGCGCGTACTGCTCGATCTCATCCGGATAGCCGACGCCCATGACGTAGCGCGGCTTGTCCGCGGGCAGGAGCGGGAGGACTTCGGAGATCATCTCGAGCGTTAGCTCGCGGGGCTCGCCGACACTGAGGCCGCCGATGGCGTAGCCGTCGAAGTCCATTTCGACGAGGCGCTCCGCACACTGGCGGCGGAGGTCGGCGTACATGCCGCCCTGGACGATGCCGAAGAGGCATTGCATGCCGCGGCCCTTTTCTTCGAACCATGGGACTTCGTGGCGGTGGGCGTGGAAGTGCTCGAGCGAGCGGCGCGCCCAGGCCATGGTGAGGCGAAGGCTTTCTTCGGCGCGCGAGCGATCGGCGGGGTACTCGGTGCACTCGTCGAAGGCCATGATGATGTCGGCGCCGAGAGCGATCTGGACGTCGATGGAGCGCTCGGGCGTGAAGAAGTGGCTGCTGCCATCGAGGTGGGAGCGGAAGCGGACGCCGTCGTCGGAGACCTTGCGAAGAGAGCTGAGCGAGAAGACCTGAAAGCCGCCGGAGTCGGTGAGCAGGGCTCGGGGCCAACTGATGAAGCGGTGCAGGCCGCCCATGCGGCGGATGGCCTCGTGGCCTGGGCGCAGATAGAGGTGGTAGGTGTTGCCGAGGATGATTTCGGCGCCGAGGGATTCGAGCGTGTCCTGCGGGACGGCCTTGACCGAGCCGGCGGTGCCGACGGGCATAAAGACGGGAGTTTCGACGGTCTGATGCGGGAGTGCGAGACGGCCGCGCCGGCCGCCGGCGGGGGCCGTGGCGAGGAGTTGGAAGGACGGGGTCACGAAGAGATTGTAGCGGTCCAGAGGCTGCTCTCGGCTTTCGCGCGGCGCCGGGAGCGGAGCCGCCGGGCAAGGCGCGGAGAAGCTCGGCGACGGTGCGGCCGAAGCGGGGCGCGCCAGATCAGGAAACGCTGACCATTGCGGGCAAATGAGAGGGGTACAGGCCAGAACCCGTACCCCGATATCAGTCCGACCACAAAGAATCGAATCGGATCCGATTCAAGCGGCAAACCAGTTACTTGCCTGGTTTGGCCGGTTGGTTAGCGATGACCAGACTGGCAATCTTGTTGTAGGTGGCAGCGGGAATGATGCCCTTGGTCTTCAATTGTGTTTTGTTGGCATAAGGACGCCCGTCGATGATCTTCTGGGCATATGCGTCGCCGATGCCGGGAAGGGCCTTGAGTTGATCCTTGGTCGCAGTGTTGAGGTCCAAGAGCTTAGCGACCGCCGCTTGCGCCGTAGGTTTGGGAGTGGGCTTGGTTTGCGCGACAAAGGCCGGAAGTACTCCGAACAGCGTGGAGGCGGCCAGGGCTACGAGGGCGGTTGTGAGACGGGATGCTTTCATGCCTTTCTCCTTGTGCTCTCTGATTGCGAGTTTTGCCGGATGGGCAAACACTTGTGTTCCGCCGAGGGCGACTTCAAGTTCCGAGGAGCCGGCCTCGACAGTTTTGATCGGTACCGGGGCTTGCGTGGATCCGGGTATTCAGCCCTTAACTCCCGAACAGTTTGGTTGCTTCGCCGAGCAAGCTACCCAGCCCACCGGATTCGGCCGCCGCCGGTTGACCCTCTGCCGCTCCCGTACCGAGCACAGAGCTCAACATGCCTTGAAACTCCGGCGGCACTTTGGACATGAGGTGTTCAACGACAACCTGTTCCGCTTGCTGGGCCTGGTCGGGGCTCAGTCCAACCTTCTGCTGAAGTAAATCGGCAATCACACTCATAATCGGTTTCTAAACCTCCTGCGATCTTTCTGTTTGGGGTGCGGAGAAGAGCAATTCGTGCCCCTCCGACGCACACAGTGGCGACGTATGTCCGAGGTTCGATGATTTGCGATGAACGTACTGCGAAAGGACCACAGCAGATCATCATCCGGTAGACCGTCCCGAGCTAAAGGTGAAGATGTGCTCTGCGGCCAGAGGCAACGAAGCCCACGCGTGAAAAGGGGCTGAGCGGCCTGCGGCCCAGCCCGATCTGTTCCCGCGTTGTCAGAGAATCACTTGCTGCAGGGTTTGCCTCCATTGGGGTGGCCGCCTTTGGCCTTCGCCTGATCCTCGGTCATGTATGCGCCGGCTTTGGTCTTGCCGTAGTACGTCGAGCCGGAGCAGTGGTAGACGTTGGACGCGGTATTCAACCAGACCAGGCCCGGTCCGCCGCCAGGCGCAGCCGCGGTTGTGGCAGTTGCCGATTTCGATGGAGGCGCAGGTGCAGCGGGCTTGGCCGCAGGGGCAGGGGTTGAAGCGGCAGCGGGAGGTGGCGTGGTTTTCGCAGCCGGGGCAGGAGTTGTCTTCGCAGCCGAGGCAGGAGTTGTCTTCGCAGCCGGGGCAGGAGTGGTTTTCGCTGCCGGGGCGGGAGTGGTTTTCGCTGGTGTGGTGGTCTTTCCGGGAGTTGTCGTAGTTGTCTTGGGGGCACCCCACCAGGTCTTGAGTCCCTTATGACCAGTGCAAGCACCCAGCTTGACTGTTCCCTTGAAGTAGGTCCCATCATTGCACAGCCCGGTTGTGCCAGCAGGCGCACCTGCAGGGGCCTGCGTCATGCAGAGCTGGGAAGTAGACAGCGCTGCGAGCAGCGCGATAAGGCCAACAATTCTCTTCATCGTACTTTCTCCGTTCGGGACCGGTGAAACCCGGCAAGCCGACGAATCGGATCATTTCACACGAGTTTGGAACATGTCCAGCGGTTCTTTAGAGGGTCCTTTTCCGGCATTTTCCGTCCAGATTCAGCGGCACAGCCGCGCGATTCGGGACCAACACCGCATGCGCGCTTAGGGGCCAGAAAGTTTCAGCGCCAAGACCTGGTCAGGATCGCTGGCTCCGCTTCGGCAGCCGATTGCTGCGCTGGCGGGCTGATGCGATGCACGGGGGGACATCCATTAGCCGCTGGGCCAGAGGGGGCTGATGACGGGGAAGGCCGAGCCTGGATCGGCGTGCGGACCGAGGGCGGCAAGAAATTCGGCGATGGTCTGTCCGGAGCGGGGATCGCGGAGATCGGGGGCGATTTCGCAGAGGGGAATCAGAACGAAGGCGCGAAGGGCGAGGCGGCGGTGAGGAATCTCCAGCCCGGGCTCGCTGATGACCAGATCGCCGTAGAGGAGGATGTCGAGATCGAGGCTGCGGGGACCGTTGGGGATGCCGACAGCGCGGTCGCGGCCAAAGTCGCGCTCGATGCCAAGGAGGGCGGTGAGAAGGCCGCGCGGGGCGAACGATGTTTCGAGGGCGATAACGGCGTTGAGAAAGCGGGGTTGGTTGGCGAGGCCGACCGGCGCGGTGGAGTAGAGAGAGGAGCGCGCGACGATACGGCCGAGGGAGGCAAGGCGGGCAGCAGCTGCTGCGAGCGTGGCCTCGGGTGGGCCGGCGGGGCTGGAGAGGTTCGAGCCGAGGCCGATGTAGGCGAGGGGCATGGAGATAGAGTAGCGGAGCTAGCGAGTCAGCAAGTTGGCAAGTCAGCGAGTCAGCGCCCACCCTTTTCGCGAAGAACGCGAAAAGGATGGGGCACGGTACGAGGCAACGAGTTCAAGGGACAGCGTACAAAAGTGGGGCCTGTGAACTGACAAACTGCTTCGGCTACTCCTCGCGGAGAGCCTGAATCGGCTCGATGGATGCGGCCCGGCGAGCGGGCAGGAATGCGGCCATCGCCCCGACGAGACTGAGCGTCAGCACGACGCCGAGATAGGTCCAGGCATCGAGAGGGTGGACCTGATACAGGAAGCTGCGCACCAGACGCCCCGCGGAGACGGCGAGCACAAGGCCGACGGCCAAGCCCGCGCCGATCAGAACCGATCCCTGGCGAAGGATCATTCCGGCGACACTTTGCCGCGTTGCCCCCAACGCCATGCGCACGCCGATCTCGCGCCGGCGATAGCCGACGAGCTGTGCGAGAACGCCGTAAAGGCCGGCGATCACCATGACCACCGCAAGGCCGGCAAAGGAACCCACCAGATAAAGGCCCAGCCGCTGGCTGAAGGTGTTCTTCTCCACGGCCTCCTGCATGGTCTGGAAGTTGTCGAGCGCGTAACCGGGGGCGTTCTGGTGGAAGACCGACCGCATCTCGGCAGCTACGGGGATGTCGCCGTGGGTCCGGACGACGAAGTTGACCAGAGTCTTCAGAAGCGCCTGGTAGAAGAGCGACGTGGTCGGAATCTGCTGTTGCGGCAGCAGCATGAACGGCTGAACGGCCGCGCCGACGTTGTCATCGACCTGGTCGCCGATGATCCCCACAATGGTGTAGGGCTTGATCATCCCCGTCTCCTTGCCGCCCAGAGTCACCTGCTTTCCAATCGGATCCTGGTTGGGGAAGAATTCCTTGACGAGCGCTTCGTTGACCACAGCGACGAAAGGAGTCGCAGCTGTGTCGCTGTCCTCGATCATGCGGCCGCGGATGACCGGCGTGCCCAAGGTGCGGGCATAGTCTCCGCTGACCGCCGTAACGCGGGCCTCCGTATGCGAAGTGTGCGGCTGGCCAAGGATGGTAAAGCCGCTGTGCATGTCCATGCCGGAGAGCGGCGGACACGTGGCCAACGCTGCGCCCGCCACACCGGGAACATGGCGCACCCGTTCTAACACCGGCTGATAAACGAGCGTGGCCACCGATGCCGGAGCGTCACCGGTGTCTTCGGAGACGGCCATGCCGGAAAAGCCGGCCGCATCGGCAGGCATGACGGAGAAGGAAGTGACGCGGGCCGTATCGAAGCCCAGCCGCGAGTGCCCCAGATTCCAAAGGGTGTGGAAGAGCAGGCCGGTTCCCACCAGAAGCAAAGTGGAAAGCGCGACTTCGACGGCCACGAGGCTGCCGCTCAGCCTTCCGCTCAACGTGCGCGAGCCCAGGCCGCGCGAAGCTGCCTGCAGAGCGGCTTGCGGTTGCGAGCGCGCCACCAGAAGCGCCGGCAGCAGGGACGAAAGGACAGTTGTGACGATGGCGACCGCAGCCAGCACGAAGACCACCGTCCAGTGAATGCCAATCGCGTCGGCGCGGGGGATGGTCCCATCGGGCAGCTTGTGCACGGCCATCATCGCGATTTGCGCGAAGAGGACGCCCAGGCCGCAGCCCAGCAGGCTCAGCATGAGCCCTTCGGCGAGCAATTGCCTGACGAGCCGAATGCGGCCCGCCCCCAGCGCGGCGCGCACCGCGAATTCCTGCTGGCGGGCGAGACAGCGCGCGATCAGCAGGTTGGAGACGTTGGCGCACGCGATCAACAGCACCAAGCCGAGCGCGCCAAAGAGGGTATAAAGCACGGGGCGTACCGGCCCCGTCAGCGCTTCCTGAAATGGGTCGACGCGGAACGCAATGGCTGAGTCGCCGGGATCGCGAGGGATGCGCGAGGCAATCGAATTCATTTCCTGCTGCACCTGCGCCAGTGTGACCCCGGGCCGGGTAGCGCCCAGAATATTGAAAAAATCGTAGCCGCGGTCCTTGAGCATAACGCTGGTCGGCTGCAAAGGCAGCCACAGGCCCTTGCCAACGTCGGCTCCCATGTCGTCGGGGAAATGGAAGGATGCGGGCATGACACCGACGACCGTGCAAGACTGGCCGCCGACCTTCACGGTCTGGCCCACGATGTTGGGATCGGAGTGGAAACTTTCATGCCACAAGCCTTCGGAGAGGAGGACGACCTGCGGGCCGCCGGATTGGCCTTCGGCATCCGTGAATGTGCGGCCGAGCAAAGGTCGAGCTCCGAGCATCGGAATCAGGTTCGGCGTGAGGCGCGGAGCGATGACGCTCTGCGTGACGTCCTGGGCCTCGACGACGCTCACGTCTTCGGAGTAGCCGGATACCTGCTCGAACAGCTTCGACTGTGCCGCGACGTCGCGGTAATTCAGATAGGAGGTGGATCCGTGGGCCGGCCTGTCGCCCGCCGGTCCGACGAGAAGCAGACGATCGGGGTGCGCATAAGGCAAAGGCCGCAGCAGCACGCTCTCGATGACCGTGAAGATGGCGGTGTTGGCTCCCACGCCGAGCGCCAGGGTGAGGACGGCGAGCAGAGCCAAGCCCGGAGTCCGGAGCAGTTGGCGCAGGGCGAAACGCAGATCGTAGAACAAGCCGGGCATGGCTCTCCTCAACGGGAACAAGTGGTTAGAAGCACTTCGCTTGCCAATCACGCCGGTCGCCAGGGGCCTTTCCTATCAATCAGTTCGACGATTGAGGGGCGGGCAGCGCCGACGGTGACTGTCCGGATTTGCGGTCCGGCGTCCGCAATCGGACAGTGGGGGCAGCAAGCGGGCAGGCCGGCAAGTCAGCGAGTCAGGAAGTCAGCAGGGAGGCGCCGACGAGTCAGTTCTGTGTGCGGCCATCGGTGCGGCGCACGTTCCGCTCGACGACGATCGAAGCCGTGACGGTGGCGGCGATAGTGAGGAGGCAAAGAGCCAAGTCAGGATGGGCGGGCCAGACGAGATGGCCGATGCCGAGAAGCCAGGCGCCGGTGGCAACCACGGTGGCGACGACGGTTATAGTCCAGGTTGCTCTGAAACCCATGATCGAGGACCTCCGATAGGTTGTACGGGGATTATAGGCGGGTTGTTCCGCGAGGACGATGAATGGTCGTGAGGTAGGGGCTGGGCGGGCGATCTGGTAGCATCGGACTTCGGAGAATTTGCCCATGGAGATTGTGAGTAGCGCAGCGCTGGGAGCACGGCGGAATGAAGACATCGCGCTGGACCTGATGAAGTTCATTGCAGGGACGGCGGGTGTGGGAAAGCCGGCGGCGCCGTCGACGGGGTTCAGCGGTATGGGCGCGGCCAAACCCGAGGAGCACGTGAATCAGTTGCTCGCGCTCTACACACGGTGCCTCAAGGCCGTGGAAGGGAAAGAGCCGGGAGACGGGAGCCTGTAGCCGGGAGCTTGCCCCACCCTGGCGGCAAAAATAGACACGCCGCGAGGGTGGGGCACCCGGATGCAGTGTTTTTCCGCTTGGTGTAGTGAGCTCGAAATCGCTGAAAAGCACCCGCAGATCCTTCGACTCCGGCCGCCCGCTCGAGGGGGCCGTGTCCGCTCAGGTTGACAGATCATTGTTGGTGCGGACTGGTTGTTGATGCGATCTGTGAGATTATGACTTGCCTCAACAGCGGGTAGCCGGAAAGAGGCAGCGAAATCGCGGACGGAAGGCAGTTGCGGGTGGCGGTGGCGGGCGCCGGGGCGTTCGGGCGCAACCACTTGCGCGTGGTGCGCGAGCTGGAGGCGGCGGGCGAGGGCGTAGCCCTGGCGGCCGTGGTCGATCCCGATGCGGCGCGGGCGGAAGAGGCGGCGAAGCAGTACGGGATCCCGGCATTCGCGACGATCGACGAGTTGCTGAAGGCCGACCTGAAGCTGGATGCGGCGTGCGTGGCCGTGCCGACAATGCGGCACCGCGAGGCGGCGGTCGCGCTGCTGGATGCGGGGCTCGATCTGCTGGTGGAAAAGCCTCTGGCGGCGAGTCCGGGCGAGGCCGACGAGATCATCGCCACGGCAGAGAAGCACGGGCGGATCGTGCAGCCGGGGCACCTGGAGCGGTTCAACCCGGCGGTGCTGGCCGTGGAGCCGAGGCTGAGGCGGCCCATGTTCTTCGAGGCGCACCGGCTGAGCGTCTTCACGCCGCGGTCGCTGGACGTGGACGTGGTGCTGGACCTGATGATCCACGACCTGGACATCGTGCTGACATTCGCCAAGTCGGCGGTGCGCGAGGTGCGCGCGGTCGGGTTGCCGATTCTATCGCCCAAGGTGGATATCGCGAACGTGCGCGTGGAATTCGAAACGGGATGCGTGGCGAACTTCACGGCGTCGCGGGTGTCGACGGAGCGGGTGCGCAAGCTCCGGTTCTTCGAGCCGAGAGAGTACGTGTCGATCGATTACGCGCGGCGGGATGTGCTGGTGATTCGGATCGAGGACAGCGGGGTTGGCGGAGTAAGCGGGGCTAGCGGAGCTAGCGATCAAAGCCGTCTCCAACCCGGCTCTTCGGCGCAACTGGCGCAGGCGGCGGCTGAGTTTTTGGCGACCGGAAAGCTCGATTCAACGGTGATACAGAAACTGCTCGCGTCTGGTCAGGTTCCTGTCCCGCTGGCGATGAAGATTGTCGCGGCGAAGAACGATCCGGAGAAGCTGAAGCAGATTGCGAATAGCCTGACTGAGGCGCCCGATGGACTGGCGCCGGGGCTGAGTTTCGTAAAGCCGGAGGTGGCGCCGGGCGAGCCGCTGAAGCTGGAGCTGCGTTCGTTCTTCGAGTCGGTGCGGACGCGGCGCGAGCCGAAGGTAACGGCCCGGCAAGGACGGGCGGCGCTCGAGCTGGCGCTCGCGATCCAGGCGACGATGGCGGCGCATGCGGAGCGGGCGGGGCTGAAAGATTTCTTTGAGCCCGGCGCGTAGTTCCCAGCTTTCAGCCTTCAGCTATCAGCTTTCAGTTGCCGGTGGCCGGCGGAGGGCAGCCAGCGGTGGACACTGTGGCAGTATTCCCCATACTCAGGGCCGAAGAGGCGGCGGAGGGTCGGCTCCTCGTAGATGACGACGAAGAGATGCGTCACGAGCAGGAAGCCGGCGACGAAGGCGGCGAGCGCGGCCGATTCGTAGAAGAGGGCGGCTCCTGTGACCGCGAGAGAGGCGCCGATGTACATGGGGTTGCGGACGAAGCGGTAAGGCCCGCGAACAACGAGACGGCGCGGCGGGTCGAAGGGCGCTGGAGTGCCTTTGCCGATGAAAGCGAAGGAAAAGACGCACGAGAGGGCGACGACGGCGCCCACTGTGCCGATGGTGAGGCCAACCACCTGCGGCCATCCCACGCCGGCCGGGCGGACGATGCCGCTCCACGCCAGGAGACGCGCCGGAAGGTAAATGAGCACGAATCCGATGAAGAGTGCGGCGTAGGTGATGGTGCGAATGAGCACGAACATGATTGGCTCCTTTCAACCTTCAACTGTCAGCTCTTAGCTCCCGTCTTCAGATTGTCATCCGCCAATGCCAGTCTGCTTGCTTGTGGCATTGGATGAGGTACCCTTCGGCGTAGCGCTCGACCTTCTTGGTCTCCTCGGGAACAGCATCGGTGTTTTGGATTTGTACTCAAGGTACGATGCACCGAAGCGGATCTCGAGTTCCCGCTCTTCGTACACCTTTACGAAGAGAAGCAACGCCGGGACAAACAGAAAGAGCACCCAAAGCACAAACAGCAATGACTGAAACCAGATTCCCAGCGACAAGAGGAAGGCCAGAGCGGCGAGCACCATGGGATTGCGCGTCCAGGCGTACATCCAGTCTGTCGCCACTTTTCGGCTGAGCGCAATGAAGAAGGGCGCGCCGAGTCCTCTCAGGGCCAGGTTGAGCACAACCAGCAAGAACGCCGCGCCGGTAACGATGACAAGGACCAGGCCGATTCCCGACGGCACGGGAAGCCTCCAACCATACCAATCGTCGTGAGTGGCGATCGCCCGGACGAGAGGCATACCCAAGGGCGCCATCAGCGCAAAATGAACAAACGTCGTTGTCCATTCGGCTCCGCTTTTTGACTGGTGACGGTCCAGGATCATCCTTCCGAACCAGACAATCGGGAGCACCAGAAACGGGAATCCCGCAACGACGGAGAGATTGGCGCCGTCTGAAAGAGGAGCTTCGTAGGCCAGCCAGAAGATCCACCAGACGAAGACCATCAGAGCGGCGCGGGCGAGAAATGCGAGGAAACGTTTCATCGGGGAGCCTTTCCTCGGGAATGCGATGCCGGAAGCCGGTCATTTCCACCCTTTCGCGAACAACGCGGAAGGAGGGGGCGCGGGACGAACCAGCGCGAGCCTATGCGATGCCGAGGGTGCGGTTGAGGAAGCCGACGATGTACTTCCAGACGAGGTAGTAGGCGGCGACGCCGCAGCAGAAGCCAGCAGCGATCAGAGCATAGGGAAATTGGACGGCATGAAACCAGGTAACACTTGTGTCTCCGAACGCGACTACCCCCGAACAATGAGCGATGACGGCTCCCGAGGGCAACAGCAGGAAGGGCAGGATGGCGCCGTGCACGCCGACCGAGAGATGCGTGCGAAGGACCGAGACACGCCAGAGCACGTTCCACAGGCCCCAAATGATGGGTACGAGCGCCAGGGGAAAGACGAGGCCGCGTTCGATGGGAACCGGCACCTGAAGTACGGCTCGCAGCACGATAAACGCCGTGAGCCCGAGCGGCAGAATGAGTGTGGGCACGAAGATGCCGGAAAGATATGCGCGGAGATATGGGTGGGTGGGCATGGAGGTCTCCTTTCAGTCAACCAGAGATCAGGGGGCAGAGATCCGTTCGTGGTTCACAAGTAGTAGATGAACACGGGAATCGAGGCCGGGAACGACGCGGCGAAGACGATGAGGCCGGCGAGGAGCGCCCAGTCGAACCAGGGCGGCGCGGAAGGCAACGCCCGGCCTTGTGCGCCAGACTCGGCGTCGAGGCGGCGAAGCACGGCGGGCCAGAGGTCCCGGGACGGCTCGGCTGCGGAATCAACCGGCGGCAGCGCCTGCCGCAGGAGTTGCTTGATTCGATTCTTTTCGTGTGCATTCATGGCATGATTCCCTGTTGTTCCAAATCTGTTCTCAACAATAGAAGGGCGCGAAAGACCCGGAGTTTGACGGCCGCGACGGTGATGCCGAGAGCCGCGGCGACCTGTTTATGCGGCAGATCCTCGACGATGGCGAGGACGGCCGCGACGCGCAGGGTGGGGGGCAGCCGGGAAAAAGCCTGCGCGGTTTTCGAGCGAATCTCGGCGGTAATGCCGGGATCGGCCGAGGGCGGAGCGGGAAGGCTGGCGAGGTCCCGATCGTCCAGACCGGTTTCGGGCCGGCGGGCCCGGAGCCAATCGAGGGCGGAGCGGGTGGCGATGCGCCGTGCCCAAGGCTCAAAGGGGCGCGACGGCTCGAAGGTCGAGTGGGCGCGATGGATGCGGAAGAAGGTCTCGACCGTGAGGTCTTCCGCGGCGGCGGGATCGCGGACGATGCGCAGGATCCAGCCGTAGACGGACCGTTGATGCTCGCGGAAGAGGGCTTCGAAGGCGTCCAGATCGCCCTGCCGGAATTGATCCAATCGTGCGTTTCTGGGGTCGCCCGGCATCTTTCTTCCCCTTCTGATTGTTTCTTACGGGAGGGCTGGCAGAAAGGTTACACGAAACGGCCGGCGGCGAGTCTGAAGAAGTGCGGGCGTAGCGGCGCGTCAACGGCTGGCGTGCCGGGCCGAGATCGGGAAAGCGCAAAAATAAAGCGATTTGCCTCGACTTCGATAGGTTGACAGAGAAGAAACCCAGCGATTAAAGTTGCCCGCGGTGGTGCGAGAGCCGTTCGCCGGGGAAACATTTACTGCGGCGTACGAAAACGCCCAGCAGGAGGGGTAAGAGATGTTGGGAATGCGATTTGCGGCGGGAACGTTGTTGGGACTTGCAGCAGCGGGGCTGCTTTATGCGCAGAACACTGAAAAACCGGCCTACTTGAACCCGAATCTGCCCGTGGAGCAACGTGCGGCAGATCTGGTAAAGCAGATGACGCTGGAAGAGAAGGCGGGCCAGTTGGTGAACCAGTCGCGGGCGATTCCGCGCCTGGGCGTACCCGCGTACGACTGGTGGAGCGAGGCGCTGCACGGCGTGGCAAACATGGGAGGCATCACGGAGTATCCCGAGCCGGTCGGGCTGGCATCGACATTCGATACGCCGAAAATCCACGAGATGGCCGTGGCCATAGGCATCGAGGCGCGAATCAAGTACATGCAGGGGCAGGCGAAAGACGGATCCAGCGAGATCTTCCATGGCTTGGATTTCTGGGCTCCGAACCTGAATATCTTCCGCGATCCGCGGTGGGGGCGTGGACAAGAGACGTACGGAGAGGATCCGTTCCTGACGGGGCGGATGGGCGTGGCGTTCGTGACGGGGATGCAGGGCGACGACCCGCATTACTACCGGACGATTGCGACGCCGAAGCACTACGCGGTTCATTCGGGGCCGGAGCCGACGCGGCACTTTATCGACGTGGATGTGAGCAAGCACGACGAACTGGACACCTATCTGCCGGGGTTTCGCGCGGCGGTGACCGAAGGCAAGGCGGACAGCGTGATGTGCTCGTACAACGGCGTCAACGGCGAGCCGGCGTGCGCCAGCAAGTTTCTGCTGGAGGATCAACTGAGGGGGAACTGGGGATTCCAGGGGTACGTGGTGTCGGATTGCGGAGCGGTGCGGGACGTTTTCACCGGACACCATTTCCGGGTGAGCCAGGCGCAGGCTTCGGCCATCAGCCTGCAGCGCGGCATGGACAACGAATGCATCGACTTCAGGGCCAAGGCCTCGGACACCTCGGACTACAGGCCGTATCTCGACGCGGTGAAGGAGGGGTTCCTGAAGGAGAGTGATATCGACAGAACCGTGATCCGGTTGATTACGGCGCGGATGAAGCTGGGGATGTTCGATCCGCCGGACATGGTGCCGTACACGAAGATCGACCCCAGCGAGCTGGACAGCGCAGCGCACCGCGCGCTGGCGCTGAAGCTGGCGAACGAGTCGATGGTGCTGTTGAAGAACGACGGCGTGCTGCCGCTGAAGAGAACGGGGGCAAAGATCCTGGTGACAGGGCCGCTGGCGGAACAGGCGCGCATTCTGCTGGGAAACTACAACGGAATACCGAGTCAAACGGTGTCGATCCTGGAGGGGCTGAAGAAGGAGTTTGCCGGCTCCGCGGTCACCTATGTGCAGGGGACAGGATTCCTGAGCAAAGAGACCGTGCCGGTTCCCAACGAGTGCCTGACGACAGACGGGAAACCGGGAGTCAACGCAACGTATTCGAAGCAGAACATCGTGAACTTCTTCGAAGCACAATCCAACAGTGCACCGCCACTGGCGACAAGGGTTGAACAGGGCATCGACATCGAGGCGCAACCTCTGCCCGAGGCGGCGGTCAACGCCGATCCGTTGACGGTGAAGTGGGAAGCGACACTCACGCCGAAGGAGACGGGCGAATACAACCTGGGCGTCGAGACGGACGGATTCTTCCGGGTATTTCTCGACGGCAGACCGGTGACGATGGCCAACTATCCGCATGGAGTGGAGACCATCACGCGCAGAGTCCATCTGGATGCGGGCACAGCCTACAAATTGCTGGTGGAATACCAGAGGATCGGGAATGCGGCGCCCCATCTGAAGCTGGTGTGGGGCAAGATGGACCGGAGCGTTGATCCGGCGGTGGTGACCGCCGCGAAGGATGCGGATGTTGTTGTGGCGGTGGTGGGCATCACCAGCGAACTGGAAGGCGAAGAGATGCGCGTGAATGAGCCGGGCTTCCAAGGCGGAGACCGGACGAGCATCGATTTGCCGGAGCCCGAGGAGAGTCTGCTGAAAGCGCTGGCGACGGCAGGCAAACCGCTTGTTGTGGTGCTGACCAACGGCAGCGCCCTCGCAGTGAACTGGGCCGAGGAACACGCCAACGCGATTCTGGAAGCGTGGTATCCGGGCGAAGAGGGCGGAAACGCGGTGGCGCAGACGCTCTCGGGCGCGAACAACCCGGCCGGACGGCTGCCGGTGACGTTCTACAAGAGCCTGGACCAGTTGCCGAACTTCGAGGACTACTCGATGAGGGGACGGACGTACCGGTACTTCGCCGGGAAGCCGCTTTTCCCATTCGGGTATGGGCTGAGCTACACGACGTTCTCGTATAGCGGGCTGAAGGTTCCCGCGGGCGCGGTCGATGCAGGACAGCCGGCGGTAGTGGAAGCAACCGTGACGAATACCGGAAAGCTGGCGGGCGACGAAGTGGCGGAGCTGTATCTGAAGTTCCCCAGTGTTGCTGGGGCGCCGCGGATTGCGCTGCGCGGATTCGAGCGAGTACACCTGGAGCCGGGCGCGTCGACGACGGTGAAGTTCGAGCTGAAGCCGCGAGACATGAGCATGGTGACGAGCGCAGGCGAACCGATCGTGGCCGAAGGCGCGTACACGGTGATCGTGGGCGGTGGACAGCCGGATACCGGAGCGGCGGGAGTGACTGGAACCTTCTCGGTGAAGGGCACACAGCAGCTTTCGGAATAACCGTATTGGAATCAGCACGATACGGCTTCCAGCCATGTTGGGGGCGGTTTTGACCGCCCCCTTCGTGTCAAGAGGGTTCCTGCAAAATGTCTTAGAACGGCTATCGCGAAAGGAGCCGAGCGATAAACGACTGGATTTACTTGAGATTCAACGAATCTTAATCCCGCTGAAATACGGCGCGCGGGCCCGAAAAGCCGGGATCTTCCACATTCGGGCTGACTTCCAGGTGTAGACTTGTCTGTAGCCCGGTTCCGTCTTCCTCATCGCCGGGTAAACAACCGAGAGAACGTACGGTTGTTGAGGTTTTATGGTTGCCATCTTCTCCGGATCGTCTCTCTTCAGCAGCAAATCATCTCCATTTCCATTCAGAAGTTGCACCGGCGTTGAGTTTCCCAACGGGAGGCCCAGGCGGAACCGGAATTTCTCCGGCCGCCGTGGAGATTTCTGATGGCTGATCTCGCGACGGCAGTTCCCGGCATTTCTGCGGCTCCGAGCCTGCTTGAGCAGAGGCCGGCGAATGCCTGGAGCCGGACAGGCCGATGGATCTTCGCTCTAGCGTTGTTGAGCGGCCTGACCTACATCGGCGTTCATGTGGCCCGGGATCTGGATCACGTGAGCGTGACCAGCATGGGGCCGTATTTTCTGCTGGGACTGGCGCTGATGATCGCGCTGGGGTTCGAGTTCGTAAACGGATTCCACGACACGGCGAATGCGGTGGCGACGGTCATCTATACGAATTCGCTGCCGCCGACGGTTGCGGTCGTGTGGTCGGGACTGTGCAACCTGACCGGCGTGCTTTTTTCGTCGGGAACCGTGGCCTTCGCGATCATCACGCTGCTGCCGGTCGAGCTGATTCTGAAGGTCAGCTCGGGGGCCGGGTTCTCGATGATCTTCGCGCTGCTGATCGCGGCGATCCTGTGGAACCTGGGTACGTGGTGGCTGGGATTGCCGGCGTCGAGCACGCACACCATGGTGGGGTCGATCATCGGGGTGGGGCTGGCCAATCAGCTGATGAGTCCGCATACGGGCACGTCGGGCCTTGACTGGTCGCAAGTGGTCAAGGTCTTCGAGGCGCTGCTGATTTCGCCGATTCTAGGGTTCACGCTGGCTGCAGTCCTGATCTTTTTCTCGAAGCGGATCGCGAAGTTCCCGGCGCTTTATCAGGCGCCCAAGAACCACCAGCCGCCACCGTGGCCGATTCGCGCGCTGCTGCTCGTGACCTGCTCGGGAGTGAGTTTCTCGCACGGATCGAACGACGGGCAAAAGGGCATGGGCCTGATCATGCTAATCCTGATCGGGACGGTGCCGACGGCCTATGCCCTGAATCACGCGGTGGGCCCCGCCGAGGTGCAAAGTTTCATCGTGGCCTCCGAGCAGGCGGGTCAGATTCTGGACCGGCATGTGGCGGCGGGGGCGGCGCTCGACCCGGATGCACGCGCCGAAGTGACGAAGTACATCCAGACGAAAGAAATCCGGCCGGAAACGCTCACGGCGCTGAGCCAACTGGTGAACGAGCTGACCCGCGAGGTGGCGGGCTACAAGAGTTTCCAGTCGGTTCCGGCGCAGCAACAGGCCAACGTGCGCAACGATATGTATTTGACCGGAGCGGCCCTCAAGCTGATGGGGCAAACGCACAAACCGGCGTTCACCGCGGAGGAAAGCGCCGCCCTGAAGATCTACGCGAGCAAGCTGGACAAGAGCACCAAGTACATTCCCAACTGGGTGAAGGTGGCCGTGGCGCTGGCGCTCGGTTTGGGGACAATGGTGGGCTGGAAGCGGATTGTGATTACGGTGGGCGAGCGGATCGGCAAGCAACACCTGAGCTATGCGCAGGGCGCGAGCGCGGAACTGGTGGCTATGGGGACGATCTTCGCGGCCAACCTATGGGGATTGCCGGTATCGACGACGCACATCTTGAGTTCGGGTGTGGCCGGCACGATGGCCGCCAACGGGAGCGGGTTGCACTGGTCGACGGTCCGCAACATCGCGACCGGCTGGGTGTTCACGCTGCCTGCGGCGGCGCTGCTTTCGGGTTTGCTATATTGCCTGTTCCACACGATGTTCTGAGGATTTGAATCTGCTTGCGGAGAGGCGTCTGGCCAGGCCGGGCGCCTTTTTTATCCGTGTGCAAAACGAGGCGATAGCGGAGAGACGGAACAACCGATTCATCCGGTACCATACAGAATGGTGCCTGGAGAAGGATGAGCCTGAAAGCAAAGCTGGAAGCAGTGATCTACGCCGCCGAGGAGCCGGTGACGTTGACGCAACTGACCGCGTTGTTTGCCGACGAGGCGTTGGAATGGAAGGCGGAGCGCGAAGCTGCGGCGGAAGCCGGAAAGCCGGTGGATGCGGGTGCGGCAGAAGATGCGACGCAACAACTGAACGAGGCGTTCCCCTATCTGGAACTCGAGCCGGTGGTTGCGGGGGAGACGAGTGCGGCCGCGGCGGAAGAGCAAGCTGAGCCGGCGACGGAAAGCGTTGCCCCCGCGGATGAGCCGCCGAGCGAGGACGGCGAAGCATCGGGCGCGGGGACCGTAGCCGAGGGCGGCGACGCGACTGGAGAAGCCGCCGGGACGAGCGCCGAAGCGGCCAGCGAAGCTGGCGAACAAACCGGCGTCGTCGATGAGGCTCAGGCAGAAGCCGAGGCGAAGCGAGCCGCGCGGCAGCGCGAGCGCGAGGCCAGCGGCGTGATCCGGCAACTGCTGGAGGAGTTGATCGCGGAGTACTCGGCTGACGCGCGCGGGATCGAGATTCGTGAGATCGCCGGCGGCTACCGGATGGCCACCAAGCCGGAGTTCCACGACGCGGTGCGATCGTTTGTGAAGAGCCAGAAGCCGCCGCTGAAGCTGTCGATTCCGGCGCTGGAGACCCTGGCGGTGATCGCCTACAAGCAGCCGGTGACGGCGCCGGAAGTGAACGAGATTCGCGGCGTGGACGCGTCGGCCGTGTTCGGATCGCTGCTGGCGCGCAAGCTGATCACGACGGCGGGACGCAAGCCGGTGATCGGGCGGCCGATTCTCTACAAGACGACGCGGGAGTTCTTGCTGCGCTTCGGGCTGAGGGATGTTTCGGAGCTGCCGTCGATGGAAGAGTTCGAGAAGATGGCGGCGAGCGAGCTGGAGGAGTCGGCCGGCGTGGCCGAAGATGAAGCCGCTGCGCCGGCGGCGGAGGAGTTCAACGCCGACATGAGCGTGGAAGCGGAAGAGACGAACGGCGAAGGAGCCGCAGAGACAAACAGTGAGCACGATGCTGCGACGAAGGGCGGCGCGTCTGATTCCGGTGGCGCGAGCAGCGCCGAGTAAGCAGGAACCGAGGCTTTTCCCGATGACAACGAAAAAGAAGACTCGACCGGCGAAGCCCGCCGCGAAGCGCGCTCCGCTGACGAAGACGGCCGCCGTGAAGACGAAAGCGGTGAGCGCGAAGAACCCAAAGACGAAGGCGGCGGCCGCGCCGGCGAGGAAGCGTGCGCCTGCGGCAAAGAAAACGGCCGTGAAGGGCAAGGCACCTGCCGCAAAAAGCCGGAAGCGCGCGCCAAGGGCGGCGGCCGCGCCGGAGTACCGGATCGGTGAACCGGTGCTGGATCCGATCGGGGACGTGAGCGACGCAGAGGCGCGGACGTATCTGGGCGGTGCGGAGGCCGAGGTCGAGGAGGATGTCACGGCGCGGGAAATTGCGCATCGTGGCACGAGTGCGGGCGTCGACGCCCGCACGACAGCCGGTCTGGAGACCGGCGGTACGAGCGAGAAGTCGGCGGAAGGGTTGAGCGGCGCCGAGTCGGATGAAGAGGGCGCGGAGCCGGAGACGCCGGTGAAGCTCGAGCGGCTGCAGAAGATCCTGTCGCAGGCAGGGATTGCGAGCCGGCGGCGCGCCGAAGAGATGATCGCGGCGGGCCGCGTGATGGTGAACGGGCAGGTGGTGACGCAGCTCGGCAGCAAGGCCGACCCCATGCGCGATCACATCCGCGTGGACGGCAAGCTGCTGCACGGCGCCGAGCGGCACAGGTACTTCGTGCTAAACAAGCCGCGAGGGTACGTGACGACGGTGAGCGATCCCGAGGGACGGCCCACCGTGATGCAGTTCTTCGCGAAGATGCATGAGCGGCTGTACCCGGTAGGACGGCTCGACTACCAGAGCGAAGGCCTGCTGCTGGTGACCAACGACGGCGAGCTGGCGAATCTGCTTTCAAAAGCGGGATCGCGCGTAGAGAAAACGTACCTGGTTAAGGTGGCCGGACAGCCGAGCGAGGAGGAGCTGGAGCGGCTGCGCGGCGGCGTAGCGATCGAGAAGAGCGAGCCGGGGTCGGAGCGCGTGCGGACCGCGCCGGCGAGGATCCGGCAGGTGCGCGCGGGAGAGAATCCATGGTTCGAGGTGGTGCTGACCGAGGGGCGCAATCGTGAGCTGAGAAAGATGTTCGCGGCGGTTGGGCACTATGCCGAAAAGATCCGGCGGGTGGGGTACGGGCCGCTCACGCTGGACGTTGAGATGGGGAAGATGCGCGAGCTGAAGCCCGATGAGGTGAACGCGCTGCGGTCGACGGCCGAGGGGAAGATCAAGCCGCGGCGGGTCAACGTCGATCGGATGCTGCCGAAGGAGGCGGGGTTGGCGGCGGAGAAGCGCGAGAAAGCAGGGCGGCGCGATTGGGCAAAGGGCCGGCGGGACGAGGGCGAGAGGCGGCGGCCATCCGGTACGCGGAAACCGTTTGGGGCTCGAAGAGATTTTGGCGGACGGAAACCAATCGAGGAGCGAACCGAAGGGCGCGTGGGCGGCCAGGGCGAGAAGCAATTCGATCGCAGAGAGCGCACGCAGTGGAAGCGGGAGGAACGCGGACCGAAAACAGGATGGCAGCCGCGGAAGCCGGAGTCTGGCGGACGAAGGACGGGGTTAGACGGAGAGGCTCGACGGCCGGAGTTCCGTGGAGGGCCGCGGCGGGAACGCGGGGAGGGACGATTCAAAGGAGCCACGCGGAGATCGTCGGGCGAGAAGAGACCTTCTGGCGAGCGAAAGCCGTTTGGAGGGCGGAAGCCGTTCGGAGGGCGGAAGCCGTTCGGCGAACGGAAACGATTTGAGGAGCGGGGCGAGAAGCGATTCGAGGAAGCGCGGAAGCTGTCCGGCGGAGAGCAAAAGCCTTTCGGCAAACCAGGCGGAAAGCCATTCTTCAAACGGGGCGGCGAAGGGAAGAAGCGGTTCGAAGGCGGCCGCGGGAAGGGATTTGACAAGGGCACGAAGTTTGGCGGAAAGCCGGGAGGGTCTGGAGGCGTCTTTCGCGGCGAGGGCGGACGCGGCAGGAAGTTCGGTGGGGCTGGGCCCGGAATGCAAAGGCCGGGCGCACAGCGAGGCGGGTGGAAGCGGGGATAGGTGAGGAGCTCCGGCAATCCGGGAAGCGACGCCGGACTACGATAGTTCTCTCAAGAGTCTTCGGAAACTCAGGACTTCCAGGTTGTCGCGAACAACAGAGCGCGGCAACCTTCAAGACGGCTGAGGATCGGGAGAGACACCTTAATTGAAGTACGCGCGGTTCTTCTCGGCAAACTCGGCCTTGTCGGCAGGCAGCTCATCGGCCGGGAAGATCGCATTCTGCGCGCAGAGCGAAGCGCAACTGCCGCAGTCGATGCACTCATCGGAATTGATATAGACCTGGCTGACGGTTGCAGCCGCGGGATCGTCCTGAGCAGGCGCGATCGCGGCGGTGGCGCACTCCGCCACGCAAACAAAGTCTTTTATACAGGCATCGGTCACGACATAAGCCATGGAAAGATTGCTCCTCGTTCGGGCGCGTTCTCAACCGGCGCCCGTACTTCGAGGCTAGCCGTGCGGGCGGCCACAGGCCGTGATCTGAATCACGATCCAAGTACAACCTCCGGGGAATCTACCTGAATACGGTACAAGGTCGATCTCAACCCCTCTGTAACCTCGTCTTGACGCTGCGTTCTTGCCGCCCCTTCACGATCGAGGTATGTTCCCAGCCTTCGGTCGGCTCTTTCTCTCGCGGGTATTTTCTTGCTGGAATTGGAAATGCGCGTTGCTCAGTGCGACCGCCCGCACCTTGGTCTACCTTGCGGCCTTGGCGCGCTCCGGCCGCCACGGCCGTCTCTCTATCGTCCTGGTTGAGATTGCTTACGTTGCGCTGACTGCGGGCATCTATGCCGGAATGCAGCAGAGGGCTCTCGCCCTTCGTTCGCGTCTGCTGGGAAACGTGGTCGTGGCCTTCGGCGTTCCCGCACTGGCGCAGGTCCTCGACTGGCTTGCGCATCGCGTCGTCGGAGCCGCCGTCCCTCCCCGGGCCATCGTCGCGGTCAGCGTTTTTGCCGCCTTCTCCGCATTCTTTCATCTCTACGTGATGCGGCGCGGGGCTTTCCTCACGGGTTGTGGCCGATCGCTCTTCGACGACATGCGCCGAATGCCGCGGCTGGTCGCCTCGTTCCTGATTGCGCCCGTTGCGCTGATTGTCCCGCTGGTAGTCCGAACTGAATCCGCGGCTGAGTCCGAGGCTGCACTCTAGGCGCGGCATCTACCGCGAGCCGCCGCGGACCGTCTCCGCCTTGCGCCGCTCACGCCGCGTTCTGCTCTACCACCGCACGCCAAAGGCGACGGGAATGATCTTCGTTCCCGCGGCGACCGTCGTAGTTCCCAGGCCGTTCGGTTGTGTGGTCACCGCGGGGGTGTCGACAAAAAGATACCGCGCCTCGACAAAAAGCTTCGCCTTGCCCTCGCTGTATCGTCCTCCCAGCCGGTGTTGGAAGCCGGCGCCAACGTTGTAGCCGCCCTGGTTCGAGGAGAAGTGACCTACCACCACGTTCGTCGTGACTCCATAGCAGCCAAAGTAGTAGTCGCAGTAGATCGACTCCGAGGGGTCGGTGAAGCTGGTCACTTTCCGGTAGAAGCCGCCGCCGCCGGTGATGTAGAGATCATTTGTGGCCTTCGGCATCAGGTCGATCACCGGATCGAGGGTGAGAGACCAGATGTGGGCGTGGCCGCCTTGCGCGCCGGCCTCGGCGATCAGGTAGCCCGGCAGCTTCGCGTCGAGGAACTGGTACTCGATCAAACCGGCGAGGTGCCGCGACAGATTCCACCCCGCGCCCGCGGTGAATTGCCCGCCATAGGTGACGGCATTGCTCTCAGGCGCGTTGAATCCCCCGCCGAGCTCGAAAGCCATGTTGCGGAAGAGGCCGCGCTTTCCGCTGCCATATCCCCCGCCGTTGCCGTACTGTCCTGCTCCGGACCCGCTGGCGCTCGATCCGGCGGCCGACGGGAATTCGCTCGCCGGTAGTCCCAACGCGCTCAGCCCCGCCTGGCTGGAAGAGTAACCATCGCCGGCGGGCTGGCCCTGGGAGGATGCCGACTCAGCGCTCGCTACGGCAGCCGCAAGCAGAAACGCGGCAACCAGACTCGCACACCGCATGGGGGACATCTGAAAGGAGAAGAGCATCGTCTCGACCTCAACTGAAGGATTTGCCGTGACTTCCGGGCATAGACACACCGGCCAATGAATTAGACACGGATTTGCAGCAGAGGTTGCCCGATTCGGCGGATCTGGAGCGGCACAGACCAGAGTAGTGTCACTTGTGTTCACCGTGCCACCTTGATAGAATGGTGTGACGTTCGGCGGGAGGGGCAAATGGAACTAGGGACGCGGACGCGCTTGAGCGAAAAGGGCCGCGTTGTGATTCCAGCAAATATCCGCGAAGCACTGGGGATGGCCGTTGGGGACGCGCTGGATCTGCGCGTGGTAGGCGATGAAGTGCGCATCGCGACTTTGCGGAGCCGGATTCGTCGCGTTCAGGAGAGGGCCCGCAAGATCATTCCGCCCGGAGTTAGCCTATCGGAGGAGTTGAGCGCGGAACGGCGCGAGGCGGCGAAACATGAATGAAGTTGTGCTCGATGCTTCCGCCATCCTTGCTTTGATTCAACACGAACCTGGTGAGGAAGAACTGACGGACGAAGTCATGGGGAATGCCGTTGCCAGCACTGTGAACCTCGCGGAAGTGCAATCGAAGCTCGTCAAGAACGGGTACGATCCGGATCAGGCGTGGGCAGACGCCCTTGAGCTTGTCACGGCGGCGGAGCCTTTCATCGCTGAGCAGGCAAAAACCGCGGGCAGCCTGATCGCGACGACGGCGAAGCAGGGGCTTTCGCTGGGCGACCGCTCCTGCTTGGCGCTGGCGATCGCGCTCAAGGCGGAGGTCTATACCACCGAGCGCCTCTGGAAAGGCCTCAAGCTCGGTGTCCCGATCCACGTGATCCGGTAACCGCACCTACTTTCACGCCATCGCAAAAAGAAAGGCCGGAGCATCGCTCCGGCCTTGCCGCTGACCCGCTGACTTGCTGGTCCGCTGACTCGCTATCCCTGTATGTCGAACTGCTCCGGATGCAGCGTGGGATCGCTCTTGACCAGGATGTTCTTCCCCACCAGTTCCTCGAAATCGTTCAGCCAGCGGTTGCTGTTCGCTTTGAGAACCTTCACCGTCTCCGGGTGCACGCGAAGCATGACGTCCGAGTTTTCGAAGTGCTTTCGCATCTTGCGCATCTCGACGTAGATCTCGTTGCACACCGTGGCCGGGCTCTTCACCATGCCAGTTGCCTGGCAGGTGGGGCAGGGCACGCTGAGCGTCCGCTCCAGCGATTGCTTCACACGCTTGCGCGTGATCGCAACCAATCCGAAGTCGTTGAACTGCAGAACCTTGGTCGGCGCGCGATCGCTCTTGAGCGCCTCTTCGAGCGCGGCCATCACCTTGAAGCGGTTCTTGCGCTCGTCCATGTCGATGAAGTCGATCACGATGATGCCGCCCAGGTCGCGCAGGCGGATCTGGCGCACGATCTCCGGGACGGCGTCGAGGTTGGTCTTGAGGATCGTGTCCTCGAGCCGCGCCGACTTACCCACGTATTTGCCGGTGTTGATGTCGATAGCCACCAGAGCTTCGGTCTGGTTGATCACGATCGAACCGCCGGACTTGAGCCACACCTTCGAGCGCAGGGCCTTCGAGATCTCGTCCTGAATGCCAAAGTGCTCGAAGAGCGGCGTCTCCTTCGTGTAGAGCTTGACGCGGCGCACCAAGGAGGGCGAAAAGCGGTTCAGGAAGCGGACGATCCGCTCGTAGTCGGCCTCGGAGTCCACCCAGATGTTGGAGAAGTCCGCGCTCACCTGGTCGCGGAGAATGCGCTCGATGAGCGACAGATCGTGATAGATCAGGGCCGGCGATTTGGACGATTCCGAGCGCTGCTTGATCTCGTTCCAGAGATTCATCAGGAAGCGCAGGTCGGCGCGCAACTCCTCTTCCGATGCGCCCTCAGCCGCGGTCCGCACGATGAATCCGCCGGAGGCCTCGCCGCGCTCGTGCGTCAGAATCCGCTTCAGGCGATGGCGCTCCTCGTCGGAGGCGATCTTGCGGCTGACGCCCACGTGAGCCACGGTCGGCATGAAGACCAGGAACCGGCCGGGCAGCGCGATGTGGCTGGTGATGCGCGCACCCTTCTTCGCGATCGGCTCTTTGGCGATCTGTACCAGAATCTCCTGTCCGGACTTCAGCAGATCGGAGATGATGGGCAGATCGGAGGTCTGAGCTGAGCGGCGCGACGGCCCGCGGCGGCGGCTCGGGGCCCCGCGGCCACGCTGACCGCGGCCGCCTCGCTCGTGGCGCTCCCTGCCGGGCGTGGGGCGTGTTCCCGGAGCGGTCTCCTCTTCCTCCTCCGCCGTCTCGAACTCGTCTTCCTCGCCTGCCTTCTCGTCGAAGTTCAACTGGATGCGGTGGTCGAGCTGAGCCTCCTGCAGCATCTCGCCAAGGTCGCCGGTGCGCATGTGGCTCGGAAGTGTCTGCTCCTCGTAATCGTCGAAGTCGTGAACTTCGGGCTTGTGGCGGCGTCCGCGCGGCGTGGCGTCGAACTCTTCGCCTTCAATGACCTCTTCCTCGACAAGGCCTTTGCCAGGAGCGTAGGTCGAGACTGGTCTGGGAGCGGCCTTCTTGCTGGCGGCTTCGTCCTCTTCTTTCTTCTTCTTGCCGAAGCCGAAGAGCCGGAATCCCGTGGGCGCGGAGGGTTCAATGCGGTGCGACGCGGACGCGTCCTCATCCTCCGGCTCGAGAGTGGCCTCAGCCGGCGCGGCCAGTTCCGCCACCGCCGTCCCTTCGTCCTGGAATTCGCCTGCGTCCGGCGCCAGTTCGTCCTCGTCGAACTCGAGGGGTGGCTCCTGTGGCAGCTTCGACTCCGTTTCGTGGAACGACGCCGGCGCGAACTCCTCGAACTCCTCGACGATTTCCTCGTGCGTTACGCCGGCAGGAGCTGCGAGTTCTTCTTGAGAAGCCTCGTGGCTCGGCTCGACCCACGGCTCCGGAGCAATCTCCTCCGGCTCAGCATGGCGGCGCACAGACAGAGACTCACCGGGCAGCAGGCCGCTGCCGTCCCACGCAAGAGGCGCCTCAACCAGGGTCGAAGGCCGGGATGTGTGGGCTGGCCGGGCAACGGCCGGTTCCGGCTCGGTTTTCGCAGTCTCCGCAGCGGGCGCGGCTCCATACTTCGAAAGCGATTCGCCAGGCAGGACAAAGGGAGCCGGAGCGTGGCGACTGCGCGGCGGATGCGCCGCAACGGGCTCTTCGGCGTGCGCAATCTCAGGCGTGACTTCGGCCTCGGCCGTTGGTTCCACCGGAGGCCCTTCGATCTCTATAGTCCCCTCGGGCGCTTCAACCGGAGCGCTCGTCCCCCGGCTGCCACGGCGGCGCCGTCTGCCACGCCAGCGCCGCGCGCCGGTTTCGCCTGCGTCTTCCGCCTGTTGCTGAATCGCAAGAGGCTCGGCAGCGGACGGTGCGCTGGTCTGCTGCACTGTCTCTTCCGCTGGCGGCAGTTCCTGACGGACTTCATGCCGGGGCTCGGGTCTCTGCCCGCGCCGCTGGCCGCGGTCGTCCTGGCTTTTTCCGCCGCGGTCGATCCCGTGGGGATGCCGGACCTCGCGGGGGGGCTGGCCAGCGCCGCTGGCCGCCGCTCTCTCGAGCTCGTCGGTCTCTTCCTGGTCCTCAAGCTCGATGAAGTCGGTCACGTAGAGAAAAGCGTCGCGCTCCAGGCCCAGGTCGACGAAGGCCGACTGCATGCCGGGTAGTACGCGTGTGACGCGTCCGTTGTAAATGGAACCCGCGAGAGTGTACTCGTTTTCGCGTTCGTAGTAGATTTCCGCGAGTTGATCGTCTTCTAGAATCGCAAGCCGTGTCTCATGCGGCGTGCTGGAGATGCATATTTCCTTTGCCATCGTACCTTTCCGTCCGGCAGTTCAATGCTGCCGGTACACGCGGCAAGGTCAGATGGAACCACGCACGATCGGCGAGGGAAAGGGAGGGAGGATCACCCGGAGGGCGCTCAAGTTCTGACCTCCGAGAGGAGGCCGTTCCCAGGGGCGGCGAACCAATGCAGACATCGAAGCGATCGAACGAAACGGGCTGCTGGTTGCGGTGATCCGGCTGCAGAGAGTTTGTGGCCTTCCGGGCCGGTGTTTCCGGCGGGGCCGTTCGACCAGCGGCAAATGCACGGTGGTTCCGCGCCCGGGCATCGGGGTATCCGCTTCCCAAAATCCCTTCGCGATCCGTGCAAAGTGCGAGCCGCAAGTGGTCTTCCCGTCTCTGCGACTTCATAATCCCAATCCTGCCAGGCGCGATCCATCGGGACCAAGCCGGCGAACTACTTGAATTCTCTCTTGCAGCCTGAAACAGCACCTGGCCGGTCCCGGCCTGCGCAAGAGCCAAACTTCTCGGACGCCACCCCGGCCCGATGGGTCGAGGTGTGTCAGTTGACGAACCGGCGCATGCGGACATTCATTGCCACACCCAGCGCCAGGAACGTGAACAGCACCGAAGATCCGCCGTAACTCATTAAAGGTAAAGGGATTCCGGTGACGGGCATCAGCCCGATGACCATGCCGACGTTGACCGCAATCTGGAAGGTCAACACAGCCACGATTCCCATGATAATGAGGGACCCGGACAGATCTGCGGCTGTTTGAGCGTTCTGAATCAAACGCATCAATATAAGAAAGTATAGCAGCAGCACGAAAAACGCGCCCACGAAGCCGTGTTCCTC
This sequence comes from Occallatibacter sp., assembly GCA_049514795.1. Taxonomy (GTDB): domain Bacteria; phylum Acidobacteriota; class Terriglobia; order Terriglobales; family Acidobacteriaceae; genus Telmatobacter. The sequence continues at coordinate 35,389 of JBEKUS010000024.1, forward strand.
GCTGAAAGCGGCGAAGATGAAGTCCGTGTAGGGGATAGGCAGAAAGTAGCCCTGAGTCTGTGTCCCCTTCTCCAAACCTTTGCCCCAAATGCCGCCCGATCCGACCGCGATCTCCGACTGCAGCACCTGGTAGCCCGAGCCGCGAGGGTCGCTCTGGGGGTTTACGAAGCTGGTCAGCCGGGCCTTCTGGTAAGGCTTCAGGAACTTGCCGCTCTCCCAGATCCCGCCGGCCAGAACCGCTCCCACCGTGAGCAGAATCAGGCTCTGGCGAAGGTTGATCCCGCCCAGGAACAGGCCTGCAATCAGAATCGGCGCGTAGGTGAGGGTGGTTCCCAGGTCGGGCTGCCTGAGCACGAGCAGCATGGGAATCCCGACCAGCACAAAGGCCTTGAAGATCTCCCGCCAGGTGACGCTGCGCCCGCCCAGGTTGGCGAAGTAGCGGGCGACCATCACAATCAGCACCAATTTCACGAACTCCGAGGGCTGGAGCAATATGGGGCCAAGCTTGATCCATCGCCGTCCACCCAGCGCTTTGTGCCCTAACGGCGATAGCACTGCGGCCAGAGCCAGAAGCCCGACCCCGTAGGCCCACGGAGCCCAATCGACCACGCGATGGTAGTCGATCCGGGAGAAGATGAACATCGCCGCCACTCCGGCCGCCACCCAGAAGATCTGCCGGGTTCCGAAGCCGGCGAACTTCGTGTGCACCGTGGCCGAGTGAACCTCAATGCAGGAGATCGTGCAAAGCAGCAGCAGCAGGCCAAGCAGGGCCCAATCGAAGTCGCGAAAGCTGAGGAAGCGGCGCAGAGGCATGGCGGCTACTGCTCCTTCCGCCGCGCGGGCATCGCCGGAGCGATCCGCGCAAGAACTTGAACCGGTGCGGCCGCCGCCGGCGCAGCATGGCTGGCCGGGGCCTTCGGAGCCGGCTTCGATGTCGGGCCGTTCGCGGCGACGATGCCGTGGCCGTCGACAAAGAAATGGCCGCTCTGAATTCGCGATCCGCCCCGCGCCGATCCCGTCTTGCCCGCATCCCCGTGACCGCCCGGCACGCTCCACACGGCGCCTATTTCGACCGGCGCCGTGGCTTTCTCCGGCGGCAGGTTGTGCGCCTCTCGGCGCTTCTTGTTTACGAAGGCCGTCACCACCTGGGCCGCAATGCGCGCCGGGTAGTAGCTGAACTCGCCGTTCTGCCAGAGCACCGCGACCACCAACTCCGGATTCCTCCGCGGCGTCACACCCACAAACCACACGTTCGGATACGTGCTCCGCCCCTTGTTCGTCTTTTCCAGCGCTTCGTGGCTCATCTGCTGCGCGGTGCCGGTCTTGCCGGCAAAGTCAATTCCCTCAAGATGCGCCGAAGCCGCCGTGTGGTAGAGGCCCGGCTGCGTCACCTGCGCCATGCCGTCGGTCACGATCTGCCAGTTCTCCGGATCGATCGGAACATACGCATCGCCCGTTCCCGGGAAGCTGTCGAGCAGCGATTTGTGGAAGTTCGCGGGAAGCTGGTCGGGAAACACAACGTGCGGACGCACCAGATGTCCGCCCGAGGCGATGCCGCCGATGGCCCGCGCCAATTGCAGCGGCGTTGCTTCGATCGCACCCTGCCCGATTGCCACGTCCAGCGTCTCGTCCGGATACCAGCGATGATGGTAGGTCTTGATCAGCCAGCTCGGCGATGGCATCAGCCCCGCCTGCTCTCCCGGCAGGTCGATTCCCGTCTTTTGTCCGTACCCGAACGCAGTAGCGTACTTCACAATGCGATCGATGCCGAGCTTGTCGCTCAGCATGTAGAAGTACGTGTCGCAGGAGTAAGGAATCGCGTTGTAGATATCCACCGCGCCATGATGTGCATCGCAATGGTGGAAGTATCCGTAGGGGCCCCATCCGCCGGTGCACGTGATGTGCATGTTTTGCGCGATGCCTTCCTGCAGGCCGGCAACGGACATAAGAATCTTGAACGTCGAGCCGGGCGCCAATTGCGCCTGAATCGCCTTGTTCAGCAGCGGATGGTCGGGATCGGTGATCAGCTTGTTCCAGTCGGAACGGTCGATCTTGATGGCAAATTGATTCGGATCGAAACTGGGGCGCGAAACCATCGCCAGAATCTCGCCGTTCCGAGGGTCCATGGCGACGATGGCGCCATTGCGGTCGCCCAGGGCGAGCTCGGCGGCGCGCTGCAGGTCGTTGTCGATGGTCAACCTCAGGTCCTGGCCGGGTACGGCATGTTGGATGCCGAAATAACTCACCTCGCGCCCGTGGCTGTCGACGACCACTTCGCGTGAACCGTCCTGGCCGCGCAGCAACTCGTCGTAGGTCTCCTCCACGCCTGCTTTTCCCACCACATCGCCCGGCTCATAGTAGGCGAAGCGCGGGTTGTTCAGATCTTCTTCGCTCACCTCGCCCACGTAGCCGATCAGGTGGGCGGCATAGCCGTCGCGCGGGTAAAGTCTGCGCTCTTCGTCGATCGTCTCCAGCTCCGGCAGCTCGTTGCGATGCGCCGCGATGAACGCCTGCTCGTCGGCGGTCACATCCTGCTTGATCGGAATCGGCTGGTAGCCGGGTTGGGAACGGTAGCGGTGCATCGTGGCGCGCAGTTGATCCAGGTCGAGATCCAGGCCCTTGGCGATCAACGGCAGATCCGCATCCACGTTCTTGCTCTGCTCGCGCACCAGGAAGCAGGTGACCGACGGGTAATTGTCCACCACGAGCCGGTTCTCGCGATCGAAGAGCTTGCCGCGGGGCGCCAGGATCGGCTCCTTGCGAATTCGGTTCTGCTCGGCCAGCGCGCGATAGTTCTCCGCGTTCAGCACCTGCAGGCGCCACAATCCCGCGGCCAATCCCAGCATCATCAGAAGGATGCCGTATTGCACTGCCGCCAGCTTGATGCTGGAGAGCTTTTCGCCGCGTGTGCCGCCTGAAATCATCCCGATCCGCCTCTAGGATACAGCCACTCTCGCTGTCGTTCCGGAATCGCTTGCCCGCGTTCCCTCGGAGCCCAAAGCACATTCGGGAACCGTTGCTCCCTTGCTCCCTGCCGGGGTCGCGCAGCGGGGGGACGAGCGGTCTTTCCTCGCAGGGGTGGCTCGCTTCCTGCCTCTCACTCCTTAACCCGCAGACGGTCGAGCAACGGAAACAGCACCAGGATAATCGCCGAATTCCCCACCGCGCGCAGCAGTTCCGTCAGCCAACTGAAATCGATCGCGAGACCCAGCAGAAAACGGGTGACGAAGAGATAGAGAACGCTGGAGAGCAGGGAGAACGCGAAGGTGAGCAACACGCGGATGGTGTGATTGTCGACGTCGATGCGAATCCCGATAGAACCCGACAAGAAGCCGACGGTGGTCTTGGCGATGCCGTTGATCCCGATGGCGTGATGGGAGAGCGCATCCTCAAAGAGGCCCATGGTCGCGCCCATGATGGTGCCTTGCATGGCGTTGCGGCGGCCCAGCGCGAAGTAAATCGTGATCACCAGAGGCAGATCGAACCAGTCGTACCGGCCAACCACGCGCGGCAGCCACGCCTGCAGAACCAGCGCCACCAGCGGAATCAGCGTGTAGGCGATCAGCGGATAGTGATGGATTTCCATCTCCCGCCGGGAGTCGACGCCAAAAACGGCCATGGCTAAGGATTCCTCCCCGGCGCAGCTTGCGGCTTGGGATGCGTGGTTTGAGGGATTGCCCCACCCTTACCGGGGGCGGGCGCGACGGAGGGACCCTGCGGTTTCGGATGAGCCGGTGAGCCCGAGCCCTGTTCCGGGCCGGACGAATCGGCGGTGCCGGGCGAGAACTCATCCGGATGCAGCGGTCGCGGGGGCTGCGCAACCGAATTCGGATTGCTGCTGTCGTGCAGAGGCTGCTGATCGGGCGGCAGGTTCGGGTCGATCAGCCCCGGAAGTTTCTCCGCCATGATCTCCGAGGCCTTTACTTGGTCCTTGATGGCCGGCGGCACCGATCCCTGCTGAGCTGCGCTGGCGTCGATGTCCTGCTGCTCCTGCTGCGGGAAGCGCGGCTCGGTGGACGTGATCACGAGGACTTCGTCGAGGCTGTCGAGGTGCGCCGCCGGTTGAACCATGATGTCGACGAACGGGTCGCGATCTGGATCGCGAACGATCTTTTCCACCACGCCCACCGGAAGTCCACGCGGAAAGACCAGGTCACCGCCTGCGGTCAGGACGTGTTCGCCGGGTTGAATGCGCTGGTCGGGGAGGATGCCCACAACTTCGAGCCGGCCCGCTACGTCCCCGCGAAGGATCCCGCGAATGCGCGTCGATTCCAGAATCACGCCTGCGCCGCTGGTCGGATCGTTGACCGCCAGGACCTGTGCGGTATGGGGAAAGACGTCACGGATCTTGCCCACGATTCCATTCGCCGTGATCACAGCCATGTCCGGCCGCAGTCCATCGTGTGCGCCCTTGTCGATGTAGAAGACATGCGAGCGGTCGCTTCCGCTGGAGCCGTAGACCTGCGCGGCCACGGTCGAGTAGATGTACTTCTGCTGGAAGCCGAGCATCGCCTGCAGCCGCTGGCCTTGCCGCGCGTCCTCGAGCAATGCGGCCTGCTCCAGCCTCAGCCGGTCGACTGTCTGCTGCAAGTCCCGGTTCTGCCGGCGGACATGAAGCAGGTCGATGTAGTCGCTCCACAGAGTAACCATGCCGATCTTGCTCGCTTGAACCAGCCGCTCCGGCGGTGAGATGACCGTATTCGCCCACAGGCGAATCAGCCGCACGCTGCCTGGATCGGTGGAATCGAGAACGCTCGCGCCGCTGCTCGTCCGGCGCACCTGCACGGCCAACCCGATGAGCTGCGCCAACAGCATGGCAAGCAGCACCACGAGGTTCCGATAGCGTCCGAGGTAGGTTTCCATAATTTCAGGGAACAAGGGACCGAGAGACCAAGGGAACGAGGCTATGCACCGCGCATGTCAGCGTACGATTTGCCTCTCGATCGCTTTCTCTTTGGTACGACACAGGGTGTGAAACTCATGGACATCAACGGCTTGATTTCTGGTTCCTTCGGCCCCTCGGTCCCTGCATCAGTCGATCTTGATCTTGCGCAGCAGCCGGAAGTCAGAGAGCATTTTGCCCGTGCCCAGAACCACCGAGGCCAGCGGATCATCGGCCACCGAGACGGGAAGGCCGGTCTCCTCGCGGATGCGCTTGTCGAGGTTCTTCAGGAGCGCCCCGCCACCGGTCAGCACGATGCCGCGATCGCTGATGTCGGCCGAGAGCTCGGGCGGCGTCCGTTCCAGCGCCACGCGAATCGCGTTCATGATCACCGCGATACACTCGCCCAGCGCCTCGCGAATCTCGCTGTCGTCGATGGCGATCGTCTTCGGCACGCCCTCGATCAAGTTGCGCCCCTTGATCTCCATGGTCAGCGGCTTGTCCAGGGGGAACGCGGAACCGATGTCGATCTTGACCTGCTCGGCGGTGCGCTCGCCGATCAGCAGGTTGTACTTGCGCTTCAGGTAGTTCGTGATGGCCTCGTCCATCTGGTTGCCGGCCATGCGCACGGACCGCGAATAGACGATTCCCGAAAGCGAAATTACGGCAATGTCGGTCGTCCCGCCGCCGATGTCGACCACCATGTTGCCCGAGGGCTCGGTGATCGGCAAACCCGCGCCGATGGCCGCCACCATGGCCTGCTCCACCAGGTACACCTCGCTGGCCTTGGCGCGATAGGCCGAGTCCTCGACGGCACGCTTCTCCACCTGCGTAATCTCCGAAGGCACGCCGATCACGATCCGCGGATGGACCAGCATCTTGCGGTTGTGCGCCTTCTGGATGAAGTAGTTGAGCATCTTCTCGGTGACCTTGAAGTCGGCGATCACGCCGTCCTTCATGGGCTTGATGGCCACGATGTTCCCGGGTGTGCGGCCCAGCATCTCTTTGGCCTTGTTGCCCACGGCCTCCACTTCGCCGGTGTTCTTGTTGATGGCTACGATCGACGGTTCATTGACCACGATGCCTTTGCCGGCTGCGTAGACGAGAGTGTTGGCGGTGCCCAGATCGATGGCCAGGTCGCTCGAAAACATGCTAAAGAGCGAACGCAGGCCATGGGACCGCGACGAACGAGAGTGATATCCATTCGAAGACATGGAGGAATCGAATCTACCTCAAAGCCTATTGTACGGCCAGATGCCTTTAGTTGCAGGGGTTAGCCCTTGGGGGCAGGGAAAGGCGCGGTCCGGGGCGCGCCGGCTTGGTAAATAGGGGTCCGAACGGGCTGCGAGACATCCTGCGGCTATCGCAAAACCAGAGTAGGCGTATCCCGGAGCCACTGCACTCAAGTCGACGCGACCGCCAAGGAGCGGCGACTCTGAAGATAGCCGACCAGGACGCAGTAACTCTGGTTTTGCCGTAGCCGAAACGCTCCCTGCCGGGGTACGCTGTTTGACGGACTCCGTAGCGGTTTGGGACGGCTCTGGCGGCGTAAGAACCTCCCCCTGACCGCTGTCCTCTGATCGCTGCTTTTCCGAGGCACTCATGACCTACCCGACCTACCACAATCTGATTGGCGGCCGATGGCTCCCGGCTGCAAGCGGCAAAACCATTCTCAACCTGAACCCGGCCGACCACTCCGACGTGGTGGGCGCGTTCCCCTCCTCCCACGCCGAGGACGTGGCCCTGGCTGTCGAGGCCGCGAAGAAGGCCTTCGCCACCTGGCGCCTGGTTCCCGCGCCCAAGCGGGCGGAGATTCTGCTTCGCACCGGAATCCTGCTGCAGCAGCGCAAGGAGCAGTGCGCGCGCGACATGACGCGCGAGATGGGCAAGGTCCTGGCCGAGACGCGCGGCGACGTGCAGGAGGCGATTGACGAGGCCTTCTACGTCGCCGGCGAGGGGCGCCGTCTCTTCGGCGTCACAACTCCCAGCGAGCTGCCCGACAAATTCGCCATGAGCGTCCGCATGCCGGTGGGCGTGGTGGGCCTCATCACGCCGTGGACCCGTCCACAACTTGGTGCAGACGCTCGTCGATGCCGGCCTGCCGCCGGGAGTGGTCAACATCGTCTGCGGCGCCGGCCCCACCGTGGGCACGGCGCTGGTCGAGCATCCCGATGTGCGCGCCGTCAGCTTCACCGGATCGAGCGCCATGGGCTCGCTGGTAGCGCAGCGCGCCGCCCTCGGCTTCAAGCAGGTCTCGCTCGAGATGGGCGGCAAGAACGCGCAGATCGTTCTCGACGACGCCAATCTCGATCTCGCGCTCGACGGCGCGCTCTGGGGCGCCTTCGGCACCACGGGCCAGCGCTGCACGGCCACCAGCCGCGTCCTCCTCCAGCAGGGAATTGCCGCCGAGTTCACGGCCCGCTTTGTCGAGCGCGCCCGGAAGCTCAAGGTCGGCAACGGCCTCGACGAGTCCGTCGAGGTCGGCCCGCAGGTGAACGCCTCTCAGATTGAGACTTCAACCCAGTACGTCGAGATCGCGCGGCGCGAGGGCGCCCAGCTCCTCTGCGGCGGCCACGCGCTTACCGGCGGCGCCTGCGCACACGGAACATTCTTCGAGCCCACTGTGTTCGCCGGCGTCACGCCCGCGATGCGCGTCGCCCGCGAGGAAGTCTTTGGCCCCGTAGTCGCGCTCATTGAGTTCTCGACCTTCGAGGAGGCCGTCGAAATCGCGAACTCCATCGACTACGGCCTGTCCACCTCGCTCTACACGCGAGATGTCAACCGCGCCTTCGCTGCCATGCGCGACCTCGAAGCCGGCATCACCTACATCAACGCGCCCACCATCGGCGCCGAGGTGCACCTGCCCTTCGGCGGCGTCAAGCACACCGGCAACGGCCACCGTGAGGGCCTCGGCGCGCTCGACTTCTTCACGACATGGAGTGCGGTCTACGTCGATTACTCCGACAAGCTGCAGCGTGCGCAAATCGACAATGCGGAGTAGTGCCTAGAGAGTTCGCTGCTTGCCCGCGCTTCAGCGTCTTTCGCCGTCTAGCACGTCCCTCAGCGCAAAGCTCGTCTCCAGCCGGATCACCCCCGGCAGTCGCGAGAGTTCGTTCTGGTGCAGGCGGTTGTAGTCGTCGATTCCAGCCACGCGCGCCACCAGGATGTAGTCGTACTGGCCGGCCAGCAGGTGGCAGCTCACGATGTCATGGCAGTGGCGCACCGCGGCTTCGAACGCGGCCAACACCGAAGCCGACTGCCGCTCCAGCGTGACGCGGATATAGACCGTCATGTGCTTGCCCAGCAGCCGGTCGTCGATCACGGCGCGATAGCCCCGGATGGCCCCCGACGCCTCCAGCGCCAGGATTCGCCGCGAAGCTGCCGAAGCCGATAGGCCCACCGCTTCGCCGACCTCGTAGTTCGTGGCCCGGCCGTGGCGCGCCAGATAGCTCAGGATGGCTGCGTCCAGCTCGTCCAGTTCGGCCGCAGCGGCGCTGGAGATCTTCGATTCCTCGCTCGCCTCGGTTGATTGTTGCGCAGGAGAAGCGTCCGCATCACGTTTCGTTCCCATTTTCCTGTTCTACCACAAACATTGCACACATTGGAAGCCATTTTCGCCGTAAGATGACTGTGAGTCCGAAGCCCGGCGACCGCACGCCGTCCTAGAGCCCTCCCCGATAGACGGCGCGCCGGCTTCCGGACAGCAGCCCTCCCCAACGGGGCATCGAACAAGAGCGGCGGCCGCCCCGCTCGTGGAAATGCAATCATGATTGTCGGCGTTCCCAGAGAGATTAAGGACAACGAATCCCGCGTGGGAGTGACCCCGGCGGGCGTGAAGGCGCTCACCGAAGCCGGTCACACCGTCCTCGTCGAAACCCAGGCCGGCGCCCAGTCCGGTTTCCCCGACGCCGAGTATCAGCAAGCCGGCGCGGAAATCGCCGGTGATGCGGGCTTTGTGTGGGGCAAGGCGGAGATGGTCGTCAAGGTAAAAGAGCCCATCGAGTCGGAGTACGTGTACTTCCGCGAGGGATTGGTTCTTTTCACCTATCTCCACCTGGCTCCGCTGCCCGTGCTCACCGACAAGCTGCTCGAATCCAAGGTCATCGGCATCGCCTATGAGACGGTGCGGGGCCGTCAGGGAACCCTGCCCCTGCTGATGCCCATGAGCGAGGTTGCGGGGCGCATGAGCGTGCAGGTTGGCGCCAGCTGTCTCGAGAAGGAGCGCGGCGGGCGCGGCATCCTGCTGGGCGGTGTGCCGGGCGTGCCGCCGGCGCACGTCGCCATCCTGGGCGGCGGAGTAGTAGGCACCAATGCGGCCCGGATCGCACTGGGCTTTGGCGCCAAGACAACGTTGATCGACGTCAACTTGAACCGGCTGCGCGAACTGGACGACATCTTTGGCGGGCGCCTCTACACGCTGGCTTCGAACAGTTACAACATTGCCCAGGCAACGCGAGAGGCGGACCTCGTTGTCGGGGGAGTACTGATTCCCGGCGCCACGGCTCCCAAGCTGGTGACGCGCGCCATGGTGGCGCAGATGAAGAAGGGCGCCGTGATTGTCGACGTGGCCATCGACCAGGGCGGATGCGTGGAAACGGCGCGTCCCACCTCGCACTCCAATCCCAGCTTCGTGGTGGACGGTGTGGTGCATTACTGCGTCACCAACATGCCGGGCGCGGTGCCGCACACGTCCACGCTCGCGCTCACGAATTCGACTTTCCCTTATCTGCTGCGAATGGCCAACCTTGGCCCGCGTGAGGCTCTGCGCCAGGACGCAGGGTTCGCCGAAGGGCTGAACACCTGGCTGGGCGCGCTCACCCATCGCGGCGTTGCCGAAAGCCAGCAACGGCCCTGGACGGCCGCGGCGGCCGTCCTCGCATGAAGTCAGGGCTTTGACCGGCCACCGCATCCGCCGTGCTCTGACGGGCGGCAGATTCTTCTTGACACCCTTGTTGGGCGTTTGTTAGCTTCCTTCCGCGGAAAAAGACTAAGAGAATCCACCGCCAAATGCAGCTTCTCGGGGCCCATTTCAGGACCACTGGATACCGCCTGTGTTTGGTGGTGGATTTTTGTCTTTTGCGGACATTTAACACGGCGTTTTTCGGGCTTTAACAAGCGTGACCAACGATGGCATTGAATCACTGCGAAATTTGTGACTCGCGACGCTACCCCAGGCGCCGTCTCTATCTAGGACAATATCCGCTGCGGCGGACCGCCGTATGCTTCAACCCGCAGACGCAAGTGCGTTTCGAAGCCCAGGCTTTGCCGTCCAAGTCATCCGAACCGTCCTGATTTCCGATTACGGCGTTTCCGAAAGCGCTCTGACCCATGACGAACAGGCAAGACACTCAACGGCTGTTGAAACAAGAACATTGGGAGGCAGTATGAATTCGAAAAACCAGTCTGTGGAGCAGCGAGCCGGACTTCGCTGGAGAGCGGATTCCGGGGTTTCCCGTTGCGGATGGATGTTTTTGGCGCTCGCGCTGATGTTGACGTTCCCCTGGCGTGCCGCGTTTGCCCAGTACGACAACGGTAGTCTCGTCGGAACCATCCGCGACTCCAGCGGCGCAGCGGTTCCGAATGTGATGGTGACGGTCACCAACGACGCCACAGGCGTTGCCACGGTGGTCAAGACGAACGACTCGGGCGACTATGAAATCCCGTCCGTGCGTGTGGGCGTTTACACGATCTCTGCAAGCGCCTCGGGATTCGCCATCGCCGAGGCCAAGCAGATCGCGATCTCGGTCGGCGCGCGCGTGCGCATCGATCTCGTGCTGAAAATCGGTGCTGCCCAGGCCACGACAGTTGAAGTCACGGATGTCGCGCTGCAAATCCAGACTGAATCGAGCCAGCATGACCAGGTCATCACCAACTATCAAACTCAAGCTCTGCCGCTTGTCAGCCGCAACTATTCCGACTTGATCAACTACGTCGTCGGCGCGCGGCCCGATCCGTCGCAGGCCAACCAGACCGGCGTCACATCGCTGCTGCGCCAGGGATCGTACAGCGTCAACGGCCAGCGCAGCATGTTCAACGACTACTTGATCGATGGAATGGACAACAACTCCTACAACGAGAGCAACCAGGGCTTCGACAACCAGATCATTCAGCCTCCTCCCGATTCGGTTGCGAACTTCCAGGTGGTAACCAACAACGAAAGCGCGGAATACGGCCGTTCTTCCGGCGCCACCGTCAACGTGGCCACCAAGAGCGGCACCAACCAGTTCCACGGCACGCTTTACGAGTTTCTCCGCAACACCGATTTGAATGCATTCGGCTATATCAAGCCGGTATCGGTCAATGCGGTGACAGGCCAACAATACCCGTTCTTCAAACCGGTTTTTAACCGCAACCAGTTCGGCGCCAATCTTGGCGGACCGATCATCAGGAACCGGTTCTTCTGGTTCATTGACTACGAAGGCTTCCGGCAGAAGCTCACGCCGACAGTTGTCGACACCGTGCCCACCACGAACGAGCTGAATGGCCAGCTCGCCGTGACGGTGCAGGATCCCTGGCATCCCACCGTTTCCATTCCCGCGGGCACGCCGTACACCAGCTGGCCCACGCAAGCCTTAGCCGACGCCGACCCGACGGCTATCACGATTGCCGGCCTGTACAAATCCGCACTGGCCAACAATGCAGGCGGCCGGTGCGTGGTCACCGCCGGATTGTCCACGACGGGCCTTGCCTCGAACGACTGCCCGCTGAACGCTCCCTTTACCGACTACGCCGACAAGGGCGACCTTCGCCTCGATTTCCAGCAGAGCGCGAGTACATCGTGGTTCCTGAAAGTCAGTGACCGCAAGGAGATCGGCAAGAACTTCAACCTGCTGCCAGAGCCCATCGACATGCAGACCAACGGGCACATCCTGATCCACGACGAGCAGGTGGCACTTGGCTACAACCATGCCTTCAGCGCCAACAAGTTCATTGACGCCCGCTTGGCTCTTTCCGGCACCAAGGCCGGCAAGTGGACGTTCGCGATCGGCAGCACCTCGTTCCCCGCAGGCTCGATTCCCGGACTACCCACCATCGCCGGCGTCTCCGGCGGTCTGCCTTCGATTGCTGTCAATGGCGGCTTTACTTCCTTTGGGCGCCAGAGCACAAACCCGCAGTGGCAGAACCCGTCGCTGCTCGACCCCAAGGTCAATTTCACCTGGGTGAAAGCCAGGCACTCGCTCAAGTTCGGCTACGAATATGAGCACGTTTGGCAGGAGATTGAGGACTCGAACCCGCTCTACGGGTCCTTCACATTTAACGGCGCTTACAGCGCATGCACCTCAGTCACCTCGGGCGGATCCGGCTGCACCAGTTCCACCGTGGCCGACACCTACTGGGCCGACTTCCTATTCGGAGCCAGCAAGGCCTATTCACTGGCAACTTATTACATTGCTCACACGTACCAGCAGATGGACAGCGTTTACGCCCAGGACGACTGGAAAGTTGACCGGAAGCTGACCCTGAACATAGGCCTGCGCTGGGAATATGGTTCGCCCTGGTGGGAACGCAACAACCACATTTCCAACTTCAATCCCACGACCGGCACCATGTTGACGCTGACGCCCGGCTACACGGCCTCGAGTTCGCCGCTTTGCGGTACGGCCGCCTGCATCTCTCCTTACAGCGGCAGCGGTGTATTTGGAAAGTCGCTCTTGAATCCCAATCTCAAAGACCTGGCGCCGCGCGTCGGCTTCGCCTACGCACTCACCAATTCGATCGCCGTGCGTGGCGGCTTCGGCACCGCCTACGTCCACTACTGGCGCGCCGGGTCGGGCAACAACATCGCCATCAACGCGCCCTTCGCCCTGTACGTCTCGGTCAGCAACCCGAGCATGGCGTCCGGTGGCCTGGGCTCCACCTCCGGCTACCGGCGGCTGTCGTCAGGATTCCCCGGCGACCTCGCTACCACCTTCAGCGCCGGCACCGACAACATTGATTTCATTCCGCCCAACACCAAGGATGGCTATGCGGAGAGTTGGTTCCTGAGCGTGCAGAAGACGCTGCGCCAGAATATGCTGCTCGACATCGCCTATGTGGGCAACCACGGAGTTCACCTGCAGGGTTTCATCAACGCCAACCAGAAAAACCCGGCCAACGGCTTCGTCCGTCCCTACCCGAATTGGGGCGGATACCTCTACAACACCACCACCTTCAACAACGGCGACATTACAGAAGCCTTGAGCGAGTTCCACTCCAGCTACAACGCGCTGCAGGCACGATACGAGCAGCGTATGGTCGGCGGACTGACACTTCTGAACTCCTTCAGTTGGCAACACGCGTTCGACAACGCCTCGTCGACGCTGGATGCCAACACGCCCTGCCCACAGAACGGAGACAATATCGAGGCTGACTATGGACAGTCGGACTACAACCTGCCCATCGCCAACATCACCACGCTGGTCTACGAGCTGCCCTTCGGGCAAGGCAAGCGGTTCCTGAACACAACCGGCGTCGTCAATGCGGTACTGGGCGGATGGCAGATCAGCGCTGTCAATACGATGCAGGCGGGAACACCTTTCAACCTGCAATACTCGCCTGCCTCGGCCAACGCCGTCTCGCCGATGCTGACTCAGAACTGGCGTGGCTTCAATGCCTATCGCCCCAACCTCATCGCCAGCTCCAACTACATCCAGGGCAAAGTGAAGAACTCCAGCGGTTACATTCAGTACGTCAACCTGGCCTCCCTGAGCTTGCCCGCGACTGGCACCACGGCCAACCCGTTGAACCCGTTCGGCAACCTGCCTAAGAACTACGGTCGCACGCCTGCGTACTACGACACGGACCTGGCCTTCAACAAGAAGTTCAACACCCCGGTGGAGCGGATCAAGATCGAGTTCCGTTCCGAACTGTACAACATCTTCAACCACACCAACCTGTATCTACCGGGCGGAACCGGCGGCGGCACGGTGAGTGGCACCTACGGCGGTGGCGCAGGCTCGGTAACCGGCGGCAGCGGCGGCACCATCACCTCGACCTTCTCGCCGCGCATCGTGCAGTTCGGGCTGAAGGTTACCTTCTAGCCTGCATTGCTGGGACGTGCCAGCCTCACAGAACGTGGCTGGCACGTCCTGCAGGTTCCTGAATCTTCCGTCAGGCGGCTGTCGAACTGCCGCAACGGAGGGGCAGATTCCAGGGTGGTAAACTGAAATCGACAGCACGCTTGCACTGTTGGGGCGGCGCTGTTGCCCAAGAGAGCGCGGCGATTCGGCCCGCGCGATTACGCCCACTGAGAGACCAGAGTCTGGGCGGAAAACAGCAATCCACCTCGATTGAAGGCGGCGCATCGGTTCCCCTGCGCGTTTCGCGCGGCTGTTCCGTTTGCGCCGGGCGGCACTCCGCCTTGGATTGTGCCGTATTCCGTCGTTCAGTCATCTCGAAGGGAGTTTGAGGCGTGAACTCAAGACAAGACATTCTCAATGAGCTGGGCAGCGCGGCGCGGCCCTGGGACGTATTGATCGTCGGCGGCGGCGCCACGGGCCTCGGCGCCGCGGTGGAGGCCGCTGCACGAGGCTACAGCACGCTGTTGATCGAGCGCTCAGATTTCGTGAAGGAGACCTCGAGCCGAAGCACGAAGCTCGCCCATGGCGGCGTGCGCTATCTCGAGCAAATGAACCTGACGCTGGTGCTTGACGCCCTGCGCGAGCGCGGCCGCATGTTGCGCAATGCGCCGCATCTGGTCCACGACCTCAATTTCGTCGTCCCAGCGTACAGCTATTTTTCGCTTCCCTACTACGGCGTGGGCCTCAAGCTCTATGAGCGCCTCTCCGGCAGGCTCTCCTTCGGCCGCTCCGAGCTCCTTTCCCGCAAAAGCACCCTCGAAAAGCTGCCCAGCGTCAAGAGCGAAGGCCTGCGCGGCGGCATTCTCTATCACGACGGCCAGTTCGACGACGCCCGCTATGCCATCGCGCTCCTGCGCACCCTCCAGGACCTCGGCGGCGTGGCCATCAACTACGTGGAAGCCACCGGATTCATCGAGCGCGGCGGCAAGGTTGTCGGCGTCCATGCGCGTGACCGCGAAGGCGGCGGCGAGCTTGACCTCGAAGCCAGAGCCGTCGTCAATGCCACCGGCGTTCATGCCGAAGAAACACTCGCTCTCGACGGCCGCCCCCGCGGCTCGTTGCTCGCCGTCAGCCAGGGATCGCATTTCGTTCTGCCGGCCTCCTTCCTTCCCGGCAAGACGGCGCTCATGATTCCCAAGACCGCCGATGGGCGCGTTCTCTTCGCCATCCCCTGGTTCGGCGCGCTCATTGTGGGAACCACGGATGTGCCCGTCGAGGGCACGACGCCGGAGCCGCGCGCGCTGCCGGAAGAGAAGGCGTTCCTCTGCGACCACATCGCCCGCTACCTGGGCCACGCCCCGCGCGCCGACGAGATTCTCAGCGTGTGGTCCGGATTGCGCCCCCTGGTCAGAAAGGGCGGCATCAAAACGTCGAAACTCTCGCGCGACCACACAATCCTCGTCTCCCCCTCCGGCCTGGTGACCGTGACCGGCGGAAAGTGGACTACCTATCGCCGCATGGGACAGGACACGATCAATCGCGCCGCACAAGTTGCAGCCCTCCCCCCCAGACCCTCGAAGACGCCCGAACTGAAGCTGCACGGCTGGACTCCGGAAGCCGCCACCGCGAACTCCCCGTGGGAAAGCGTGTACGGCTCCGAACTGCCTGCGCTGCAGGCGTTGTCTCAGGGAAACGTCAGCCTGGACGGCTTGCTGCATCCGCGCTTGCCCTTCCGGCTCCGCGAAGTGGTCTGGGCGGCGCGGCACGAAATGGCCCGCACCGTCGAGGATGTGCTTGCCCGCCGCACGCGGGCTCTCTTCCTCGATGCGCGCGCCGCGATCGAAGCGGCGCCGGCTGTCGCCAGCCTGCTGGCGCGGGAGCTCGAGCGCTCCGAAGCCTGGGCGGCAGACGATCTGCGGAGTTTCCAGGAGACCGCACAAGGCTATCTCTACAAGGAATAAGACGCGGCGCTCGCTGAGGAGCGCGCCGCCCGGCGGAGCTGTTCGTCAGCGAGCCTCGAACTGGAAAGGGCGGCCCCGCCCGGCTGCTCTTTCCGAATGACGATTCGTTCCGCAAGAGACGCGATGGGGACCCCGATGAACTGGAATCCGCCTTTCCTTCGGCCCGCGCCGCACATTTCGAGAGTCCCCTTGGAGCAGGCCCGGCGCCTCTTTCCGAAGATGCGCTGGCAGATTCTGGAATCGACCTTCATCGGGTACGCGACGTTCTACTTTGTCCGGAACAACCTCCCCGTCGTTTCCAGGGAAATGGGCCTCGCTCTCAACTACAGCAAGGAGCAGGTCGGAAACATCCTGGCGGTCACCGCCATCTCCTATGGCATCGGCAAGCTCTTCATGGGCGCGTGGTCCGATCGCAGCAACCCGCGCACCTTCATGCCGCTGGGATTGTTGATTACCGCCCTGTGCAACTTCGCCTTCGGCGCCGCCAGCAGCTACCCGATGCATCTGGCTCTGTGGGCGATTAACGGGTTGGCGCAGAGCATGGGCTGGGCGCCGTGCGGACGTTCCGTAGGCCACTGGTACAGCGTCAGCGAGCGCGGAACGAAGTTCGCCTTCTGGAACGTCGCGCAGAATGTCGGCGGCGGACTGACCGGCCTTCTTGTTGCCTTCACAACCGCTTGGCTGGGCTGGCGCTCGGCGTTCTACGTCCCCGGGATTCTGGCGATCGTCTGCGCGGTTTACCTGCTCGTCCGGCTCCGGGATACCCCGCAATCGGTGGGGCTGCCGCCCATCGAGGAGTGGCGCAACGACTATCCCGCTGCCGGCCGCAACGACAGTGAGCAGGAACTCGGCACCGCCGACCTGTTGACGAATTACATCTTCCGCAACGGCTACCTCTGGCTCTTCGCCTCCGCCAACTTCTTCGTCTACATCTCCCGCTACGCCATGCTCGACTGGGGGCCGACCTACTTGAAGGAAGTGAGGCACGCCAGCCTCGGCCAGGGTGGCGTCAGCACGGCGGCCCTCGAGTTCTCCGCCATCGTCAGCACCATCCTCATGGGCTGGCTCTCCGACAAGATGGGCGGGCGGCGCGGCATGATCGGCGTCCTCTGCATGATCCCCGTGCTGCTCTCCTATCTGGGGATCATCTACGGCCCCGCAGACAAGCTATGGATCAGCCTCGGCTTGTTCGGCGTCATTGGTTTCTTTGTTTATCCCACAGTCCTGCTGCTGGTCGTGAGCGCGCTCGACTTCACTTCGAAGAAAGCCATCGGCACCGCGGCGGGATTCCTGGGTTTGTTCGGCTATCTGGGCCGCACCGTCGAAGGCGAGGGGATCGGCATCCTGGCGCAACGCTATGGCTGGACGGCTGCGCTCTACGCCGTCGTCGCCGCGACGTTTCTCGGCATCGTCCTGCTTTCATTTACGTGGAAGCTTTCGCCGCACCGCACCGGCAAGGCCTCGCAGGATTTGGCCTCAAAGCGCCGCGCCGCGTAGTGCGCTACGGCTGTACGCCCGGCGGAATCAAAAGCGTAAGTGAGTGAGGCACCACCTCGAGCCGCACCGGCAGCGAGCCCAGAACCTCCCCGTCGGCTTCGACAAGGAGAGCGTCTCCGGCGTCGTTGCGGTGCCGGCAGTCGATCGACGGCGTGTTGAGCAGCTCCACCTCGCGATCGAACGTGTGCCGCCCGGCGACCGCCGCGAGCACGAAAGTCAGATAGCGCAAGCGGCTTTGCGTCTTGAACGCCAGCAGGCTCAGCCTGCCGTTGCGCAAACCGGCGCCTGGAGCGAGGGCGCCCAAGACTCCGCCGAACGAGCGCACACGCACGGCCAGCAGTTGCGAAACCGTCATCACCCGCGCGCCGCCGTCACCGTCCTGGGGCAGAACCGCTTCGAACAAGGGGAAAGAGGAAGTGGCCCAGATGTGGAACGCCTTGATCAGGTAGAGGACGTAGCCGAGGCGCCGCTTGAGCCGCGCGTCGAGCTGCGCCATCAACAGCGCATCGGCCCCGATTCCCGCCGCGACGACGAAGTACCGCGCGCCGGGATTGCCCGCGGCGTCGTGGTAGTGAATGCGCCCGACGGAAACCCGCGTCGGCGCGGCATCGAGCAGCTTGCGCGCCACCTTGCCCGGCGCCGCGATCAGCCCCAGGTCCGCGGCCAGCGCGTTCGCCGTACCCAGCGGAACGACGCCCAGAGCGACTTCGGTTCCCACAAGGCTCTGCACCACCTCGTGCACCGTGCCGTCGCCGCCGCACGCCAGAACCGTATCGAAGCCTTCGCGAACAGCCTGCCCGGCAAGGGCCATCGCGCTGCCCGGCGCGCCCGTTTCGAACGCCTCGACAACGACACCCGCATCGCCGAGCACGGCCTTGATTCTGCCGACGGCCGCATTCCTCCGCGCGGAGTACTGGCCGGAAACCGGGTTGTAGATCAGCGCCACTCGGCGCATCGCAGGTTTCACTTAGACGATCGTTCCTATCCGTTCAAAACGCCTTCCGGCGCATCAAGTTATCATCGCAGATTCGCAGGAAGAAGTGCCGGCCGCCCAAGAAGAATCACACAAAGTGTGTAAACGTCCGGGTTGAGCCAGGGAGATTGCCGCGAAGGATCGGCGACACCGCACGCTTCGAACTTGCGCGACCCGCGCGCCTGCGATTCCTGCCAGGTTTCAAGTTGGAGCAGTCAGGCCAGAACGGCCTAGAGAAGTCGCCGCCACAGGTACCAGACCACGTAGACACTCAGCGCCGCGACGCCTTCGATGGCCAGCGCCCAGCGCACGCCCCGCGCCAGCAGATGGAGGTTCACAACCGCTTCCGGAGGCCACTCTGACTCCGATTCCGGCGAGACCGAACCGGCCTCCAGCTCTTGAGTCTGCTCCCAGGTTGCGGTATAGCTGCTCATCTGCGTCCGCCGCTCGATCCGAGGAGGCAAGGCGGCCGTGAAATGAGCATCGTCAATTCCCTGCGGTGGCACCGCGGCGCCCTCCTTCGACTCCTACCGGCGAACTGGTCCAACGCCTTGAGTCGTGGCCGACACCATCGATACCCGGCAAAAGGCCTGAACTGCTTGATCGATTTTTCATTATGCTTGTCTGATCTTCGCCGCGGAGCATGAATCCACGCACTCCTTGAAGAAATGGTTCCAAGGTGGTAACTGTTCTGCAACTTGCGGCCCGATTTGGCGCGCTCAGGGCATCCAAGTCGATCGCCGCGCGCATCGAATCAGGGTGTCGATCGCCGCGCCCGCGCGCTGCACCATGTTGGCCGTCTTCCTTACGCGCTCTTCACGCGTTCCCGCTATCATCCCAGTGAGAGGCAATTCTCCCCATGAATCCAAGCGGCAACACAATCCTCATCACTGGCGGCGGCACCGGCATCGGCCGCAGCCTCGCTGAATCCTTCCACGCGCTCGGCAATCAGGTCGTCATCGCCGGCCGCCGTCGCCAGGCCCTGGACGAAACGACCCTCGCCAATCCCGGCATGAAGTCGCTGACGGTCGACACGATGAACCCCGTATCGCTTCGCGCCTTCGCCGCTCGGGCCGTCGCCGAGTTCCCCTCGCTCAACGTCCTCATCAACAACGCCGGCATCATGCGCGCGGAGAAGCTGCAGGACCAGCAGCCGGACCTGGCCGACGCCGAGGCGATCGTCTCCACGAACCTGCTCGGGCCCATCCGTCTGACCGCCGCTTTGCTGCCGCACCTCCTTGAGCAGCAACGCGCGGCCATCGTCAACGTCAGCTCCGGGCTGGCCTTTCTGCCCCTGGCGCTCACGCCCACCTACTGCGCCACCAAGGCCGCTATTCACTCCTACACCCTCTCGCTCCGCTACCAGCTCCGCAATACCAGGATCGAAGTTCTGGAACTGGTCCCGCCTTACGTCGCCACGAACCTGATGAGCGGCGCCGAAGACCCGCGCGCCATGCCCCTCGGCCAGTTCATCGCCGAGACCATGGAGATCTTCAAGCAGCAGCCCACCCCGCCGGAGATTTGCGTCGAGAACGTCAAGCGCCTTCGCTACGCCGCCGAAAGCGGCAACTTCGACGCGATCTTCAACGGGATGAATTCCGCCATGGCCGACATTCACTAGGACGGTTCCTGACCGCAGGACCGTACCGTTCAAGAGCCTCCCGGGGCAAAACGGTTTTGATTTCGCTTTGCACCATTTCTGGTGCAGGCGGGCACGAAAACCCTGTGCTACAGGGTAAAGACCTGACAATTTGACATGACTTAGTAGTTACGGGGGGTGCCTCCCCCGGCATCTGAAAATAACTGGTTTGGTTTCAGAGGGTTGGCGCAAATATGGTCCGCCAACCGGCTGATTCCAAATGACTTGCCTGCAGATGTGTCTCGGCAGAGGAGTTAACGACAGAGGGCAGAGATCCGGGGTCAGAGCCCGCGCCTTCTGCCTTGCTGGATTTATTTTGCGCGAAGTGAGCGAAATCATCTGCAAGGCCGGAAAAGGACTTTCTCGCTCAGTGGGATCCGGCGTAAGTGACTTGGAATCAGCGATCTAGATGAACTGCATCTGCGATAGGTGCGATCCGGCTGACGGCGAAAGGCTTGACACCTCGCGCCGCTTCATAACAGATGCCCCATCAAAGGTAATTGGCTGCGGATTTCCAAATTCAGCCGTCTTTTCATCGCTTGCTCTCCGCCCCCGTAGACCTCAAACTCGAATGAACGATCCTCGGATTCAAGCCGAGGGGTTCCGCGTTCCACTGGTATGGCCACTATCCCCGATCTGACCCTCGAAGCCGGCTTGCCCGCAAACATCGACGCCGAGAAGACCATTCTCGGCGCGATTCTGCTGGACAACGCCGCCCACGCCGAGGCCGCCGAATTCCTCAAAGCGGACGACTTCTCGCTCGATTCGCATCGCCGTATCTACTTGCGTATGAGCGAGTTGGTCGATTCCGGGCACGCCGTGGACATCGTGACGCTGGCGAACGAACTGGCGCGCTACAAGGAGATCGAAGCCGTCGGCGGTGTGGCCTATCTGGCCTCGCTCACCGAGGGTCTGCCCCGCCGGCCCGTAATCGACGATTACGTCCGCATCGTCAAGGACAAGAGCATGTTGCGCCGGCTGATGGGCATCTGCTCGGCGGCCATCGCCAAGGCTGCCGACCAGAGCGAGGACGCCATCGGCGTGCTCGACGAGACCGAATCGCAACTGCTCGAAGTCAGCGAGGCCGGCCTCAGTCAGGGCCTGCAGCCCATCGACATCATCGTCCGCAACTCGTTCGGCTCGGTCGACAACCTCTATAAAAACAGCCGCGAAGTCACCGGCCTGGAAACGCACTTGATCGATCTCGACCGTATGACCAGCGGCCTGCAGAAGGGCGAGCTCATCATCATCGCGGCGCGGCCCTCCATGGGCAAAACGGCGCTGGCCATCAACATCGCGCAAAATGCGGCCGTGCATTCCGGCGCCATTGTGGCCGTCTTCAGCCTGGAGATGAGCAGGGAGTCGCTCCTGCGGCGCATGCTGGCCGCGCAGGCGCGCGTCGACCAGCGCAGCCTCCAGACCGGCTTCATCCCCCACGAGGACCATGAAAAACTGCAATCCGCCCTCGGTTTCTTAGTCGACTCGCACATCTTCATTGACGACACTGCCAGCATTACGCTGGCCGAGATGCGCGCCAAGGCCCGCCGATTGAAACAAAATGCCCACGGCCTCGATCTGGTCGTGGTCGACTACCTGCAATTGATGTCGGCTTCGCTGCCAGGGAACGGCCGCAAGGGCTACGAGAACCGCGTCCAGGAGGTCTCCGCGATTACGCGCGGCCTGAAAGCCATGGCCAAGGAACTCCAGGTGCCGGTCCTTGCGCTTTCGCAGCTCTCGCGCGCCAGCGAGCAGCGCAAAGACGACAAACGCCCCATGCTCAGCGACCTGCGCGAGTCGGGCTCCATCGAGCAGGATGCCGACGTTGTCGCCTTCATCCACCGCGAATCCTACTACAGGCGCGACGAGGAGATGAGCAAGGATGAGAGGGCCAAGTCCGAAATCATCATCGCCAAACAGCGCAATGGCCCTACGGGAACCATCGTTGTGAATTTCATTGCGAGCTCAACCTGCTTCGAGTCGTATTCGCCGCGAGCGGTTGAGTGATGGTCGACGGCTAGCATCCCCGCCTTGCGCCCGCTTCCCCTGCATCGCTATCTTTGTCGAAGCACCGTCGGCAAATCGCGGCGAGACCTTCATGGACGTTCTCAAACGCCTCTTCGAGCAGCACTTCCACGCGCCGGCCGAGCGTGTGCTGCCGCTTCAAGGGCAGCTCGGCGGCTCGGGGCGCAGCATTGTCCGCCTTGCCGGGACGGGGAAGAGCGCCATCGGAATTCTCTACTCCGTACGCGAGGAGAACGCCGCCTTCATCGAGTTCTCACGGCATTTTCGCCGCCACGGACTGCCGGTACCGGAGATCTATGCCGAGGACCTGAGCCAGGGCGCCTATCTCGAAGAGGACCTGGGCGACACCACGCTCTTCGAGTTTCTCAGCGTCCATCGCACCGGCGATACGATTGCTCCCGAAGTCGTCGAAGCCTATCGCAAGGTCGTCGCGGTTCTGCCGCGCTTCCAGGTCGAGGCGGGCCGCGACCTGAACTACAAGGTCTGCTACCCGCGCGCGAGCTTCGACCGGCAGTCCATCGCCTGGGACCTGAACTACTTCAAGTACTACTTCCTCCGCCTCGCCGGCATCCCCTTCAACGAACAGGCGCTCGAGGACGATTTCACCCGCCTCACCAAATTCCTGCTCGCCGCCCCGAGCGGCTACTTCCTCTATCGCGACTATCAGAGCCGCAACGTGATGCTGCGCGACGGCGAGCCCTGGTTTCTCGACTACCAGGGCGGACGTAAAGGCGCGCTGCAGTACGACATCGCCTCGCTGCTCTTCGACGGCAAGGCCGGCCTGCCGCCCGATCTGCGCCAGCAGCTCCTCGACGCCTATCTCGACACGCTCGCCGGTTTCATCGATCTCCGGCGCGGCGCCTTCATGGAGCACTACTACGCGTTCGTCTACGTTCGCATCCTGCAGGCGCTCGGCGCGTACGGCTTCCGCGGCTTTTACGAGCGCAAGGCCCATTTCCTGCAGAGCGTTCCCTACGCGCTCAAGAACCTGCGCTGGCTCGCGGAGAACGTCAGGCTGCCCATCGCGCTCCCGGCACTGCTCGACGAGCTCCATCGCATGTCGTCGTCCGAGAAGCTCCAGAGTCTCGCCGCGCCCGCCGCGGGACTCACCGTGCGCATCTTCAGCTTCTCCTTCCACGGCTCAGCGCCAGCCGACGAGACGGGCAACGGAGGCGGATTCGTCTTCGACGCCCGCAGCCTGCCCAATCCCGGCCGCGAAGAGCAGTTCCGTTCGCTCACCGGCCGGGATGAGGCGGTCATCGAATATCTCGACCGGCGCGAGAGCGTCCACCAATATCTCGATCATGTTCTCTCGCTCGTCGATGCCAGTGTCGCCAACTACCGCCAGCGTGGTTTCTCGAACCTGATGGTCTCCTTCGGCTGCACCGGCGGGCAGCACCGCTCGGTCTATCTTGCGGAGCAGTTGGCCAAGCATCTGCGCGGTGCGAGCGGCGTCGATGTCGTCGTCCGGCACGTCGAGCTCGAGAAATCAGGCTTGTTGGGAGAAGCGAAGTAAATGAAGGCGATGGTTCTCGCCGCCGGCCTAGGCACGCGCCTGCGCCCGCTCACCGATGACCGCCCCAAGGCGCTGGTCACGGTCGCGGGCCGCACCCTTCTTGAGCTCACTCTCAGCCGCCTCCGCGCCTTCGGCGTGCGCGAAGCGATCGTCAATATCCACCACTTTGCGGATCGGATCGTCGACTACCTCGAGGCCAACCGCAACTTCGGCATGAGGATCGAAATCTCGCGCGAAGACGTCCTGCTCGACACCGGCGGCGGCCTCAGGAAGGCCGCTTGGTTCTTTCTCCAGCCGGGCGCCGCCGAGGAACCGTTCGTCGTGCACAACGTCGACGTCCTCAGCACCATCGATCTCGCGCGTATGGTCGAATTCCACCGCGAGCACAACGCTCTCGCCACGCTGGCCGTTCAGCAGCGCGAGACCTCCCGGCACTTGCTCTTCGACGAGCACGGCCGGCTCTGTGGCCGCCGCGCCGGCGGCGATGTCGCGCCCGAGGTTGTCCGCCCCGCGCAGCAGCAGCAAGCTCTGGCCTTCTCCGGCATCCACGTCCTCTCGCCCCGCATCTTCACCGGGATGCAGGAAGAAGGCGCCTTCCCCATCGTCCCGGTCTACTTGCGCCTTGCCGCGCGGGGCGAACCGATCCTGGCCTTTCGCGCGGACGAATTCTACTGGCGCGACCTCGGTCGGCCCGAGAATCTCCTCGAAGCCGAACGCGATCTGGCCGGCGGCGCGTTTCCCGCGATTTGACCCCGCGCCTCGCGAAGGCTCTCAGAACTCATTCAAGATCAGAACAATCCTCCCCACCAGCAGATCGTTCGGCGTATCTCCCGGACCCACCTCGATCAGCTCTACGGGGTAGGCGCTGTTCTCGGGGCGGAGCACCAGGCGGCTTGAGAGAAAGCTGGCATAGCGCAGCTTGAGGCGCGAGTCCTGGCGGACTGCGTAGAGGTTCGGCCGGTTGGGCCGGTAGGGTGTGAGCGAGTTGTAGTGCCGGTCGATGAGCGCGATCGCATCGGGCTGTAGCACCGGATCCATGGGCGGCGCGTCGCCAGCCGGGATGCGGACGGCCACAAACCGCTGCCACGCGCGGCGGTTGCTCGAAGCGCGCGCGCGCACCGATCGCAAGCCCGCTCCGGGCAGGTGCAGCATCGACTGCACCGCGGAGGGCCGGACGACGGCATCGAAAAGCGCCACGGCGTGCGAGACCACGGGCACGGCGCTGCCGGTTTCGCCTTCCGGTGGGGCCCCCCTCTCCGGCACGGCGGGCAGCAGATCGGCAGCCGTAAGGTGCTGCGCTGCCAGGATGCGATCCATGGCCTCCAGCGAGAGCTGGCGCCGGCAGCGCAGAAAGTTGGAGAGATGCGCCTGCCCGAACCCCGTCTGCCGGGCCAATAGCGAAACGCTCAACGTCCCCCGCTGTATCCTTCGCAGCAGTTCCAGGCGGAGACGTTCGTGCATCTGCGTGAGGTTCATTTGTGGAAAGTACGCCGCCGGCAATAGGTGCCTGCTCCGCACCATTGCTCTTGGAAAACCTCGCAGGCCTGGTTGGCTTTAATTCTGAGCGTCTTGGCAGGGAATGGAAAGGCAATGACCGGAAAGTGGTAGCCAGAGCATTGACCGGGAGGAACCGAACCCCCACAATTGGTCCACTTCATCGCGTACGGGCGTGTCGGAATCCGCGGGAAAGTGTTCCATTGCCGCCAGTTATGGCGGAAAGGGAGTACTGTCTCTATCCGCGGCGAACGGCCGATTCCCGAGGCGCCCCAGCCGGTCCGGATACTCCATTCCCCGGCGCCGGCGCTTCGAACGGGGCCCCGGACAAGCCCTGCGCGAGTCCTCCAGCATCTGCGCGCCGATGGTCATGACAGGAAACAGGAGACACCGGGCGGCAGTCCCCCATCAGGACTTGAGAAACCTGAGTTGCCCGCCCTGGTTCTCTTCACCCCGTGGAACGATCGGCAACACAACATTCCGACGGGAGATGAAATCGATGCGGAGAATCGGACATGGATGTGCGTGTGCAGTTGAAAATCTGCGAAGGGTGCGGGTGTCTCTGGTACCGCGCCCAGACCCAGAAGAGCGTTTATTGCAGGGAGTGCCAGGCGAAACTCAGGGATTTTCCAACTCCGGAGAGCCGCAAGCGGCGCGGGCGCCCGAGCCGCTTGCAACTGCCCAAAGTCTGGGCGGTGGCTGAAGCGGCAGGAGGTGCGCAATGAGCGCCGCGCTTCAGTTGCCAATGGAATGGGAATCGAGCGCAACTCACGCCGTTTGGCGAATCGAACAAGGGAGAAGGGAGCAGCGGCAAACAACACGCCGCAAAGTCGAGCCGGCCAGGCGCGAGGCCAAGCCTCCGGAATGCCTGGCTTTCTATCGGAAGCATACCGAGAGCCTGTTGCGGCGCTACCTGTATGCCTCCATGCAGGTGGGCAGGGCGCCATCGATCCTAAGCGACCCGGTCGGTCGCGGGTGGGCTTCCAGCCGCCCCATCCGCACCTTCGAAGACGCCATTGTCTTTGTCCTCGATATCGAAAACTGCATCGGCCAGCTCGGCTCGCTCGACCGGGAGCTGCTGAGCCGGGTTGTGCTCCAGGAATACACTCAGATCGAAGCCGCCTCGATGCTCGGCATGTGCGTCCGGACGGTCTCCAACAGATTCCCGTTGGCCCTCGATCGCCTTACGGAGAAGCTGCTGGAAGCCGATCTTCTCGTTCTGCCGCAATAACCCGGTCAACCGCGGTCCGCCGTCGCGGGAGAACGCGCACTGCGTTCTCCCGTGCCGGCCCCGCCCGCGCCAGTCGACCCGTTCAAAGACCCCGCCTCCCCTGCAAGCCGCCCCGTGCGCCTCGCCCTTTTCCTTCGCGCCTCGATCTCCCATCCGCGATCCCAGCCCCGGTAGACACCCTACGTTCGGCCGTGGAACAATGCGCTTCTGTCGAGCCAATCTCATCCTCGGGGTTGCCTCCATGTGCTCTGTTCTCCGTTCCACGGCCGTCTTCGTCCTGCTGGCGTCGCCTCTGCTTTTCGCGCAGCAACCCTCTCCCACCACCGCCGCCGATGCGCCGAACCGCGATACCAGCTTCATCGACGCGCAGGGAACGGCGCACGTCACGCGCGTGGCGCCGTTGCCGCAAACCATCAGTCCCGAAGCGCAGAAATCGCTCGCCCGCGCGGTTCCCGATCAGGCCCCGCCCGAGTCCCTGGCCGCCCGCCGCGCCCGCACCGATGCTCGCACCGCCAATGAGCGCATCGCCTGGACGAAGATCTGTCCCAATCAGATTGTCGAAGACAAGATCGCCGGAGTTCCTGTCCGCATCGTCACGCCCGAGGGCATGTCCCCGGCCAATCGCAACAAGGTCCTGCTGAACCTGCACGGCGGCGGCTTCGACTCCGATTCAGGCTCCTATTCCGAGTCCATTCCCGTCGCCTACTACACGGGCATCAAGGTGGTCGCCGTTCTCTATCGCTTGGCGCCGGAGAACCCCTTCCCCGCCGGCCTCGATGACGCAGTGGCCGTCTACAGGGAGCTCCTGAAGACCTACAAACCGCGGCACATCGTCATCTACGGAACCTCGGCGGGCGCCATCCTCACCGGCGAGGTGGCGGTCAAGATCAAGCAGTTGGGCCTGCCCATGCCCGCCGCTCTCGGCATTTTCAGCGGTCTGGGCGACTTCTCCCGGAACGGCGATTCCTGGGCGATCTTTGGGCTCCGCGGTCTTTCCGGGCATCTCGATCCGCCCCCGGTCCCGCCGCTTCTCCCCCATTACGTCGGCACCGCCGATCCCCGCGACCCCGTGCTCTCGCCGGTCTATGCCGATCTGCGCGGCATGCCGCCCACCCTCTTCATTACCAGCGGGCGCGACCTCCTGCTGAGCGGAACGGCGAACCTGCATCGCGCCTATCTCCACGCCGGAGATGACGCACGCCTCGTGCTTTTCGACGCCTTGCCTCATGCCTTCTGGCTCGACCCGCAACTGCCCGAGTCGATCGAGGCCAATCGCATGATGGCGGACTTCTTTCTTCAGCACCTGAGCCGCTAAGTACGCCGGCGGCTCGGAAGATTAGCGTTTGCTCATCCCTGCCCGCCGCGGGTGGGCGAACGCCTGCTCGTGCTGCTTCCGCGGCAATCCGCGCGCCCTTCCATGCCCAATCGGCCTCATCCTGGTTTAGGATGAACCTTGCGGCGAGAGGTCGCGCCCGGCGGGCGACCCGGCCTGCGCGTCTCCTTCGTCCGGCGGTGCGCCGTTGTGGAGTGTGCCATGAGCAGTCTGGTGCGGGAGAAATTGCTGGAGGGGATCGGCGTCGTCGAGGCAGTGGCGCGGGACGCGGCGCTCCACGCCACGCTGACCGCGGCCGCCGAGGCTACGGCCGAAGCGCTCAAGTCGGGCCGCAAGCTGATGGTGGCCGGCAATGGCGGCAGCGCCGCCGACGCGCAGCATCTGGCGGCCGAGTTTGTCTGCCGCCTCGTCGACGATCGCCCCCCCATGCGCGCCGTCGCCCTCACCACGGACTCCTCCATCCTCACAGCCGTCGCCAACGACTACGGCTTCGAGCGCGTCTTTGCGCGCCAAGTCGAGGCGCTCGGGCAGGCGGGCGACATCTTTCTCGGCATCTCCACCTCGGGCAATTCCCCGAACGTCCTCCGCGCTCTCGAACTCAGCCGACGGATGGGAATCGCGACCATCGGCCTCACGGGACGCATCGGCGGCAAGATGCCGCCGCTTTGCGACTACTGCCTGCGGATTCCCTCCGATGTCACGATGTACATCCAGCAGGCGCACCTTGCTCTCGAACACATCTTCTGCATGATCGTCGAGCAGAGCTGTTTTGCCGCGGATCGCGCCCCGGCCGCCGCCGCGGCCCAGGACTGAGCCCGCATGGAAGCCATCGTTCTCGCCGGCGGGTTCGGCATGCGTCTGGCCTCGCGCATCGACGGCATCCCCAAGCCCATGGCGCCGGTCGCCGGCCGCCCATTCCTTGAGATCTTGCTCGCGCAGTTGCGCGGAGCCGGTTGCACGAGCGCCCTCCTCTCGGTGGGCCACCTGCACGAGGCCATTCAGGATCATTTCGGCGCATCGTTCCGTGGCATGACCTTGGACTATGCGATTGAGAGCGTTCCGCTCGGCACCGGCGGAGCGATTCGCCTCGCGCTCGCCCAGGCCACAGACGACTCCGTGCTCGTGCTAAACGGCGACACGTTTCTCGACGCCGATTACGCCGCCATGATGCGCTTCCATCGCGACGAGCGGGCCGCCGTGACCATCGCCGTCGCGCCCCAGCCCGACCTGGCCCGCTACGGCGGCGTTGCCATCGAGAACGGCCGCATAGTGGCCTTCCAGGAAAAAGGCCGCTCCGGTCCGGGGTGGATCAGCGCAGGCGCGTATGTTTTCAATCGGAATATCGAGTGGCCGCCTTCGCTCCCGGAGCGCTTCTCCATCGAAAAGGACTTCTTCGTGCCGGAGATCGCCCGCTTGGCCCCAGCGGCCTACGAAGTCAGCGGCTACTTCCTCGACATCGGCATTCCCGAGGACCTCGACCGCGCCCAGTCCGAGCTAACGCGCTTCCTAGTCCCTAGCCCCTAGTTGTGTAGTGTCAACAGGTTGTTCCGATCGAGGCCAGCGCGGCTGATGGGAGTGTTGTTGGCGAGGCTGGCGTGGGGTCTATGCCAGTTGTACAAGTGGATCCAGCAAGGTAGTT
>JBEKUS010000025.1:0-42275 GCA_049514795.1 Occallatibacter sp.
GTCCTGCAGAACCGGCCCAACGTCAAGGTGCTCATGCTCGACACGCAGGTCTACTCCAACACCGGCGGCCAGAACTCCGACTCCACGCCCATGCTCGGCGGCGGTGACATGAACACCTTCGGCTCCGCCACCCAGGGCAAGAACACCGAGAAGAAGACCGTGGCCGAGACCTTCCTCGCCGGCCACGGTTCGCCGTTCGTCGCGCAGGTCTCCATGGCCAACGCGCCCAAGCTCTACCGCGCCATCCTCGACGGCCTCGAGTATCGCGGCACTATGTTCCTGCAGGCCTTCACCACCTGCCAGCCGGAGCACGGCGTGGCCGACGACATGGCGATCGTCCAGGCGCAGCGCGCGCGCGACTCCCGCGGCGTTCCCGAGTTCGTCTTCAATCCGCGCCTCGGCGAAAGCTACCAGGAGGCGCTCGACATCAAGGGCAACCCGTCCATCGATCTCGACTGGTACGAGACCAAATCGAAGGCCACCGGCGAAACCGCGCGCTACACCGTGGCCCACTGGTGCACCACTGAGGCGCGCTTCCGCAATCACTTGAAGAAGATCAAACCCGAGCAGGCCGAGAAACTGATTTCACTCGATAACATGCTGGTCCGCGTCACGCAGCAGGACGTGGTCTACCGCTACTACCTCTTGCCCGAACACCGCAGCTACATTCCCGACTTCGGCGTTTTTATCTTGGTTCCGGACGAGAGCGGCAAAAGCACAACCTATGCGATCTCTCGCCAGTTAGTCCTGTTCTGCGTGGAGCGACGTAAGGCTTGGCGCATGTTGCAGTCCAAAGCCGGCATCGTCAACCGCGAGTACCAGGCCCAAAAGGCCATCCTCGCCGACCTCGAAGCAGGCAAGCTCTCCCGCGACGAGTTCTTCGCCCACGCGGAGGAGATGGTGGCCGAGAGATTGGGGAAGGTGGGGATGGGGAATGCATAAGGCGGCGCGGTCAACTTCGGGAGATACGAAGCGCATGCTTGGCGGGACGCGCTCTTGTCCACTATAGATGCAAGGTCATCGAACGTTCGTTCGAAATAGAGTCACTGACCGCGCCTGGTGATGGACTGATGCGCGATTATCCCCCGCAGGCGGCCCTCATCGATGTAGCCGATTTTGACAAAATTCTTGAAAAGCGGCCGCTCTTTCACAAGAGACTGGAACGCTTTGGGCGAAGCGTCCTTTTCCATTTCCTCGTAGCACTTCTTGACCGCTGAGGCAATGAGATCGGCGGCTTGCAGGCCATACCATTGCTCGTCTGGGAGATGAGAGAGGCCAAGCATGTGCTTTGCAGTGTTCGGATTCTTCTTTTTGAAACCCACATAGGCTTTTGCGTATGTTGGAGCACTTGAAGAGTCGTCTGAGATATACGTAACCTTTGCGTTGGGATCCGCTTCGATTATCAACTTGGCGATCTCATGGGCAACTTCCTGAAGAGCGTATCCCCAGGCGTCCGTTCCCAAGAACAACTTTGCGTTGGCCCCCATCTCACGAACTCGTTTATAGCCAGCGAGGTCTAGAACCACGCCATAGGATTGCAAGTTTGACTTCAAGATCACCCTCTCTAGCGCATCTTTCTTGCAATTTGCCGCAACACTTCCGGCAGGTTTCGGCCATCTGACTCCGTCTCGGAACTGATTGAATTCTCCGCGCAGCGAAATGAACTCTTTGTAATGGAAGTGTTCAATGCGAGGTGGTTCATGGAGTGTTCTCCTCCACGCCTTATTGAAATCATTCCATGCTGCCTTGTCTCCGAGCACGGAACCGACCACCAAGAACTTCTGCTTTCTCGCGTCTCCGCTGTCGTCGAGGAATGCTTTCCACTCATGGGCCATGGAGCCTCCATCCTTGACGCCGACCATCCAATGTTTTCGATGGCGAGTGGCCCATCTTTCTGCCGTTTCTTCATCGAAGGTTAGGGACGTGAACATCGGATCGTCCGCCATGGAGGCATTCTAATCCGATTGCGCGAATATGCAGAATCTTGTATACTGGCACATGCTTCGATCCGTTCGGCCGATCGAGTTCTGCGGAAGTTCACGCGCCGATCTGCGGAGTTTTCCACCGAATGCCCGGCGCGAGGCGGGATTGGAGCTTTTCCAGGTGCAACAGGGGCTCGATCCAGACGACTGGAAGCCGATGGAGACGGTTGGACCGGGCGTGCGGGAGATCCGGATTCGTGACGAGAGCGGTATCTTTCGCGTCCTATACGTGGCCAAGTTCGCAGACGCAATCTATGTTCTGCATTGCTTTCAAAAGAAGACGCAGAAGACCACGCCCGGCGATGTTTTTTTGGCCAAACGGCGCTACAAGGAACTGGTGAGGGAGTTGAGTAGATGAAGAGGGAACGTTACGCGAGTGTATGGGACGCCATCGAGGACGATCCCGCAGTGGCAGAGAACCTCAAACTCCGTTCTTCGCTCATGATTGCCCTCAAGCGTCAGATCAAGAGCGAACGGCTGACCCAGGCGCAGGCCGCTAAGCTCTTCGGAGTCACCCAGCCGCGCATTTCCAATCTCATCCGTGGGAAAATCGACGCTTTTGGCCTCGACATGCTGGTCAAGATGGCTACTGCCGCCGGTCTGCGGGTGACAATGCGGGTGAAGAAAGCGGCGTAGCAGCTATTATCAGGAAGATGTTTACGCGTAGAAAGATGTACAAGCCAGCCCATCCGGGCGAAATCTCGCGCGAATACCTTGGCAAAATGCCCGTGGGCGCGGCGGCCAGACGGCTGCGCGTGGCGCGTTCCACTCTATCGCGGTTGCTGAATGGCCGCGCCTCGTTTACGGCGGCAATGGCGCTTCGACTATCGGATGCGTTTGGCACTGAGCCGCGTCTGTGGCTCGACTTGCAGCAGCAGTACGATCTGTGGCACGCGTCGCGGCGCAGGCGGCCGAAGATTGGGGCATTTCCCCGTGCTGCGTAGCGCAGTGCGCGGCGATCCACCCTGGCCAAACGGCGCTACTCTTCGCGATACCAATACTGCGTGCGGCCGAAGAGCGAGAAGCCGATGTAGCCGCGGACCTTCAGCTTCTTGCCACCGTCCTGCAACTCCATGATGCAGCGATAGGTGCTGCCGTTGTCGGGGTCGAAGATGAAGCCGCCCGACCAAGCGTCACGGTCCGGTTTCATGTCCCAGAGAATCTCCATGCCGAGGAGTTCTCTGTCTTTCATGGCTCCCGAGCAGTGGATGCATTTGTGGTTGGGATTGTCAGGAGCGGGATCGAGGATCGTTTCGATGCGGCCGTAAAGCTTGCCGTCCTTGAGCCACAGAATCAATTCCGACTTAGGCTTGCCGGATTTGTCGTCGACGGATTTCCATCGGCCCACGGGCGTGCTAGTGGAGGCGGATTCCGAGGCGGCCTGGGAGAAGCAGCCAGCGGCCAGGAATGGGGATAGGCAAACGAATGCACAGAAGTGGACAGCGGCTCTTGAAAACATAAGTTCCTCGCTTTGGATTGTCCTATGAATCGAGCGTTTTGGGAAGGCCGCTTGCAGCCGGCCTTCGCTCAGGATGGCAATTCATTATTCGCCATACCGCAGACTTTCGGCGCCAATTATCGGTTCAGAGCACATCGTAGCTGTATGTGATCGACACCTTTTCGATCGGCGCGGTGAGTTTGACGCGCAGCACGTCCTGGCGGGGATTCACAGAGCCGGCTTCCGCAACGTGCCCGCGCGGTGCGACAATCATCCGGTCGGGGCAATCCCTGAAGCAAGACAAGGCCCCGCGTGGAGGAAAAGGAATATCATGAAGCGCCTATTTGCTTGTTCGGGATTTTTGCTCGCCGCCGCCACATTGCTTGCCCAGACCGTGCCGCCTCCGATGCACCAGGGACCGCCTCCGGGCCCGCCGAAGAGCCCGCCGGCCACGGAAACCGCGACCATCGCCGGCAAGACCATCACCATCACCTACAGCTCGCCGCGCGTACGGGGCCGCGAGGGCAAGATCTTCACGAAAGACGGCCTGATCGGCCACGACCCGCAGTACCCGATTTGGCGCGCGGGCGCGAATGCAGCGACCACGCTGAAGACCGATGCCGACCTGACCATCGGCGACCTGAGCGTTCCCGCCGGAACGTACACGCTCTTCGTCGACATCTCGGACCCGGCGAGCTGGGTCCTGATCGTGAACAAGCGGACCGGCGAGTGGGGCCTCTCGCACGACAGCGCGCAGGATCTGGGCCGGACGAAGATGGCCACGGCCAAGCCTCCGGCGCTCGTAGAGGACTTGAAGTACACCATCACCGACAACGGCGGCGGCAAGGCCACGCTCACGCTGGCGTGGGAGAATGCGAGCGCCTCAGTGCCGATCGCGGTGCACTGAGAGAAGCCGGTCCAACAACCTCTGGCATTCGGCGAGGGCGGCGCGATCCACCTGGATTCGCCGCTCTCCCGTTACAATGGAGATAAGAGCGATTCGTCGCCGAAGGGAAAGATCAGTTGCCGCTGTACCCGTATCGCTGCACGCAGTGCGGCCATCGATTCGAGAAGATCCAACACTTCAACTCCAAGCCGGAGAAGGTGTGTCCCAAGTGCGGCGGTGCGCTGGAACGCCCGCTTACTGCGCCGGGCCTGAAGTTCAAAGGCTCTGGCTGGTACGTGAACGACTACCCCGCCAAGGGCAGCGCGAAGTCCGAGCCCGCTCCGGCAGAAAAGAAGCCGGAGTCCAACGCCGCACCCCCATGCGGCAGTTCATGCGGCGCGTCTTGTCCCATTGCATCCGCTGCCGCCGAATCCAACGCATCGACGAAGTGATCGACAGCCGTCCGGTTCTACGGCACTGCGCCCAATATAGGTGACGTTTGGTCTCTCGCCATCGCCGCTCGCAGAACATCCAAACTTCATTTGCGCGCGTGTCGGCGGCCTGACCGACCCGCAACTGCGCCCGGAACGCTACCATTGTTCTGAAGATGCCGTTGCTCGATCCCATTCCGTCGCCTGTGGAGCACGCTGACCTGGCGGCGCTCGAGTGGGAGCCTCTGCTCGCGTTGGTCGCGGGGTTCTCCGCCTCGCCAGTCGGCCGCGAAGCGATCCTGGCGTTGCGTCCATCGACGGACGAAGACTGGATCGGGCGCCAGCACCGGCTCGCCGCCGAGGTGCGGCTCATCGTTGAAGAGCAGGTCTCGATTCCGCTCGGCGGGCTCTTCGATCCCACGCAACTGGCCGCGAAGGCGCAGATCCCCGGCGCGGCGCTCGAAGCCGCGGAGCTGCAGAGTGTGGCGCGGCTCGCGAATGACGTGGCCGCGTGGCAAGCGCTGCTGCGCGAGCCTCCGGCACGCCTCGTTGGCAAGCTGCCGGAGCTGTCGGCGCTCTCGGCGGAGCTGACCACGAGCCTGCGCCCGCTCGCCGAGTCCATTGAGCGCAAGATTCAGCCCGACGGCACATTGGCCGACGATGCATCGCCCGAGCTCAATCGGATTCGACGCGAGCAGGAGCGCCAGCAGCGGCTCATCGAAGAAAGCCTGCGGTCGGCGTTGCGCAAGCTCTCCGGCGAAGGCGCTACGCAGGACGACGTCATCACCATTCGCGGCGAGCGATTCGTGATCCCCGTGCGAGCCGAGCTCAAGCGCCGCGTGACAGGCGTGATTCACGGGGCGAGCTCCTCCGGGCAAACCGTCTACGTGGAGCCGCTCGAAACGATCGAACAAAACAATGAGCTGGTGCGGCTCATTGAGGAAGAGCAGGAGGAAATCCACCGCATCTTCGTCGCGCTCACGCGCCAGGTGGCCGGGTACGCGCACAGCCTAGTCGAGGGCGCTCGCGTGCTGGCTGTCGTAGACGGCTCGCTGGCGCGGGCACGCTTCGCGCGCCAGTTCGATTGTGTCGCGCCGTCGTTCGGGCCGGAGCTGTTGCGGGTTGAAGCTGCGCGCCATCCGCTGCTCGAGAAGCGTCTTCGCGCAACCGGCGGACAAATCGTTCCGCTTGCGCTGGAGTTGACCGCCGAAGATCGCCAGTTGATTGTCAGCGGGCCCAACACCGGCGGCAAGACGGTTGCGCTGAAGACGGTTGCCTTGCTGGCGATGATGGCGCAGGCCGGAATTCCGGTGCCCGCCTCGGCTGCACGTTTTCCGGTCCTCACGGCGTTCCTCGCCGACATTGGAGACGCGCAGTCCATCGAGGCCGCGCTCTCCACCTTCTCCGCACACATCACCAATCTCGACCGCCTCTCGCGGCTCGCCGGTGCGCGCTCGCTGGTACTGTTCGATGAGCTCGGTTCGGCGACCGATCCCGAAGAAGGGGCGGCCCTGGCGGTGGCTGTCGCGAACCACTTTCTCAAGGCCGGCGCGTGGACGCTCATCTCGACCCATCACACGTCGCTCAAGGTCTACGCGGCGAACACTCCGGGCGTGCGCAACGTCGCGGCAGGAGTGGACGAGAAGACGCTGGTTCCGAACTATCAGTTTCATCTCGGCGTACCGGGCGCGTCGGCCGGAATCCAAACCGCGGAGCGGCTCGGACTGAACGGCGCGATCGTCGCCGCGGCGCGCGAGCGGCTCGGCTCGCAGCAAGCCGATATTGCGCGCTTCTTGGACAAACTGCACAACGATCTCGCCGCGCTGGAGGACGAACGCAAGGCGGCACGCGCCGAGCAGTACGCGCTGAACCAGGAGCGGAAGAAGCTGGAACGCGAGGGCGACGTGGAGGTGCGCAACCGCGTACGCGAGCTCGAAGGCAAGCTGGCTTCGCTGATGAAAGAGTTCGAATTCCAGATGCGCGAGAACGTGCGCGCGGTCGAGGATCGCGTAGCCCAGCAGAAGCTCACGAAAGAGGCCGAGCGGCGCATCCAGCGGCTGCGGCGCGAGTTTCAGGAGAGCTTCAACCAGACCGTCGTCGCGCATCGCACCGGCGCGGACCAGGGCGACCAGAACGCACAGCCGCACCTGCTGCGGCACATTGCGGCTGGCGACCGGGTGCTCATCAAGTCGATGAGCAAGATCGCCGTGGTGCAGCGCGAGGTGGAGAAAGATCTCTTCGAGGTCGCGCTGGGGCCGATCAAGATGCGCGTCAAGCGCGATGAGTGCTCCGCGCCTCCGGGTCCCGGAGGAATGCCAGCAAAAGGCGGCGATTCTCCGCTTGCCGCGGCTGGCAGGCAGAAGGGTGTGCACGTCTCCTTGGCGAGCGCGAATACCGACGAGCTGCGCATGGAGATCAATCTCATCGGCCGCACGGTCGACGAGGCGACCGGCGAGCTCGAGAAGTACCTCGACCGCGCGTTTCTGGCCGGCCTGCCTCGGGTGCGCATCATCCACGGTCACGGCGCCGGCATCCTGCGCCGCGGCGTGCGCGAGTTCCTGAAGAACCATCCGCACGTGGCCGGCATCGAAGAGGCCCCGCAGAACGAAGGCGGCCAGGGCGCCACGCTGGTGGAGCTGCGACAGTAGTTGCAAAATGGCTACAACGTAGCTACAATTAAGGTGAAGTCGGAACACGAAGGCCGCGCCAAGAACTTTGGCGCGCGACGCTGAGCAGGGCCATAAACGCCTCGGGGTTACAACCCGGGGCTCGGGTGAGCTTAACCCCGTGGGAGAAAGCGTATGCCGGCTTCTAAAAAGACCTCTGCTCAGGCGGAGCTTGTAATTATGCTCCAGTTCGATTGGGACAACGAGAACATTAGGTATTTAGCACGTCATCATATTTCGCCAGTCGAGGCCGAACAGGTGTTGAGAAATAGGCCGCGTGACCTTGAGGCTGAACTTCGCAACGGTGAGGAGCGGGTTCCTCACGTCGGTGAGACAGATGCTGGAAGAATCCTGATTGTGGTTTCGACAATGCGGGGCAAGAAGGTTCGCATCGTTACCGCATGGCCGGCAAAGGAAAGACTCAGGCGATACTTTCAGTCACAGAAGAGGAATGGCAATGTTGGAAGAACTGAAGAGCATGACCTTCGCAAATGAAGTCGAAGAGGCTGCGTGGTGGGAATCGCACGAGGACGCTCTCGCCGATGAGTTCGAAAAAGCCACGGCTGAAGGGCGAGTTGGCCTCGGGACTGTTGCCAAGCGTGCAGCTTTGCCCTCGACCACGATCCGCCTCGATCCGGATGACATTGCGAAGGCTCGCGTGCAGGCAGCCGAGCGCGGATTGCGTTACCAGACCTATCTCAAGATGATCATCCACGAGGCGTTGCACAGCGCAAAAGTTGCGCGTAAAACAGCAGCGCGGTGAAGAAAGCATACGTAAAGGGCAACAAATCAGCTCCGCAATTGCGGAGCTGATTTGTTATTGGGATAAATATGCTGGCTTACTGCTCTCACGCCATGGCTTCGCGCCCCATGGGCTCGAACACAAGCTTGTTCGACTTGCGGTTAACGTCGATGCGGACGTGCGCGCCGTGAAGGACCTCACCGTCGAGGATCTTCATCGCCAGCGGGTCCTGGACCATGCGCTGCAGCGCGCGCTTGAGCGGACGCGCGCCGTAGGCCGCATCGGAGCCCGCGGCAAGGATCAACTGCCGCGCCGGCTCGGTGAGCTCGATGGAGATGGCGCGGTCCTCGAGCAGCTTGCGCACCTCGTCGAGGCGTAAGTCGAGAATCTGGCTC
The DNA here is from genome assembly GCA_049514795.1 of Occallatibacter sp. Classification (GTDB taxonomy): domain Bacteria; phylum Acidobacteriota; class Terriglobia; order Terriglobales; family Acidobacteriaceae; genus Telmatobacter. Next base: position 8,541 of record JBEKUS010000025.1, read on the forward strand.
AACTGCGCGTTCGAGAGCGAGCGGAAGATCACGATGTCGTCGACGCGGTTCAAGAACTCCGGACGGAAGTGCTCGCGCAGCACGCGCATCACGCTCTCGCGCTGCATATCGGAATTCGGCTGGCTGGCGCCGTCGCGGCCGGTTTTGAGCGCGTCGCCGATGAGCATCGATGAGCCCAGGTTCGAGGTCATGATGAGCACCGTGTTCTTAAAGTCCACGGTGCGGCCCTTCGCGTCGGTCAGTCGTCCGTCGTCCATCACCTGCAAGAGGATGTTGAAGACATCGGGGTGCGCCTTCTCGATCTCGTCGAAGAGGATAACCGCGTATGGGCGGCGATGAATGGCCTCGGTGAGCTGGCCGCCCTCGTCGTAGCCCACATAGCCCGGAGGCGCGCCGATGAGTCGAGCCACGGCGTGCTTTTCCATGTACTCGCTCATGTCGATGCGCACCATGGCCTGTTCATCGTCGAAGAGAAACTCGGCGAGAGCGCGCGCGGTCTCGGTTTTACCCACGCCTGTCGGTCCGAGGAAGATGAACGAACCGATCGGTCGCTTGGGATCGCTCAGGCCAGCGCGCGAGCGGCGAATGGCGTTGGCGACGATCGAAAGCGCGTCGTCCTGGCCGACCACGCGCTCGCGCAGGCGGTCTTCCATGGTGACCAGCTTCTTGACCTCGCCCTCCAGCATCCGGGAGACGGGAATGCCCGTCCACTTGCTGACGATAGCTGCGATGTCTTCCTCATCGACCTCGTCCTTCAACATGCGCGCCACGCCCGCATTGCCCTCCTGCGCGGCGGTCAACTGCTTGAGTTCGGCTTTCAATTTGGGCAGTTCGCCGTACTGAATCTGGGCGGCGCGGTCGAGGACGCCCTTGCGAGTCTGGTCCTCGGCCTCGAATTGCAGCGCTTCGATCTTCTTCTTGACGTCGGTAATGCGGCTGCTGGCGTCGCGCTCTTTGGTCCAGCGGGCGGTAAGGGCGGTAATATCTTCGTTCAAGGCGGCGATCTCGCGCTCGACCTCGCCGCGGCGCTCGATGCTATTGGGGTCGGTCTCGCGCTTCAGGGCTTCGCGCTCGATCTCCAGCGAAGTCCGTTCGCGCTCCTTCCGGTCGATGGCGGTTGGCTTGGAGCCTTTCTGAATGGCTAATGAGGCGGCGGCTTCATCGACCAGGTCGATGGCCTTGTCGGGCAGGAAGCGGTCGCTGATGTAGCGGTGCGAGAGCGTGGCTGCAGCCACGATGGCGGCATCCTTGATGCGCACGTCGTGATGCGTCTCGTAGCGTTCCTTCAGGCCGCGCAGGATGGCGATCGTGTCCTCGACGTTGGGCTCGCCGACGTAGACGATCTGGAAGCGGCGCTCGAGGGCCTTGTCCTTCTCGATGTACTTGCGGTACTCGTTCAGAGTGGTTGCGCCGATGGCCCGCAGTTCGCCGCGCGCCAGAGCCGGCTTGAGCATGTTCGAGGCATCGATGGCGCCCTCGGCCGCGCCGGCGCCGACAAGCGTGTGCAGCTCGTCGATGAAGAGGACGATCTGGCCGTTCGATTCCTCGATCTCTTTGAGGACGGCTTTGAGACGATCCTCGAACTCGCCGCGGTACTTGGCGCCGGCGAGCATGGATCCCAGGTCGAGCGCGATCACGCGCTTGTCGCGCAGGCTCTCGGGCACGTCGCCGGAGACGATGCGGCGGGCGAGGCCCTCGACGATGGCGGTTTTGCCCACGCCGGGCTCACCGATCAGCACGGGATTGTTCTTGGTGCGGCGGCTGAGCACCTGGACGACGCGGCGGATCTCCTCGTCGCGGCCGATCACGGGATCGAGCTTGCCGCGGCGGGCGAGCTCGGTGAGGTCCTTGGCGTATTTTTGCAGAGCTTGAAACTTCTCCTCGGGATTCTGATCGGTGACGCGCTGCGAGCCGCGGACGGCGGTCAGCGCCTGCAGAATGGCCTCGTGCGTAGCGCCCGCGGCGAGCAGAACATTCTGCGCGGGGTCACCTTTAAGGTGCGCGACGCCGAGGAGCAAATGCTCGGTGGAGACGTACTCGTCCTTGAAGTTGGCGGCCTCGCGAAAGGCCTGCTCGAGAACTTTGTTCATCGCCTGGCTGAGGCTGGGCTGCGCGGCCATGCCGGAGACCCGCGGCAGCTTCTGCTCAATCTGGTGCAGGTCGGTTTCGAGTTTCTCGATCGGGGCGCCGATCTTTTCGAGCACGGCGGGGATGACGCCTTCGCGGTCCTCAATGAGCGCCAGCAACAGGTGCACGGGCAATAGCTCGGGGTTGCCCAGCTCGGCGGCGTGCGCCTGCGCTTCCTGCACAGCCTGCTGCGACTTGACGGTGAGTTTTTCCGAACGAATGGCCATGAAACAGCTCCTCGCTTCCAGCCTCTAGCTCCTAGCTTCTTCCGGCCCGGAGCCAGCGTCCAGTCGCACTTTGAAGAAAATGGATGCGAAGTACCTTCAATAAAACACGAGCGCCGGGTGGGCACGGCAGGTTCAGCCACCCGGCGCAGTTGGTTTGCGGCCGCCGCCTCCGGCTGAAAAGGCTCGGGACCGGAGGCTAGCGGCTCGAGGCCGGACTTACGCGGCCAGCGATTTGCCCACGTTGACCTTGATCTGCTTGGGCTGAGCTTCGGGCTTCTTCTTCAGCTCCACTTTGAGTACGCCGGCATTGTAGCTGGCCGCCACGCTGTCGGTATCCACCGTGGTGGGCAGGGTGAAGGCGCGGAAGAAAGTGCCGTAGCGCCGCTCGATGCGGTGGAAGTTCTCTTCCTTCTCCTCCGCGGCGAACTTGCGTTCGCCCCTGACGGTCAGTGTGTTGTTTTCCACGCTCACGTCCAGGTCCTTCTCTTCCATGCCCGGCACTTCGAGTTTGAGGATGACCTTCTTCTCGTCCTCGTAGATGTCGACCGGCGGAATGAAGCTGGCTGTGGTCAACGAGCTTTCGCCTTCATTGAAATCGCGGAACAGCGCGTTAACGCGGTTCTGCAGGGTTGCAACTTCCCGGAACGGGTCCCAACGAATGATCGCCATGGTGGTGCTCCTCCTATGCTTCGAAGATTTTGATTGGGCCGGGGGTTGAGTCCCAGCCGCTCACATCATCTGATGAAAGTATAGCATATATGATTCAGAAAATATGAGTCTGTGACGCTAATATTTGCAGGCTTCGTTATCTCATTGAAAAAGAGATTAGTTATTTAGATGCGCGGCAGCTAGCGGCTCCGGATCGAGGCCTTCTCTGCGCAATTTTCGGCAGCGGAGACGCGGTTTTAGCCGCTGAAGCCGTCTCGGGCGGCTGTTCGCGGGCACGCAGCCGGTCGCCGGTCAGGTGCAGCCCGGCCCGTCGAATACAATCCGCATCATGCACCTTTCTGCCATCGCGGCAGCGATCAACTGGCACTGGGTTTGGCTGGTGGTCGCGGCGTTTCTGGCCGGCGTGTTGAACGCCGTGGCCGGGGGCGGCTCGTTTCTTTCGTTCCCGGCGTTGTTGGGTGTGGGAATCCCGCCCGTGCAGGCCAACGCCACGAACACGGTGGCGATCTGGCCTGGCCAGTTGACTTCCATTGCCGCCTATCGCAACGACGTGCGCAAGAACCTGGGCGCTGCGTGGCTCATGGGGCTGGCAGGTCTTCTGGGCGGCACCGCCGGCGCCGTGGTGCTGCTGAATACTCCGCAGAGAACCTTCATGCACCTGGTCCCTTGGCTATTGCTGGTTGCGGCATTGATCTTCGCCGTGAGCGGGCCAGTGTCGCGCCGGTTGGAGCAGTTGAAGCGGGTCCGGCGAGAGCGTGCGATGCAGGGACAAGCGCACGAACCGCGGCGCCTGCCGCTGTTCTTTGCCACGATGACGGTCTCCTTCTACATCGGATACTTCGGGGCTGGGGCCGGATTTCTGCTGATCACTCTGCTCTCGTTGTTTGGCTACGAGGATCTGCACGCAATCAATGGCCTCAAAATGGCGACCAACACACCGGCCAACGGCATCGCCTTTCTCATCTTTGTCATCGACGGACAAGTGGTGTGGCGCTATTGCCTGGCGGCCATGGTCGCGGCGGCCATCGGCGGGTATGTCTCGGCAAGCCTGGCGCGGCGCGTTCCGCAGCCGGTGCTGCGCGGCCTGGTTGTGGTCATCGGCCTGACTATGGCAGCGTGGTTCTTCTGGAAGAATCAATGAGCGAGCCAGCCCATCGACCAGGAATCACCGGATGGAACCAAGGCTGGGAGTCTTGAAGTTGACTCCGGCGGCGATTCGGACAAAACGGCCTCGAGCAGCGGTCCGGGGCTCCCGGGGAGGGCTCCGATGTTTACTACTCAGTCAGGGGCCCCCCCCTGTCTGTGTACAGAACTGCTTTGGTTTCAGGCGGTTGGCGCACGAATGGCGCGCCAAGCGGCTGATTCCCAAGGACTTATCCGCAGATTCCTCTCGGCAAAGGAGTTAGAAGCCAAAATCAGGGAACAGGGAACAGGGAACAGAGAACAGAGAACAGGGAACAGAGAACAGAGAACAGAGAACAGAGAACAGAGAACAGAGCCGCACTCCTTCTACTGCCAGGTCCATTGTGCGCCGGCAGACAGAAATACTCTGCACTGCGGGCATAGAAGATCTTGCGGGAGGCAAGGCGAGGCTATGGGTCAGAGAAATCAGCGAGTTCGGCGCGCCGAGCACGCGATGACGAGCTTCCGCGGCTGCAGCCGACGCTTGACGCTCCGAGGCGATCGCCAAACCCAGACGACCGGTTCTCCCCCACATGGGGTACGGCTATCTTGGTTCCGATCCAGGCAACGAGAGGACACAAAGCAAAAGCAATCTTCCCGGATCGTCTGCGCGAGCTGATGGGAGCGCCGCCAGGGCAATCGCATGAACGGGGATTCGGGAGGTTTTCGGGCAGATTTCCACCGCCCCTACGGGGCTAAGATTCCTCATGGGGCCAGCTTCCCCACGCTAAAGCGCGGGGCTAATAACCGTTGCGCCTCCGGCGCGACGAAATGCGAACCTCATTCGTCAACAAATTCCGTTCATGCGATTGCGCTGGGAGCGCCGCTGAGAAGCGACCGCAGGATGACCGCGGAGTAACCTATCGAAATTCGAATTCGGTTTGCTAGCGCGGCTCCATGTTGTAGAGGAAGTAGGCGCGGAGTTCCAGATAGGGGCCGTGGAACTCGCGGGGCAGCGGGGGATAGCTGGAGCCGGTGATAGCGCCCCAGGCCGCGCGATCGAGACCGGTGTCTCCGGAGCGGCCATCCAACTGCATGTCGACGACCTGGCCGTTGGGCAGAACCTTGAAGCGGACGGCGACAATGCCCGATTTGAGGATGGGCGGGTTGACCTCGTCGGGGATGAGCGGGTCCCAGGTACGCTCGGTGATGAAGTGCCAGCGCGTGAGCCAGGAAGTGAAGTCGACGCCATGCGTGTCGGAGAGGACCTGAACGCCGCCGGTGCCGGCGCCGGGGTGCATCGACAGGCTGCCGGACGGGAGATTGCCGTAGGTCTCCTGGCCGTGGCCGTGCATGGCGTTTTGCATGTCCTGGCGGAGCTGATCGGCGGGATTCTGCGGGCCCATGGCGAAGTTGGGCTTGGCCGGGAGGGCAGAGGGCCGCGGCGCCTCGACCTGCGATTCCGGATTGGGCGGCAGCGGCTGGCTGGGTTGGGGCTTGGGCTGCTCCGGCGCCAGGGTCTGTTGCGGGGGCGGGGGCGGTGACTCCCTGTTCAACTCGTCGAGCGTTTTCTTGTCGATGAGGGGCTTGTCCTGCGGCAGAGGCGTGGGTGCGATCTTGGGCTTGATCTGGCGGAGGGCATCGGGCGGCAGGTCGAGGTAGGCCAGATCGGGGCGCTGCTTGATGACGTCGAAGGGATCGACGACCTTGGGGACTTTGAAGACATAGATCGGGATCCAGGTGATGGCGGACAAGAACAGGATGTGGAGGAGCAGCGCGAGCCAGAAGCCCTCGCGGAGGCGCGACCAGCGGCGCTCGTCCTCGAGCTCGCTGAGCATCTGCAGCAGTTCGTGGGTGTCGTAGTCAATCCAGCGGGAGCCGCGCACGACGGGCGAATCGGAGGCGCCCGTGTCCAGCGGGCGTGAGGGGATCAGAGGCAAACCGAGGAAACCGCCGGGGGTGACGGTTTCCTCAGAGGGCTGGTCCGAGGCGGGCGCATCCTGGGCGGGGCTGCCCGGTTGAGGGTCCGGCTCGGCGGATCCCTTGGGTTCGTTCACTTCGGCTGGCGCTTCGCTGGTGGGCATTCGGTGCTTTGGAGCGCCTAAGGGGACGCACAAATCCCCCGCGGCTCCGTCTTCGAGTCCTTTCCTTCTATTTTCTCATTTCCGGCGATGCCGAACGCAACACCGCAGCACGTACAATGTTCCTTATTGAATTGACGCAGGATGGGGCGGAAGGGGACGGCGGTTGAAGCGGTTTCTTGTGCGGATTGCGGCGGAATGGAAGCTGGCGGTTCTTCCGGCGCTGGTGAAGTGGGGGATTTGGGGCGTGGGGGCGGTGGCGGTGCTCGATTCATCGAGCATCCCAGTGCCGATGGACGCGATTCTGGCTCTTTACATCTGGAATGACAAGCGCCATTTCTGGGTGTATTGCCTGATGGCGGCGGTGGGCTCGGCGATCGGCGGGCTGGTGCCCTATGGTCTGGGCCGCGCCGGGGGCGAACTGTTCCTGCTCAGGCGCGTGAACCGTGCAAAGTTCGAACAAATGCGCGACCGCTTCGAGCGGCAGGAGTTCCTGGCGGTGATGATTCCGTCAATGATGCCTCCGCCGACGCCGTGGAAGTTGTTCGTCTTCGCATCGGGCGTGTTCGAGATGCGGGTGGTGGACTTTCTGCTGGCGGTCCTGGCGGGACGGATGCTGCGCTGGCTGGGGCTGTCGCTGCTAGTGCTGAAGCTGGGGCCGGGCGCGGTGGACCTGGTGGCGAAGCACGCCCTGGTGGTGGTGCTGGTTGTGGGCGCACTGGCGGTGGTGGGATTCGCGTTGTGGTGGCGGCGGAAGAAGCGGAGCGGGAAGCTGCTGGAAGATTAGCGAGGCATCAGCGGATCAATCGAGGAGCTTCTCGATTTCGGCGAGGTCGAAACGGCAGGAGCTTCCGGGAAGGTCGAAGGGCTCGGGTGGCAGGGGCTCAAGGCGACCGGAGAGATAGCGGAAATGATGGCCCTTGGGGTCGAGAACCAGGATGGTCCCGATGCCCATCAGCTCATAGTCGGCCAGCTTGTTCATCATGCGGGCAAGCGAGTCCTCGGGTGAGAGAATCTCGAAGACGGCAATGGGCGCGTGGGTGACGACCTGTTCCACAGGCTTGCCACGATCAACAACCGTTACATCGGGAACGCGAAACCTGTTCCGGGCCACCTGAACTCGCAGTTCGGCGGCGGCCCTGATGTTCCATTCGATTTTGCGGCTTCTGTAATACTCCACAATCGCCGCCGCCCAGTCCGCATGAGTCCACTCGCCCATCGGTCTCTCCTCGATGACGCCGTCGACGTACTCGGCGTCGGGCTCAAAGGAGGACTTTAGGTAAACGTCGAGGGGCACATACGCGGGTTGTGTCGCCGCTGCCATTCATCCTCCTTTCCCGGGCAAATCCTCGCTCGCCGATTCGATTACTTTCCAGCCAGGGCCTCTTGTGCAGGAACCATGCGCATCCGTCGCACGAGCGCGGGCGCGCCGAGTGCCACGCCGAGAAGGATCGAGGTGGCGACGAGATCGTTGCGGTAGAAGGGAATCGCGGCTACGTAGCAGGTCCAGAGCCCGGCGAGGGTGTGCGGATAGCCGTTGAAACCGCTGGCCCAGACGCTGAAGTTCGAAATCAGGAAGAACGAGGTGGGGCCAAGGAGCGAAGCCGCGGCGCCGCGGGCGAAGGTCGTCTTCGCGTGCAGCAGGATCTGCCCGAGGGCGATCGCCATCGCGTACCACGCCCACGTAGTCACGTAGTCCTGCCAGTGGAACGCATAGCGATAGACGAGGGTGGTCAGACAAAAATCGCTCACCATGAGGACAGACAGAGGCGCCAGCATCTCGCGCCATGAACGGCGCGCACCGAAATAGATCAGCGAACCGCCGACCGCGGTAAAGTTCAGCCAAGAAACGTGAGATACCGCAAAGTAGCGAGTTGCGACGCCAAGCAACACGAGCAGGTAAGCGACCATGACCACCTCTTCATAGTGAATTGCGAAAAACCACCGCTGAAAATGCGACCCCGCCAGAAATACGGGACATCATTCATTCTGCGGTGCCGAAGCGATGCGGTCAACCGGGTGTTCCACGAGATGAAGAAAAATTCCCGCAAGAGCAAACTGCCTACCGCTGCGCGCGACCGTTCATGCATTCGCCGGCGTCTTCGCGGCCGTCGGCGATGTAGACCCAGCCGCTGAGAGGCGCGCGGGCGGCGGCGCCGCGGGTGCCGATGAACGGATACCGGAAGCGCAGGTCGGTGAACTCCACGGTCGTCCATGTGCGATTGGGGGGCAGTTGCGGTGGGTCAAGGCCCGGGACCGGTTCTTGGCCGACGTCGCGGACTACGGCCCAGGTTCCCCAGTCGAGGAACACCTGGCCGAGATAGGTGCGCTTGGCGGCTTCGACCGCCGGGGTGTCTGCCGGTTTGTAGAGCACGTCGCGATGCGGGTCGGAGTCAATGGCGCCGGTGCGCGTATCGATCTCGGCTGTTTGATAGAAATCGGCGGTTTCGACAATCGCATGCCAGCGGAAGGGATTCACGGGATACGGCTCGGCGGCGGTGCGGGAGGCCGGCTCGGCGGCGAGGTTGATGTTGTCGAGCATGGCCAGAGCCTGGGCGTGCTCGGCCCAGCGCCAGCAAAAGAGAGCGGCCATCGCGGCCAGGGCGAAGATGGCCCAGGCGCGGCCCCGAAAGGGCTTGCGGCGAGCGCCGATCTCGCGATCCGCGAGGCCGAGCAGCCAAGGCGTGACGAGAGCCACGAGAAACAGGATCCAGAGGAGGGGCTCGGCGATGAACATGAAGCTGCCCGCGTACCAGTGGGGATTGAACGGGAAGAGAGGGCGCAGGCCGTAGTTGTTGGTCCAGTCGAGAAGGAGATGGCTGAGCGCGGAGACGAAAGCCGTGAGATAGAGCCAGCCCCAGTGGATTGGCTGGGGCACCGAAGCAGCGCCTTTGTTTCGCTTGCTCTTCCAGCGATTGAACAGCCAGACCGCTCCGACCACGACGCCGGCGACCACGGGCACGGCCCAGAAGGTGTGGGTGATGCCGCGATGGTGCTTGAGGCCGTCGACCGGGCCGCCGAATCCCCATAGGACATCGAGGTCGGCGGCTTCGGAGGCCAGCACCGCGGCCAGCGTGGCGTAGGCCGTCTTGCGATTGAAGCCGGCGCGGCCGATGCAGGCGCCGGTGAGGAAGTGAGTGACAGGCTCCATCTCGGGGATCGCTCCAAACTACGGCGGTTCCAGGGTCATTGTACCCGTCTCCGAGTTCATTCAAGGTCGCCGCTCCCTGCTGGTCGCGTCGACTTCATTTGAGGGGCTTCGCGGCGCAGTAACCCTGGAACCGCTATAAGCATGACACAGGCGGTTGGGCGCATTGGATCAGTAACGGGGGACGGCGGATTTCTTCGCGCCGGAGGCTTTCGCGGCCCATATACTGAGCGAAGTCCGGAGCAGGGCCGATGCACCGAATTCTCATTTCGGAAGGGTCGAGCCTCTCGGCGCGCCAGATCATCACGGCGCTTGGCATGGCGGGCTATCGCGTCGGAGTCTGCGATCCCAACCCGCGTTGCCTGGGACGATTCTCGCGATATGTGACCCAGTACTACCGGAGCCCGGTGGCGGGGCGAGAGCCCGAGAGGTATTTCGATTTTGTCGCGGGAGTTCTTCGCAGAGACCATTGGGATGTGCTGCTGCCGGCTCACGAGCAGGCGTTCCTGTTTTCCCGTGAGAAATCGAGAATCCCAACAACGGCAGCGATTGCTCTGGCGGAGTTTCTGTCGTTTGTCCAGGTGCAGGGAAAGCCGGCGCTGACCAGGACGCTGGCCAGATTGGGGTTGCCCCAGCCGACCTCGCACATTGTGAGGACACAGGCGGAGCTTTTGGCGGAATCCTGCTTTCCGTTCTATCTGAAGGCGGACTACGGCACGGCTTCAACTGCGGTCTGGTGCATTCGCGATGACGGTGAACTGCAAACCAGGGTTGCGGAATTGGCGGAAGGCGGGCTGATCGACGGCGTCCGGGGGTTCGTGGTTCAGGAGCCGGTTGAGGGGCCTCAAGAGCGCGTGCAGGCTGTTTTCGACCGCGGCAGGCTCGTCGCGTGCCAAGCCTATCGGCAGGCGCTTGCGGGCCCCGGCGGCGGTGACATCGCCAAGCTGCAAGTTGAGCGGCCAGCCATTCGGCAGTGTGTTGAGAAGCTCGGGGAGGCTCTCGCGTGGAGTGGAGCGCTGTCGTTGGATTACATTCTGCGCGGAAAAGAAGAGACACCCGTCTTCATCGACGCCAACCCCAGGCTTGTCGAGCCGATGAACGCGGTGTTCAGCGGGCTGAACCTTGCGGAGATCCTGGTGCGAGTTTCATTAGGCGAAGAGGTCAAGGGCGCGAAGAGCAGCCGCAGCGGCGTTCGAACGCATATGCTGCTGATGGCGCTGCTCGCGGCCGCGGAGAAGCGGAGCAGCCGATTCGACGTGCTCGCAGAGCTTGTGCGCGTCTTGACTGGGCGCGGCGTCTACCGGGGCAGCCGCGAAGAGCTTCTTCCGCTCGGAATCGACTTCAAATGCCTGTTTCCGCTGGCCCATGTACTCATTCGGCTGCTGCTGAGGCCAGCTTCGGCGGTCTTGATTCGCGAGAGCACGATCGCCGCATATTCTCTCAGCCCGTCGGTGGCGGCGAAGGTTGCGCGCGGGTGAGTTCGATGGCCGAATAGCAGGCCTTTCCACCAAGAAAGCTCTGAACCGGAGCGATGTCTCAAAATACTTTGCAATCTCCCATTGCCGGCGATACGACTGAAGCACACCAAAATCGAATCCGGATCTTACAATTTCGGTTCAATGAACAACGTGGAAAGTGCGTTTCCAGCGCGTATCGGGGAAGAAATGCACCAAAACGTGGCCGATCCACGCGAGCTTGTGACCGAATCCTGTTTGTTCAAGTTGCCCGTCTGCGGCCTCGAACGACCAATAGTTGAAAAGCGGACGGCCAAGTATGTTGGCGCGCGGCACGAAGCCCCAGTAGCGCGAGTCCAGGCTGTTATGCCGGTTGTCGCCCATCATGAAATACATGCCGGGTGGAACCACTAGGTCGCCGTCCTGGATATAACTCGGGAAGTTCACGGCCCACGACTCTGTTGCCCCGGGCACCGCGGCTGGAGGTACTCGGGGGAAATCGTCGAGAAACTCGTTGAAGTTATCCGTCGTGGTCGGCTGCGCAAATCCCACCGGTTGTGCGACGCCATTCACAAACACAATGCCGCTGCGTAGATGAATATGATCGCCGGGCACTCCAATCAATCTCTTCACCAGGGGAGTGTACTTCGGCGTCCCATCGGCGTCTGTCGCATCAATGCCGGGTTGATAAACGGGCTTGTGGAACACCACTATATCGCCGCGCCTCGGCTCGCGATACCTGATTAGCGGCATCCACGAAGCGGGCGCCATGAGCGTGATCTGGTCGACGACCAGGTGATCGCCTACAAGCAACGTGTTCTCCATCGAACCTGACGGAATGACGTAGTTCTGAGCTAAGAAGGTCAGAATGAACAGGCCCACCACCAGAACTGAGCAGATGCTGGCCAGCGCCTCAAAAGGAGTCTCTTCCCGATTGATGTTGGCGGAAGCCGCGGACTTCGTTGAAACAGGGGAAATCTTCGTCGCTGGACTCATCAAAAGGCTCCTCAGGAAGGCTGGCGAGCCCTAGAGCGTTCGCAGCGGTTACTCCCAAAGGGATAATTTCATGCACGTTCGACTGTCGTCGAGTTTACGTCTTATTGGAGACTATCAAACAACATCCCTCAGGGGCTAAAGCCCATCCTTGTTTGCGGCAGTTGCGGCACGACAGAAGTCGTGCCCTTTCAAGACAGCGGGTTCTTCCCCACGCTGTGAAGCCGCGCCCTTTCAAGACTGAGACTTGAACACGCCCCCTAAACCCACTCGCCCTGGCGCATGAGGGGCTCGGCGGCGCCGGTTGCGGTGATGCCGTCGATGTCGAGCTGACCCGAACCGATCATCCAGTCGACGTGAATGAGGCTGGAGTTGGCGCCTTTGGCGGCGAGCTCGCCGGGAGAGAGCTTATCTCCGTCGTGCAGGCAGCTCGCGTAGGACTGGCCGAGAGCGATGTGCGACGCGGCATTCTCGTCGAAGAGCGTGTTGAAGAAAACGAGGCCGCTTTGCGCGATGGGCGAGGAGTGGGGAACGAGCGCAACTTCGCCGAGGCGGCGCGCGCCTTCGTCGATGTCGATGAGTTTCTGGAGGACCTCCTGGCCGCGCGTGGCGCGAGCCTCGACGATGCGGCCCTGCTCGAAGCGGATCTGGATGCCCTCGATCATCGTGCCCTGATGGGAAAGCGGCTTGGTGGCGGTGATGACGCCATCGGCACGGTCCTTGTGCGGCACGGAGAAGACTTCTTCCGTGGGCATGTTGGGGATGCAGTAGTTGCCGTTGAGGGCGTTGCCGCCGCCGCCGAGCCAGAGGTGATCGTCGGCGAGGCCAAGGCGGAAGTCCGTGCCGGGGCCGCGATACTCGAGGGCGGAGTAGCGCTTCTCGTTGAGGAAATCGGCACGTTTGTGGAGCTCGGCATCGTGCGCCCGCCAGGCGGCGACGGGATCGGGAGCGCCGATGCGCGAGGTGGCGAAGATGGCAGCCCAGAGCTTGGCAAGAGCTTCGTCTGGAGGTTCGTTGGGGAACATCGCCCTGGCCCACGCCGGCGTGGCGCCGGCAACAATGGTCCAGTTGATCTCGTGGCGCGCGATGAGCTCGAGGGCCGGGCGATAGGCGACGGAGACGGCGCGGTTGGCGCGAGCGACCCGGGCGGGGTCCTCGTGGGAGAGCAGATTGGGGTCGGCGCCGGTGATAGCGAGGCGTGCCGAACCGCTCTTGAAGGCTTCGGCCATTCCTTCGTAGAGCCATTTGGGCGCGGCGTCGAAACTCGCGTCCGGCGCGTGGCGATAGCGCAGCAGCGTGGACTCGTCATCGGTGAAAAGTGTGGTGACAAGCGAGGCGCCGGCGCGGTATGCGTGCTCGGTGATGCGGCGTGCAAGCGCCAGCGAGTCAATGGACGCGGTCATGACGAGTTCCTGCCCGGGCTTGAGCCCGAGGCCGACATTCACGGCGACGGCGGCGAGTCGATCGAGGTTCTCAGAGTGCGTGCGGTCGGCGGGGGAAGCGGAATTTGCAGTCATCTGTCGTGGATTCTCCAGGAAGGCGAATTGCCGAAGCGGGCCGGAAGCATTCCAGCCTGCACTTCGGAAGGCTTGTCTCCTATTCTAGGGGGCCGCGGAGGACGCGGCGGCGAGGTGAAGGCCCGTAGCGGTTGACGCCGGCCGAGCCGCCGATGGCGACGGGTTGACGGGGGCCAGGGGTCACATGCCCGGGGCGGCCGGCTGGCCTACAATCGTTGGGTTGTTTTTCAAGCTGATTGAGGAGCTTATTTCCGCCATGATGCAGAACCGAATCAATCCAAGGGCAAAGAGAGTTTGGTGTTCCGGAGTGCTGATCGTTCTGGCCGCAGTCGCGGCGGGGTTGTGCGCGGCGCAGACGAAGACAACCAGCGCCAGCTTCGGCTCCGGCAACCCGTTCTATGCGGCCAGCGTGCTGCCGTTCCAGGCGCCGCCGTTCGACAAGATCAAGGACAGCGACTACCAGCCGGCGATCGATGCCGGGATGGCGCAGCAGATCAAGGAGGTGGAGGCGATCGCCAACGATCCCGCACCGCCGACGTTCGAGAATACGCTGGTGGCGCTGGAGCGCTCGGGGCGGCTGCTCGATCGCGTGTGGAATGCATTCAACTGCGTGACCGGCGCGAATCTCGATCCGGAACTGCAGAAAGTCGAAGACTACGAGGCGCCGCGGCGCGCCGCGCACGAAGACGCGATCTATTTGAACGCCAAGCTGTTCGCGCGCGTGAAGGCAGTTTACGTCCAGCGGGCGTCATTGGGGCTCGACGCCGAATCGCTGCGGCTGGTGGAGTACCAGTACCAGCAGTTCGTGAAGGCCGGGGCGAGCCTTCCCGATGCGGAAAAAGCGAAACTGAAGAAGCTCGACGAGGAAGAATCGACGCTGGAGAACGACTTCACGAACAAACTGCTGGCGGCGACGAAGGCGGGCGCTTACCGGACGACGGATCCCAAAACGCTGGCCGGACTGAGCGAGGCGCAGATGGCGGCGGCGGCAGAGGCCGCGAAGGGCAGCAAGCTGCCGGGATGGCTGCTGCCGCTCCAGAACACGACGCGGCAGCCCGACCTGACGTTTCTGACGGACCGCGCCACGCGGAAGGCGCTCTTCGACAACTCGTGGAACCGCGCAGAGCGCGGCGGCGCCAACGACACGCGGGCGACGATTGCCCGGCTGGCGCAGCTCAGGGCCGAAAAGGGTGCGCTGCTGGGCTATCCGAATTACGCAGCGTGGAACCTGACCGACCAGATGGCCAAGACGCCGGAGGCGGCGATCCACTTCCTCGACGCGCTGGTTCCGGCGTCGACGGCGAGGGCGGAGAGCGAGGCGAAGGACATTCAGGCGCTGATCGATTCGCAGCGCGGAGGGTTCAAGGTCGAGCCGTGGGACTGGGCGTTCTACGCCGAGCAGGTGCGCAAGGCGAAGTACGACCTGGACGAGACGCAGATCAAGCCGTATTTCGAGCTGAACAGCGTGCTCGAGAACGGCGTGTTCTACGCGGCCCACGAGCTCTATGGGCTCACGTTCAAGGAGCGGAAGGACATTCCGGTTTACCAGCCGGACGTGCGGGTCTTCGAGGTGTTCGACGCGGACGGCAAGCACCTGGCGCTGTGGTACTGCGACTACTTCAAGCGCGACAACAAGAACGGCGGAGCTTGGGAGGACACCCTGGTGGGCGGGTCGAAGCTGCTGGGCGAGATGCCGGTGGTGTTCAACGTGACCAACTTCGAGAAGCCCGCCCCGGGGCAGCCGGCGCTGCTGAGCTGGGACGACGTGACGACGATGTACCACGAGTTCGGGCATGCGCTTCATGCCATGTTTGCCAACTCGGTATACCCGAGCCTGGCGGGCACGAACGTGCCGCGCGACTTCGTCGAGTTCCCCTCGCAGTTCAACGAGCACTGGGCCAGCGACCCGGCGGTGTTTGCGCACTTCGCGCGGCATTACAAGACCGGCGAGCCGATGCCCGCGGAACTGGCGGAGAAGATCAAGAAGGCGGCGACGTTCAACCAGGGATACGACCTGACGGAGATTCTGGCTGCGTCACGGCTTGACCTGGTGTGGCACACGCTTCCGGCGAGCGCGCCGCTCGCGAACCCGGACACGTTCGAGACCAAGGCGCTGAAGGACACGCACCTTTGGATTCCGACGGTTCCGCCGCGCTACCGGTCGAGCTACTTCCTGCACATCTGGTCCAACGGGTACCAGGCCGGCTACTACGCGTACCTGTGGAGCGAGATGCTGGACGACGATGCGTTCCAGTGGTTCGAGGATCACGGCGGGCTGACGCGGGCCAACGGCGACCGCTTTCGGCAAATGGTGCTGTCACGCGGCAACACCGAGGACCTCGAAAAGATGTATGAGGCTTGGCGGGGAGGGAAGGTAGACTGCACGCCGCTGCTGAGGTTCCGCGGGCTGTTGGAGGAGGGGGCGAAGTAAGCGGAGTTAACGGTATTAGCGGAGCAAGGACGGGCCGGCGAATGCCGTTCCGAATGCTGAGGGCCGGCAGCTCTGGCGGCTCACTATAATCCTTAGCTATGACTGAGCCGGGTGTAGCGCACAGGATCGAGAAGCTGCGGGAGGAGATCCGTCGGCACGAGCATCTCTACTACGTGCTCGACGCGCCGGAGATTTCCGACGCCGAGTTCGATGCCCTGATGAACGACCTGAAATGGCTTGAGGCGGCGCATCCGGAGCTGGTGACGGCGGACTCGCCGACGCAGCGCGTGGGCGGCAAGCCGGCCGAGGGGTTCCGGAAGGCGCAGCACTCGCGGCCCTTGCTTTCGCTTGACAACGCCTACTCGGCGGAGGAGTTGGCCGACTGGGACCGGCGGGTGCGCGAACTGGCCGGCGATCTGCCGGTGGAATACACGGCTGAGCTGAAGCTGGACGGGTTGAGCGTGGCGCTCGTCTACGAGCCGGGCGAGGACGGCGCGCGGCTGGCGCTGGGCCTGACGCGCGGCGACGGGCAAACCGGCGAAGACGTCACTTCGAACATCCGCACCATTCGCAGCGTGCCGCTGGGCATTCCGGCGGAGCGGATCGGGAAGGCCGGGCTGCCGCGGGGCCGGGCATTCGAAGTGCGCGGCGAAGTTGTGATGCCGGAGAAGGCGTTCGAGCTGCTGAACGAGGAGCGCGAGCGCGAGGGGCTGCCGCCTGCCGTGAACCCGCGGAACGCGGCGGCGGGCACGCTGCGCACGCTGGAGCCTTCGATCGTCGCCAACCGGCGGCTTGTGTTCTTCGCGTATTTTTTGCTCGTCGACGGCGAGTATTTTGCAGCGGGACAGACGGCTACGCTCGACGCGCTCAGTGGGCTGGGCTTTCGCGTGAATCCGAACCGCGAGTGCGTGCGCTCGGTCGAGGAGATGATCAAGTTCATCGACGGCGCCGAGAGCAAGCGGGAGAAGCTGGGCTACGAGATCGACGGCGTGGTGCTGAAGGTGGACGCGCACGCGACGCAGCAGCGACTGGGCTACACGGGGCGCGCGCCGCGTTGGGCGATCGCGTACAAGTTCACGGCCAAGGCCGGCGTGACGCAGGTAAAGGACATCAAGGTGCAGGTGGGGCGCACGGGCAAGCTGACGCCGGTGGCGGAGCTGGAGCCGGTGTTCATCGGCGGGACGACGGTGAGCCGCGCCACGCTGCACAATAGGGACTTCATCGAGCGGCTGGGGCTGAAGCTCGAGGACTGGGTGAAGGTGGAGCGCGGCGGCGACGTGATTCCGAAGGTGGTGGAGGTGATCGCGGACGCCGAACACCCGCGGGGCGAGCGCAAGTTCGAGTTCCCGTCGGAGTGCCCGGAGTGCGGTAGCCGCGTTGTGCGCGCAGAAGGCGAGGTGGACTGGCGCTGCGTGAACCTGAACTGCCCGGCCAAGCTGCGCGAGAGCCTGCTGCACTTCGGCAGCCGCAAGGTGATGAACATCGAGGGGCTGGGCGACGCGGTGGTGCAGCAGTTGCTCGACCGTGGGCTGGTGCGCAGCGTCGCCGATCTCTATGCGCTCACCGAAGAGCAGCTTGCGGGGCTGGAGCGTTTTGCGGAAAAGTCGGCGAAGGCGCTGCTGAAAGAGATCGACGGCTCAAAGCGCGCGGGACTGGCGCGGGTGCTGATGGGACTGGGCATCCGGTTTGTCGGTGAGCGCACGGCCGAGTTGCTGGCGCAGGAGTTCGGCTCGATGGACGCGCTGATGGCCGCGAACGCAGAGGAACTGGAGCGCGTGGAAGAGGTCGGCCCGCGGATCTCGCAGGCGATCGCAGAGTTTTTCGCGCAGCCGGCGAACCGTGCGCTGGTGGGTGCGCTGAGAGACGCGGGTGTGGACATGACCGCCGAGAAGAAACAGCGCACGGCGCAGCTTGCGGGGCTGACCTTCGTGCTGACCGGTACGCTGCCGACGATGACGCGCGATGAGGCCAAGCAGAAGATCGAGGCCGCCGGCGGCAAGACCGCGGAATCGGTGAGCAAGAAGACGAGTTACGTGGTGGCGGGCGAAGAGGCTGGATCGAAACTCGACAAGGCACGGGAACTCAAGGTGCCGGTAATCGACGAGGCAGGGTTGTTGGCGATGCTTGCGGGGCAAGCGCGGCCGGAGTAGACGGTCAGCGCGACGCTAGCCGCCGGCGTTCGAGAGCTTCTCCGCGCGGACGGACTGGGTGGCGATGAGCGGGAACAAGGCGAGGAGAGTCAAGACGAAGTCGAACCACATAAGCCCAATCCCTTCGGCGAACCCGGAATGAACGATCAAGCATTCGAACGGCGGCGCGCGGCGATGTCGGGACGATTCTCGACGGCGCGCAACTCGCGTTCGCGTTCCCGCTCCCAAGCTTCGGCGCGCCAATTGCGCGAGGCGTAGCGCGGGGCTTCGGCGGGGACGGGAGCGAGGTCCTCGAGATGCGGCCGCGACGGCATGGTGACCACTTCAGGCAGCGGACGGGAGGCGAGCCGGGGGAGGGCCGGCTCGGGCGGCGCGATCAAGCGGGCCGACGATTCGGAATCCGCCGACGCTGCGGCGTGGGCAAGGCTCCTGCCGGGGGCCAGGAGCGGCTCCGGATCGGCCTCGGAGCCGCCCGTCGTGCACTGCGCGCGAACGGAGATCGACTTGGCCACGAATTCGTCGACCAGCTTGTGCAGGCAGGTTTGGCCGCACAGATGTTTCGAGCCCGGGCGCAGCCGGTGGCGGGAGTTCCATCCGCTGATGCGGAGTTCGTCCCCTTGTTCGTAGGCGACAAACCAGTGGTTGGTCTGTCGCTTCTCCGTCGCGCAAATGTCGCACGAAATTGCCTGCCGGATCACCGACGATCCCCCGCTCCGAGGCAGTTCTCATCGAGATGCCTCAGATCACCCCTCTTCATTTCATCGTGCGGACAGAGCGAAGGGATGAGAGAGCGAGCCGAGGAACGGGTGAGTGAGTCAGATTGGGACAGAGCGGCTACAGACGGTTCCGATCTGGGATGGTGAAGGGGCGGATGAGGGCGCGGTGACGTTAAAAGAAAGAGCGCGGCGGGCGCCGCGCAGGTTTCGTGCAGACCTCAGGACGTGATAGGCCGGACTGCGCCGGGAGCGCTGCTTATTCCTTTGGCGCGAAGTAGCCTTTGCGCGCGCGCACCGCGTAACGACGGTCGTAACAATAGAGATAGATCGTGCGGAAGGAGCCGTCGGTCTTGAAGTCAGCCGGCGTGTAGACGAGCGCGTACTGGCTGCGCAACTCGGTTTCAACATCCTTGAAGCTGGTGGCCATCTCCTGCACGCTTGGCGGGAAGAATACCTCGCCGCCGGTTTCCTCGGCCAACTGCTGCAGCACCTTGTCGCCCACGCCGCGGCTCGGGGTCCAGTTTGTGCTGATGGCGTAGATGATGGTTTCGGCGCGCTCGCACTCCTTGATGGCTTCAGACAGGTAAACGCGGCTCTGGTCGTCGTCGCCGTCCGAGATCAGGATGATCGCTTTGCGGAAGGGCTCCGGCCCGCGCTCGGTAAGCAGCTTATTGCGGCAGGCGGTGTAGACGGCGTCGAAGAGCGCCGTGCCGCCGCCGGGCTGCAGCTTATTGACACCTGTCTCCAGGGCGTCCTGGTTGTTGGTCCAGTCGGCGGTCACCGTGGGGACTACGTCGAAGCCCATGACAAAGGCGCGATCGTTCTTGGCGCGGAGCACCTGGAGCAGGAACTCGACGGCCGACTGCTGTTCGAACTGAAAGCGGGAGCGGATGGAACTGCTGGCGTCGATGACGATGCCCACGCGCAGCGGCAGATTGATCTGCTGGTGAAACGAGTTGACGCGCTCCGGCGCCTTCTGGTCATCGAGCAGGGCGAAGTCGCTCTGGTTCAGATTGGGGATGTAGTGCCCGTGCTTGTCCGTGACGGTGAAGATGAGGCTGACCTCGTTGACGCGCACGTGGATGAGCGACGAGCCGGCGTCGGTCGGAGCTCCAGCCGAATCCGGCGACGGCGGGGTGGATTGAGGGGGCGGAGCGGGAGCAGCTGGCGCGGGCTGCTGGGCGAGCGCCGCGGTGCAGAAGAGAGCAGCGCCCAGCGCTACGGGAGCGAGCCACCGGCGCAGCCGGCGACCTGCCTGAGGTGAGAAAAGCCTTCTGTTCATCACGGTCCTATTTTAGCAATGGACGTGCCGGTCAGCGACCGGACGGGGTTACCAGCGGTGTGCCCCGGGGGAGGCCGGAATCGCCGATTTAGACGGCTTCAAGGCGGGCGAGGAAAGCGGTCAGTTCAGCCGGAAGGGGCGCTTCGAGCTGGAGGAGCTTGCCCGTGAGCGGGTGGGTGAACTCGAGGCGGGTGGCGTGAAGGAAGTTACGGCCCAGGCGGAGGTGCTCCGGCTCGGAGATCTTCCGCGAGAAATGCGGTTGCTGCGTGGTGGGCTGCGCGGTGAGCTGAGCGGCCGCGCCGTAGAGCGTGTCGCCTACGATGGGATGGCCGATGGAGGCCATGTGGACGCGGATCTGGTGGGTGCGGCCGGTCTCGATGCGGACGCGGAGGAGAGTGAACTTGCCGAAGGGGGTTGCGAGGCGTCGGACGACCTCGTAGTGGGAAACGGCGGAACGGGGATTGGCACCGGGGCGCGTGGTCATGCGCGTGCGGCGTACGGGGTCGCGGCTGACGGCGGCACTGATGGTGCCTTTATCGCGAGCCACGGCTCCGTTCACGAGCGCGATGTAGGTTTTCTGCACGCGGCGGCCGGCGAAGAGTGCGCCGAGGGCCGCGTGGGCGCGGTCGTTTTTGGCGACAATGATGAGGCCGCTGGTGTTCTTGTCGAGGCGATGGACGATGCCGGGGCGCAGCTCGCCAGCGGAAGAGGAGAGCGACTGGAAGCGGTGGAGCAGGGCATTGACCAGAGTGCCGCGGCTGCGCGAGTCGTGGGTCGCGCCGGAGCCCGCATGGACCATCATGCCGGCCGGCTTGTTGACGACGGCGAGATCGTCGTCTTCGTAAACGACGTCGAGGGGAATCGCCTCGGGCACGGCCTTGAGCGGCGCTGGCCGCGGGTCGCCGGTAAGCTCGATTCGCTGGCCGCCGCGGAGTTTGAGCGAGGGCTTGCCGCTGCTGCCGTCGATCAGCACGCCGCCCTGTTCGATGAGGAGCTGGATGCGGGAGCGGCTGACGCCTTCGAGCTGAGCGGCAAGGAATGCGTCGAGGCGTTTGCCCTGTGCTTCGGCAGGAACATCGATGGCGCGCGGGAGGCTCATGCGGGACCTCGGCTTTCGCTGGCGTCCGCAGGGGGAGCTGCGATGAGCGGAGTGGCCGGGTCCGAGGCGGGAAGCGCGCCGTTGCGTTCGCGCAGGACGAGTGCACCGGCGAGCACGAGCAGCACCGCGGCGATCTGCGGGCCGTCGAGCGCACCGCGCAGCAGCGAGCCTCGGCCGATGCGATCGCGCCAGAACTCGGTGAGGTAGAGGACGACTCCGGCGCCCATCAGCCCGAGGCCGGCGACGTCGCCCGCGCGGCGCTGGACGGGAAGCCAGACCAATAGAAGAACCGCCAGGGCAAGGAAGGCAAGAGCTGCGTAGGCCTGCACGGGATGCAGAGGAACGCCAAGCGGCGTGCCGCTCCAGATGACGGTCAGCGGGTTCGAGTAGGTAACGGCCCAGGGCAGGCTTGGCTCGGCATCGATTCCGTAGCCTGAGCCGGCCAGCAGCGCGCCGACCTGCTCAAATGCGAGGCCTAGGGCGAGCGGAGCGGCAAGGGCATCGGCTGTGGCGCGAAGCGGGAGTTTGCCGCGGCGCGCATACCAAGCCGCGGAACCAGCGCCCGCCAACGCACCCGTGCCGGCAAGCAGCGGGTGATGCACCATGGCGAGACCGAGCAGCCATGAAGGATGGTGGCGCAGGACGGTCCAGTTGGCGACGACGAGAAGAAGCCGCGCGGCAATGAGCGCCGCGAAGAGGCCGAGGATGCAGAGATTCCAGATCTTCCCTGCGTCGAGGTGAGCGATCCGCGCGGTGCGCTGCGTGAGGGCAAGCGCCAGCAGCACGCCCAGCGCTGTGACCGCGCCGTAAGACGGGATCAGAATCGACCCGATGTGGAAGAGGACCGGAAACACTTCAAGACAGGATAAGGGATGGGGTGTGCGAGGCGCACTGGATAAGGCGCGAGGAAGAGAGGAGTAGAACCCGGCCCGCGGGGCCGTGAGCGATGCGCTGGTGAACCCGTCCTAAGACGGTGGAGCTCCCCGCGGTTCATTAGGCATTCCGGACTGGCGGACACTGCACACAGAACCGATGTTCGAGTCGAGCTCCTGTTCGTTGAATGTAGGTTCAACCAGCGTTGACCACCCACCTGCTTTGCAGGCCGGTTTCTAATGCGGATAGTAGGTGCAGCGGGGTGAAATTGCAAGTCTTGTGCTCTACGCACTTTGTGTGATACGTTCTTGCACTCTCTCTTTGGGATGCCTCGGGACGAAACGACGCGTGCGGCGCGAGCGGTTCGCAAAGGAAGACTTCACAACAACGGAGTCTGGCCTCCGTGTGTGCCTGGAAGCAGCTCATGATGTCGAGAGCCGGAGTCGGATCGGCGGGGTTTCCCACAGACGTACCCAGGTTTACGGACACGCAGGTACCCTGCAATCCGTTATCTTGGGGACGGCAAGAACCCGTTATCGACGCTGGTTGATCCTCCGGGACATCTTGCCCTTTGCTAATGTGGTTCAAACACTTGAATTCTTCATGCTGGACCGTAGCATTGAGGCGCGAGCAGAGAGCCAGTGAAGACAACAGGATCGCGAAAAGTGCGAGAGATTAGGAGCACAGGGCCGGTGACGCGCCCCGGTCGATGGCGCTGGGGGCCCCTTGTCTGGCTGCTTGCTTTTTTGGCCGCGGGTGCGCTCCTGATTGGCTGGGCCACCGGGTGTGGCGGCTCGGTAACGCTGGCGCCTTCGCCGTCCGTGCCCGAGAGCAAGGTCTCAGCGATTGCCGGTTCACCGATCCAGCACATCGTGATAATCATGATGGAGAACCGGAGCTTCGACAATCTGTTCAACGGATTTCCCGGCGCCGATACGGCGCAGAGCGGTATGAACGGCAGCCAATCGATCGCGCTTAAGCCGGTTTCGCTCGGCGACTCGCGCGATCTCAATCACTCGCACAGGCGCTGGTGGCAGGACTGGGACTTCGGGAAGATGGATGGGTTCGGCAAGGACGGTTCGACGCTGGCCTACTCATACGTTCCGGAGAGGGAGGTGGAGCCATATTGGGAGCTGGCGAGGCAATACGTGCTCGGCGACCGGATGTTTCAGTCGAACACAGGGCCCAGCTTCGTGGCGCATCAGTACATGATTGCGGGACAGTCAGCGGACGTCGTCGAGAATCCCACCGGAGGGGTATGGGGTTGCGACGCGAATCCCGATTCGACGGCGGCGCTGCTCGGTCCTAACGGCACGGAACTTCCCGGCATCTATCCCTGCTTCGACTACGAGACCATCGGCGATCTGTTGGACGAAAAGGGCGTCACGTGGCGCTACTATGCTCCCGGGGCAAGGGACGGTTTCTTCGTCGTCTCGGCGTATCAGGCGATCCGGCACATCCGATTCGGCAGCGACTGGAACGAGAACATCATCTCGCCGCCCAACCGCGCCCTCATCGACATCAAGCACGGCGAGCTGGCTCAGGTGACGTGGCTTGTTCCAGACTGGGCGCATTCCGACCACCCCGGATCGGGGAACGAAGGCCCGGACTGGGTAGCGTCGATCGTGAACGCGATCGGCGACAGCAAGTTTTGGGACTCGACGGCGATCTTCATTACCTGGGACGACTGGGGCGGCTGGTACGATCACGTCAGCCCGCCGAAGGTAGACGAGATGGGTCCGGGGTTCCGCGTACCGCTGCTGGTTGTTTCACCGTATGCCAAGCACGGCCATGTGACGCACCACTTCCATGAAGCGAGCGGGTTCATCAAATTTATCGAGCACAACTTCGAGTTGGGCACACTGAATGCGCGGGATGCGGGATCGGAAGCCTATCTCGAGTGCTTCGACTACGGTCAGAATCCGCCCATATTCAAGCCGATCACAGCAAAGGTAACACCGGAGCGGCTGGTGCTCGAGCGGGACAGCGGCCCGCCGGACGACGATTGAAAGCCAGGGAATAGGAGTGGGGAATAAGGAAGAGAAAGACATGGAGCGGCGGGCGAGGGCCCGCCGCTCGTCGTTTCCTGCTACTGCGGTGTGTGGCCGATGAACTTGTCGGCCCACTGGATGAACCACTTCATATTCGGCGCATCGGTGTGGCCGCCGTCGTGCTGGCGCCAGGCGAGCTGGCCGTCGAGATGGCCCTCATTCATGGGCGGCATCTTAGCGGACTTGTAGTCGGTTCCGATGTCGAGCGGCTTCGCGCCGAGCAGAGTGAAGACGCGGTTGGCGTCGATCATCGCCATGAAGCTGCCTTGTTGATCAAGCCACTTGGCGTCGCCCTTGGCCGGGATGCCGTAGCTGATGAAGGTAAGCCGCGGCGCGCAGAGCGCGATGAGTTCATTCGAGTCTACTGGCAAGTCACCTGGGTTCATAGCACCGAAGGTGGCTTCCGTCGCGTCGTACTTCATGAAATCGCCGGCCATCCAGTAGTACTCGCCGGTCGCCAGATTTTCTACGCCTTCGCCGAAGTTGCGGCGGAGCAGCGTGGCGCCACCTTTACCCGAAGAGCCGACGAGGACCATGGCGAAGCGCGGATCGAAGGCCATGGTGACGAGCGCGGCCTTGCCGTAACGCGAGACACCTTCGATACCGACGTGCTTGGCGTCGACGGACGGATCGGTTTCGAGATAGTCGAGGCCGCGGCCGGCGCCCCAGGCCCAGGCGCGCAGAGTGCCCCAGTCGCCGGGCTTGCGCGGCTGGCCCTTGTTCACCAGGCCGATGATGCCGCGGGTGAGGCCCTCGCCGTTGTCGGCCTGCACGCTGGCGGGATCGAGGCGTACGAAGCCCCAGCCGGCGGACACGAGCTGCCACTCGTTCGGAGGATCGCCGTCCTCGTTCAACTGCGGAGGCTGAAAGAACGGGCTCTCCTTGAGCGGCTCCCATGCGGGATGCTGGGCGAAGACGTCCTTGAGCGAAGGGTCCTGCTGGAGGAGCAGGGCCTTCCATGCCTTGTTGACGCGTTCGAGGTCCTCACCGCGCGGCTCGTTGGGATTGGGGAAGCCGGCGCGGCCGAACATCATCAGTACCGGCACAGGCCCCTTCGCGTTTGCCGGCGTCACAAGCGTCATGTGAATCCTGACGCCGATGGCAGGGCAGGCTGAGTTGTCTACTTCGCCGATCACATCCGTGGCGACGACGGGCGTGAAGCCGATGAATTCGCGGTCGACTGTGGTGACGGTCCAGTGGACCGCGGGAACGCCGGCGGGCACGAAGCCATAGACGTATTTCGAAAGCATGTCAGCAAGCTCCGGGCGGCGCTCCTTCCACCACATCTCGGGAGTCGCGACCTTGCGGCCGTCGGCCATGGTGAGCGGATCGGGAACGTTCGTGTAGGGATTGGCCTTCGATTCGTCGTAGTTCGCGTGATTGGGCGCGTTCTCGTTGCCGTTGAAGCCGGGACGCAGCGCTTTGATGCCGAGCTGGTCCATCATGTTCTGGCGATCCTGGTCGGCGGTCAATGTGACCGGGTTGCAGGGATTCTGTGCTTGAGAGAGGGTTGCGGCGGCGAGAACGGAGGCGAGAAGGAGAGGCTTGAGGCTGGGATGCATGGGCATACTCCAGGGTGATATGCTTGCAGCGCTTTTTGACAAAGCGATTTTCTTCGAGGTTCATAGTAAAGCATTGGCGATGAAACAGGCGCGGATGATTGCGGTAATCGGCGGGCTCGCGCTGGCGGCGGGCTGCGTGCTGGCGCAGCAAGGCGGCGCGAAGGCAGACGTGTGGGTGGCGAGCTGGGGCGCTTCACAACAGATTCCGGAGCCGCAGAACGCACTGGCAGCGGACGAACTGCGCGATGCGACGGTGCTGCAAATCGTGCATTTGTCGGTGGGCGGATCGGCGATGCGGGTGCATCTCACGAACGCGTTTGGGACCGCGGAGCTGCATTTCGCGGCGGTGCACGTGGCGAAACCGATGACGCCCAGGTCTTCGGCGATTGAGGCGGGGAGTGATCGTGCTCTGACGTTTGCCGGCAAGCCGGATGTGACGATTCCGCCGGGGGCGGAGATGGTATCCGATGCGATCGATATGCGCGTGGCGGCGTTGTCCGATGTGGCGGTGACGTACCACCTAGATGCGCCTCCGGCGCAGGAGACGGGGCATCCGGGATCGCGGGCGACGACATATTACGCGCATGGCGACCAGGTAGGCGCGGCGGATCTGACGGATGCGAAGCACGTGGATCACTGGTACCAGCTTGCGGAGATCGACGTGCGGACCGCGGCCGGAGCGGGCGTGGTCGTGGCGCTGGGCGACTCGATCACCGACGGCCACGGGGCGACGACGAACGGAAACGACCGCTGGACGGATGTGCTGGCCGCGCGCTTGCAGGCCAAGAAGAAGACGCGGAACATCGGCGTCGTGAACAAGGGAACCGGCGGCAATCACTTGCTGACGGACGGACTGGGACCGAACGTGCTGGCGCGATTCGATCGCGACGTGCTGGCGCCGGCGGGCGTGCGCTGGGTGATCGTCTTCGAGGGCGTGAACGACCTGGGCGGGCTGGCGCGGAACGGCGAGGTTCCCCCGGAGGCTCATCAGGCGCTGGTCGAGCATGTGATCGCGGCATACGAGCAGATCGTCGAGCGGGCCCACGCGCATGGGCTGCGCGTGTACGGTGCGACGATCACGCCGTATGTGGGCTCGGACTACTACCATCCGGGGCCGTTGAGCGAGGCGGACCGGCAGGCGGTGAACGCGTGGATCCGCACGGAGGGCCACTTCGATGCGGTCATCGATTTCGACGCCGTGGTGCGCGATCCCGAGCATCCGGACCGCTTGCTGCCCGCTTACGATTGCGGCGATCATTTGCATCCAGGGCCGGCGGGATACAAGGCGATGGGCGAGGCGGCGGCGGTGGGGTTGTTGGCGAAGTGAGGGCGGGCGAAGGCTTTCTGCAGCAAGCGCAAGGCTGTTCGATGGGTGTGGCGGCGATTGTTCACCGATCGGAAGGGCGCCTGAATCGACGAGAGCACGCTTACGTAGCGGCCTCCATATCCGCCATTGGCGTATAATGTTAAGCATGGAATTCATTGAGACCCCAACCTTCACCCGCCTGCTGGTCGATTTGCTGACGGATGACGAGTACAAGGGCCTTCAGAATGTCCTTGCGGAGAACCCGGAACGCGGCCCGATCATCAAGGGCGGGGGAGGAATCCGTAAAATGCGCTACGCGCTGCCTGGGCGCGGCAAAAGCGGCGGAGTTCGGGTGATTTATTACTGGCTTCGGGACGATGGACAGATCTATCTGCTGCTGATCTATCCGAAATCGAAGAAGGACGATCTCACCGACCGGGAAACCGCGCTGTTGCGCGAATTCGTGAAGGAGTTGTGACGATGGAGAAAGCGCTTTTCGACGATTTGGTGCAAAGCCTAAAAGAAGCGAAGGCGATTGCTCGCGGGGAGACTCCGGCCTCGCGCCGGAACAAGATCACGCCGCCGGACGTGAAAGCGGTGCGCGAGCAAATGGGGCTCTCGCAAAGCGAATTCGCTCGCTTGATGCATGTGAGCATCAAGACACTGCAAAACTGGGAACAGCGCCGCCGCAACCCTACAGGCCCCGCCGCCGCCTTGCTCAAAATCGTGCTGTCGGCCCCGGAGGTGGCTCTTAAGACGCTAGCCGCCTGATTCGCCGGCGCGTCAAGGAACGACCTTGCTTGGGCACCAGCGGCTGCTGCCTGCGTACGATTGCGGAGACCATCTGCATCCCGGGCCGGCGGGGTACAAGGCGATGGGAGAAGCGATTCCGCTGGGTCTGTTTGGTAAGTTGGAACCATTGACTTTCATTGTTGTTGGGATATACTGATAACTGTATGATTCCCAGCAACTTACAGGCGATCTTCTGGGACACGGACCTAGCCACTTTTGCACCCGAGGCGCACCCCGATTACACGATCCTCCGGGTCCTGGAGTATGGCGATGAGGAGGCAGTGGCGTGGTTGCGGCACACCTTTGCCGAAGCCGAAATTCGCCGCGTGCTGAGGACCGAGCGCCGTCTCACGGAGAAATCGGCTACCTTCTGGGCGCTGGTGTACGGGATTCCGTCGGGCGAGGTTGCGGCGCTGAACGGCAGCCGCTGACCGGCGCATCTCCGAGCAAAGGACACTGCCATGAGCGATTCAGACGCCAGGGCGTGGCACGGCAACGTAATCTCCGCTTCGACCGACGCAACGCTGCGCGCGCTCAAGGGCGTGCAACTGCTCGACGGCTTCTATCTCGCTGGCGGAACGGGACTCGCGCTCCAGTTCGGACACCGGCTCTCCCTGGACCTCGACTTCTTTTCGGCGGAGCATTTCGACGAGGATGCGCTCGTCCAGCGGATGCAAGCGCTCGCCGGATTCGCGCTGGTTGCAAAGGCCCCGCAGACGATCCATGCGACGGTTGGAAGCACGAAGGTCAGTTTTCTGGGCTATGCGTACCCCGTTCTCTTTCCGGCCAATCCGTACCTCGATGTTCCTGTGGCCGATCCGCGCGATATCGCCTGCATGAAGGTGAGCGCCATCGCGAGCCGCGGGACCAAGCGCGACTTTGTCGACCTGTACGTACTTGCCGAGCGGTATGGCTTGAAGGAAATCTTGCGGCTCTTCGGGCAGAAGTACGCGGAGAGCCACGTGAGCAGGCTGCACGTCCTCAAGTCCCTCACTTACTTTGCAGACGCCGAGAAAGATCCCATGCCCCATATGCTGATCGCGCTCGATTGGGATACTGTGAAGCGGTTCTTTCTCTTCGAATCGCCCCGGCTGTTCTGAAGCGAGCAAAGCCCAGATGTGCGCGACGCGCCGGCGGGATACAAGGCGATGGGAGAGGTGGTGCCGCTGAGTTTGTTTGGGAAGTGAAGATGAGTGCGCACAGAGACTGACGAACCTGCCCGCAATTGGGCACTGGGAGTTGGAGGTTCTGGCTTTCTACGGAGGGGAGATGGCACAGCGTTTGCTTTTTGCACGCGTCGGCTGGATGCGCTGGTACAAGGGGCCCCGACCAGATGACGAGAAGCCAATCGGCGGCGGGAAATACAACCAAACGAACGTGGGGCATGAAGCTTTCAATTTCCTGCCAATTGGCGGTCGAGCGCTGGCCTATTTTCAGCCCCGATTGCGCAGGGGTTACCGCTCTTCGATTCGTCTCCAAAGGGTCCAACCAGGGTTCAAAGGCGATCTGCTAGATCGAGTCATGGTTGTGTTCGTTGCCAGCAATCCGATCTCTAGTGGGCAGTTTGTCGTTGGGTGGTACAAGGATGCAGAAGTTCACCGGTTCTCGCAAGGCTCTTCTGTGAAAGAGCGGAACAAGTTTAGCTATTTCGTCGAAACTTCAAGCGCGAATGCAGTACTTGTTCCTGTAAGGCGCCGCATTTTCTCGGTACCAAATGGAAAAGGAGGTATGGGCCAAGCAAACATTTGCTACGTGTACGAAGACGAACACGGCACTAGAAAACAGGCGCATTGGATCAATGAAGCGATAGAGTACATATCTTCGTATCAGCACGAAGACGCCGCACAGGATCCAACCAGCGAATCCGACCAAGAGATTTCTGAGTTGATCGGCAGCACTATTGAACACGGTGCGGGCTACCAGAGCAACCCGCGTATTCGCAGGGCAGTAGAGGACTATGCCATGCGTTGGGCGAACAAGAGGTTGAGGGAAATGGGCTTTGCGGCCGTTGACAAGCACAAAACGAACCCTTATGACTTTCTTTGTACAGTGCACGGTGCCGATCTGTACGTTGAGGTGAAGGGAACTCAAGAGGACGGTCGATGCGTGTCGCTGACACCAAACGAGGTGAAGCACGCAAAGGCCCACGGCAATTCTGCGCTGTTTGTTGTGTACGGCGTCCAAGTGCGCGGCAAAAGGACCCCGGAGGTTTCGGGCGGAAAAGAGCTGTTTCTCAACCCGTGGGATATTTCGTTTGGGCGGCTGGAACCCCATGGTTATGCGTTCACACTGCCTGAAAGCGCTTTCACGGCAGAGCGGTGATCCTGTGCGATGCAATGTTTCTCGGAACCGAGTACGCGCCTCGGCTGAGCCGCTTTGCGGCGAATCAATCGAGGCGAGTGTGACCGCGATCCGGCGGCTAAAGTTTGGGTGATTTCGAAGGCGGAGGGGCCGGTGCGGTGGGCGCAGCCGCGTCCACCGGCTGGGCGGGAGCGGACGAAACGCCGGGATTGACAGACACACTGGGAGCGATCGCACCGCCCGGCCCGACTTTTTGCATCAGCAGCGCGCCCAGCCCTTCCAGGACTCCGCCGACCGAGCCGCCGCCTCCAGTGACGAGCGTGTTAGGCATGAAGGGGACGTTGCTCCTGGAGAGCGCCTCGATGGCGTTCACAAGAGCCGTGGCGCCCGGGCCCAATGCTTCGACCTGCTTGCGATAGGCCTCGGCGCGCGCCAGACCGACCGCGCGGACCTGTGCGCCCTGGGCCGTGCCGGTGCGCTCGATGAATGCGGCCTCGCCGTCGGCTTCGGCCTTGCGGGCCTCCGCGTTGTTCCTCTTGATGTCGACGCCGACCGCAGATTGGGCGAGTTGGGCCTGCATGTCGGCGGTGCCGTGGGCCTTCTCGGTCTCAATGCGCTGGTCCTGGGCCTGGCGCTGCATCTTGAAGGTTTCCACCTGTTGGTGCGCGACCTCGCGCTCGGTGAGCACCGTGACCAGCGCGGCCGGGTAAATTACATCCTGGATGTAGACGCCGCGGGTTTCGATTTCGTATTCGGAGAGCTTTCTTTGGATGTATTCGAATGCCTCTTCCTGGACGATCTGGCGGGTCTGGATGAACTTGATGGCTTCCATGCCGCCAATCTTGTCGCGGAAGAGGTTGCCGACGGCCGCCTGCAGAACCTCATTCACCAGATTCTCCATGGAGCCGACCATGGAAATCACGCGAGGAGCTTTGGTGTCGGGAACGTGGATGAGGACCTGGAGATCGATAGAAAAGACGAAGCCCTCGTTGCTCTTGGCGATGATCGGTTCGAGCCGCGCGTCGAGGCCATGGGCGCCGGTGACGTCCTTGGCCCAGTCGAGTTTGAGGATGGCAGTGAGGACAACCTTGGCGTCGTAAATCCGGGGGTTGATGGGATATTTGCCGGTTCTCAAAGCCTCCTGCCAGATGCCCTGATGGCCCGGCCGAACGAGGCTGCCGAATTTGAATCCGACGCCTGAAGTGTCCTGCGTAGGCAGGCCGACG
The DNA here is from genome assembly GCA_049514795.1 of Occallatibacter sp. GTDB lineage: Bacteria > Acidobacteriota > Terriglobia > Terriglobales > Acidobacteriaceae > Telmatobacter. The sequence continues at coordinate 39,668 of JBEKUS010000025.1, forward strand.
TATGCCTTGATGACCGCAACCTGGCCCTGCTCGACAACCAGCATGGGGACCTGTTCGACGCGCACCAGAAACGGATTGAGGTTATATGCGCCGTAGAGGAGCGGGTCGTGCTGCAGGCCGATCTTTCCGCCGGCATCGAGGAATTGCTGGAAGTCCTGGTAGTTGTTGTGCAGAGTGTTCTTGCTGCCGAGGATGGCGGCGATGAGTTGGAAGTCGGTGGTGTCGGGCTTCTTCTCGAGGGCTTCGACGTCCTCGAATGTTCCGAGCCTGCTGGCGATGGCGCCGGCGGGCAGCGGCTGGCCTTCGAGGGCCGTGACGATGCCGATCATGTCGACAACTTTGCCGCTTTCGGCCGGCCTGAGCGCAATGCGCGTCACTTCGAGTTGCCGTTCCTCCAGCCCGAAGGCTTCAAAGGTGAGCCGGCCCTTTTCTTCGGCCAGCTTGCGATAGGTGTCGCTGATGGGAACGCCGAAGACCTGGGGCTTGGTAATGACCAGAAAGGCCACGGGATGGATGGGGGCCAACATGCCGGGAGAGAGAACCGGACGCTGCACGCCCTTCTGGCCGCCGTGCGCAACGAAGTTTGACACGTCGGTAAAGTTGCCGAACTCGGATTTGTAGACGCCCGACTTTGCGCCGATGGGCGTGGGCTCGCCGACCTGGGAGATGACGACGCCGATTTGACCGGCGGGGACCTGCACCCACGGATGCTTGGCAACCGCGTAGATCAGGCAGAACTTGAAGCGAAGGCCGGGCATGAGCAACTGAGCCTGGTAGCCGGCCTCGCCTTTGAAAGCCACCGGGTTGTCGCCGGGCAATTTCGCGCCAAATCGCTTGCGGACCAGGCCGATTTGCGTAGGGCCGATGCTGTAAATGGATTTGAAGATGAGGACGATGAAAAGCAGCACCAGGATGCCAATCACCAGATCCAGGAGACCTGGATTGAACGTTGCACCTTCGAACATATTTCCTCCCTGGCTACGGACAGAGCCGGTTCCCAGCCAGCTGATTGGGAAGGACACAAGAATACACCCGGCGGGGAAAAGACACGTTACACAGAGAAAACCGCAGGGAAGAGGGGTGGACGGCGCCGCGCTGGCGGAGGGCTGGGGCGCCAGAGTGCACGGCAAGCGGCGTCTGCCGTCAGAGGCGGGACGGAGGGCGGGTTCGCGGAGGGGCTCAGCGGAAGGGCGGGACGGGGGTGCGACAAAGCAGGGAACGAGGGAACGAGAAGGCAGGGACTAGGGAAAAGGGAGGCCTATTGCGGCGCCGGCGTTTGGTCCTTCGCCGATTGGGCCGACTGGTTGTTCTGGCGCTCCAGGTAGAGGATTCCGTTCAGTTCGGCGCCCAAAAGAACGCTGAACGAAGTGATATAGAGCCAGACCAGGGTGGCGATTCCGGCGGCAAAGGAACCGTAGAGGCGGGTGTAGTTGGCGAAGTTCGTGACGTACCAGCCGTAGACGAGGGTGGAGGGGAACCAGAGGATGGTGCCGGCGACGGCTCCGGGGGCGACCCCGCGCCAGCTTTCGGTGCGCTTGGTAGCGAAATGGTAGAGAGCGGTGAGCACGGCGAAGATGGCGAAGAAGCTGAACGACCAGCGGACCATACGCCAGAAGAGGACGACGACGTGGCGCAACTCACGGCCGGCGTTGTCGATCATCCAGAGCTCGAACTGGTGGCCGAAAACGATGGCCAGCGAGGCCAGGCCGAGGGGAACGAGGACGATGAACACCAGCAAAAGGGCGCGGGCGCGGCGGCCCCAGAAGGTCCAGCTCTCGGGCGGGAGCTGGTAGGCGCGGCGGAACCCCTCGATGAACGACAACATGACGCCGAGGGCGGCAAAGAGGCTGAGGCAGGCGGCGGAGAAGATCAGGCGGCCGGAGTGAAGATGGTGGGCGAGAATCTGCGACTGGACCAGGTCGAGCGTGTCGGAGGGTACGAACTGCTCCAGGACGCCGCGCGTCTGGCCGACCAGAGTGGGGCCCTCTTCGACCGGCGCAAGAACGGTGGTGATTACGAGGAGGCCCGGGAAGAACATCAACATGCCAGAGTACGCGGCGGCTTTGGACGTGTTGACCACGTCATGCAGAAGGGACCGCAGGAGCGCTTCGCGGATCTTGGCAAGATGACCGGACATGAGGGCTACACGCCAGAGTAGTGCATTTGGGTGAATTGCGGGGAAAAAACAGGGAGTAGGGAGTAGCGAGTAGGGAGTAGAAAAACAGGGACGGAGGGACGAGGGAACAGGGAACAGGGAACGAGGGAACGAGGGAACAAGGGAACAAGGGAACGAGGGAGCAGCGGCGGAGTTAGCGGAGCTAGCGGGGTCAGCGGAGCTGGCCCGCATTTCTCACGCGCCTCGGATGGAACCAAGGCCGGGAGTCTTGAAGTTGACTCCGGCGACGATTCGGACAAGACGGCCTCGAGCGGCGGTCCGGGGCGCCCGGGGAGGGCTCCGATGTTTACTACTCAGTCAGGGGGGCCTCCTCTTTTGTACGGAACTGCTTTTGTACGGCCGGGCAGATAGCTGACATTTCAGACCGGGCACATCCCTGACACTTTTTCCTTCTCAGGAAAGTTCTGGTTTTTGTCTTGGGGTCGAGGGAAA
>JBEKUS010000026.1:0-41931 GCA_049514795.1 Occallatibacter sp.
GATGGCCGGCGCGATCGTGCTGAGCCCGACCGGACGTACTTTCTATTACGACTACCGCTATCAGGACGTCACGAATCGAGTCATCGCGGAGAGACTGCGCCACCTGCCGGCGCCGGCGTTCGTCATCGAACCCTACGCCAGTCTGCCGTGGATACAGCCGAATCCGCCCTATTTCGTCATTCCCGACACCTACTCTTTCGACCGCGATGCCGGAGTTCCTTTGGAGGACGGCGGATGGGAGGGCTTGGCCCGCGACGGATACTTCGGAACCATGGTCTTCGACCAGAACTACACACCAGCGCCCGCAATCGTACAGAAATACGAGCTGGCCGATGAGTATACCGATGGGTACGCGGATCTGAAGTTCTACCGCCGCATCGGATCCGATGGGCACTAGCTTCCTGAGGCAACTCTCGTCGCTGGCAGGGGCCGCGGCAACGCGGAACCGGGAAGAGAAGCCTTTTGCGCACCGCCGTTACGAGCCGTGGGACACTGTCCGGCGCATTACAATTCGAGGAAGAGGGTCCCGATAAGGAGTTGCCTGTTCGATGGCTGACGATCCGCCCCTCATCTCGCCGCTACGCGTCGTCGTCCTCATCCCCCTTCGCGACGATTGGGCTTCCGCCGCGGTGCTGATCCGGCGGCTCGATCAGGCGATTTCATCGCGTCCCTATCTCGTCGATGTCTTGCTGGTCGACGATTGCTCACGGCAGGACTTCGATGCGGCGGAGTTTCCGTCCCGGTTTGCCGCGATCCGAAGCGTTAGCATCCTGCACCTTCGCCGCAACCTGGGCCACCAGCGGGCGATCGCCATCGGCCTGGTTCACATCGAAGAGAAGATTCCCTGCGACGCGGTCCTGGTGATGGACGGCGACGGCGAAGACACACCGGAAGGCGTCCTGCAGCTTCTGGGCGCATACACGGGGGAGACGGCGGTCTTTGCCAGGCGAAGCCGGCGGACCGAGTCGATGACCTTCCGGGTGTTCTATCGGTTATACAAACTCGTGCACTACCTGCTGACGGGCGTCAAGGTGCAGGTGGGGAATTTCAGCATTGTACCTTCGAAGTACCTCGGCACGCTGGTGGTCACGTCGGAGTTGTGGAACCACTATTCCGCGGCGGTGATTCGTTCCGGCTTGCGCATGACGACCACGCCGATTCCGCGCGGGCACCGGATTGCGGGAAGCTCCAAGATGAGTTTCGTCACGCTGGCCGCGCATGGGATGAGCGCGATTTCAGTCTACGGAGACATCGTGGGCGTCCGGCTGATGGTGGGGTCCATCATCGGCTCGCTGTTGGCCGCCGCCGGGATCGCTGCCGTCGCCGCGGTCCGGATCTTTACCAACCGGGCGATTCCCGGCTGGGCCACCTACTCTATCGGGGCGCTGGCCATCATCCTGATGCAGTTCGTGACCCTGGGACTCAGCTTCACGTTCACTTTCTTGTCCAACCGAATCAACCTCAGTTTCGTGCCTCTGCGCGACTACGAACTGTTTGTGGCCGGGGTCCAGGACGTCTGGCGGAAGAGCTGACGGCGATTTGCTCTTCATCCTGCCTAAGACCGGTTGAGCCCACGCCTGCCGGCAGCAACTTTGACCCGCTTTTCCACATAATTCCCACGCGAAGAGATCGAGCGGTGTCATGGGCTCCCCGCCAGGCAGTGGACAGCGAAGATGCCGGGTCGTTTCTTGAGCCGCCTCGATGGCGTGCCCGTCAGGCTGTGGAGAAACGGTCCCTAACTCGTGCTGCGCGATTGACTTATTGCGGTACACTGTAGGGGTTTGATCGTCTCAGGCATTCTTCACACTCAGATCGGAGCGGAGGTTTCGAGCATGGCAGAGGACAACAAGTCATACGGACTGGCTTGGTTTCTGGCCGGACTGGGCATTGGCGCACTGGTCGGTATCCTGTATGCGCCAAAAAGCGGGCGTGAGACCCGCGAAGACATCGCCACCGGAGCCCGCGACGGAGCCGAGTTCATTCGTACCCGCACCCGCGAGGCAGCGGACAACGTGAGCGCGCTGGTCGATCGGGGCAAGGAGTCTGTGAGCGCTATCGTCGATCGCGGCAAGGAACAGGTGAGCGATTATGTGGACCGCGGCCGCGATGCCGTCGATCGCGGGCGGGCGCAGTGGGAGGAGTTTGTCGAGCGGGGCAAGAACCTCGTCTCCGACCAAACCAGCCGCGTCACCACGGCGGTCGACGCCGGCCGTCAGGCGTACCGGGCAGCGAACGGCGAGCCGGATTCTCACGAGTTCTGAGAGCCGGTTTCTCCTTCGGGCCCTGGGCCGGCCTCCGGCGCTGTTCGGATTGTCCGGCGCGGCGGCGTGGGCGATTTGAGTTGCCGCCCTCGCCGATGCCGGGAGTAATGCCGCTGCTTTCCGCGAAGCACAGGGCCGATCGGCAGGATGGAAGACCGCGAGCCTTCCGCTCGAGATGAGGTTCATGTTGAAACTGGACAATGAGACCATCGAACTCGCGTTGATCGCATTAGTTGCGTTGGCCATGCTCACTCAGGCCATCGTCCTCCTGGCCGCCTTCGTGGCGCTGCGCAAAGCGGCGCGCGCCATCGACGAGAAGGTCGAAGACATCCGCTCCTCGGTGATGCCGCTGGTGGACAAAACGCGCGAGCTCCTGACGGCCCTGACGCCAAAGATTCAGCAGACCACCGAGGACTTGGGCGCACTGGCGCATTCGTTGCGGGTGCAGACCGGCGACGTGCGCTTCGCGGCCAACGAGATCATCGCACGTGTGCGCACCCAGACCGGCCGCATCGACGCGCTGCTGACCAGCGTTCTCGACGCGGTGGAGCGCGCGGGCGGCTTCATGACCGACGCCGTCGCCAAGCCCATGCGACAGTTGTCCGCGATCCTGGCCTCGGTGAAGGCGGCCGTTGAGGCGCTGCGCACCATAGACGCGGCGCCCCCGGACGACACGCGCGGCGGCACCGATCTGTTCATCTAATTCAACGGGTGCGCGCAGCTCATTGAGTCGCGCCGCAGCCGGATCTGATTCGCTTCACACAATCCATCCGCCGCCGACCACTTCGTCGCCGCTGTAGAAGACCGCGGACTGCCCTGGCGTCACCGCGCGCTGCGGCTCGTCGAAGGTCACGACGGCCTTGTCCGCGCCCGCCGGCTCCAGCGTGGCCCACGCCGGCTCGTGGCGATGGCGGATCTTCGCCCGCACACGCATCGGCACAATCAGATCCGTGATGCTGATCCAGTTCAAGTCGCGCGCGCGCAAGGTGCGCGTTGCCAGCTCCGCGTCCGCGCCAACAGTCACGCGATGGCTCGCGGGATCGATGTGGAGCACGTAAAGCGGCTCCGGGCTCGCCACGCCCAGCCCCTTGCGCTGGCCCACTGTGAAGTTGAAGATTCCCTCGTGCCGGCCGATTGTTTCGCCGCTCGAAGTCACCAGCTCGCCCGCCGTCTCGGGCATCGCCTCGCCTTGCTCCTCGAGATACGCCGTCAGAAACCGCTTGTAGTCGCCGCCGGGAATGAAGCAGATCTCCTGCGAGTCGGGCTTTTCGGCGAGCCGCAATCCATACTTCCGTGCCGCCTCGCGCACCTCCGGCTTCGTCATTCGCCCCAGCGGAAACAGAGTATGCGCGAGCTGCTCCTGCGTCAGGCCGAAGAGAAAATACGTCTGGTCTTTCGCGAGGTCCGCTGGCCGCTTCAAGATCCACCGCCCGCGCTTTTCGTCGTACTCGTTCACCGCGTAGTGGCCGGTGGCGATGCGCTCCGCCCCGATGCTGCGCGCCGTCTTGAGCAGTTGATCGAACTTGAGGTGGTTGTTGCAGAGAGAGCAGGGAATCGGCGTGCGCCCCGCCAGATACTCCGCCACGAACGGCCGCACCACGTCGCGCTCGAAGCGCTCCTCCTGGTTGACCACGTAATACGGAATGCCCAGGTGCTCGGCCACGTGCCGCGCGTCGTACACATCGTCGATCGAGCAGCACCGGCCGGCCTTCGGCGCGTCGGGAATGCCGTGCTTGCCGGCGAGCCGCGTCTGGTCCCAGAGCTGCAGCGTGAGCCCGACGACCTGGTTGCGCGGTGCGGCGGAGCCGTTGCCCGCGTGCACGAGGATCGCCGCCGCCGTCGAGGAATCGACCCCTCCGGACATGGCTACGGCGATGGTGGTGTGCTCACTCATAGGGGAAAGAGCTTCCTATCCGCGCGCCCCCACGACCTCCGGCGCCAGAGCGCGCAAATGTTCCACGGCTTCGGGAACGACTTGCAGGACGTGGTCGATATCCGCATCGGTCGCGGTCTTCAGCAGGCTGAAGCGCAGGCTCGCCCGCGCCGCGTTCTTGTCGAGCCCCATCGCCATCAGCACGTGGCTCGGCTCGGTCGCTCCCGAGTGGCACGCCGATCCTCCGCTCACCGCCACGCCCTTCAGGTCGAGCGCGATCACCATCGCCTCGCCCTCCACCTGCTCGAAGCGAATGTTCGTCGTGTTGGCCACGCGCGGCGCGCCGGCTCCGTTCACGCCCGTGCCGGCGATGGCGAGAATTCCGGCCTCCAGGCGGTCGCGCAGACGCGCCACGCGCGCGATGGTTCCGTCCTCCAGGCTCTTCATCGCCAGTTCCACGGCTTTGTCCAGGCCCACGATGCCGGTCACGTTCTCCGTGCCCGCGCGCCTTCGCCGCTCGTGGCTGCCGCCCACAATCAGCGCCTCCAGCGGCGTTCCCCGCCGCACATACATCGCGCCCACGCCCTTCGGCCCGTGCATCTTGTGCGCGCTGATGGAGCACAGATGGCACTCGAATCGCCGCACGTCGAACTCGACCTTGCCCGCGCCCTGCACGGCGTCGATGTGGAAATACGCGCCGGCTTCGGCGGCGATCTTGCCGATCTCCTCCACCGGTTGCAGCACGCCCGTCTCGTTGTTCGCCAGCATCACGCTGATCAGCCGCGTCTGCGGTCGCAGAGCCCGCCGAATCTCTTCGGGATCGATCAGCCCATCGGCGCGCGGCGCGACGAACGTGACCTGCACTCCGCGCCCGGCGGCGCGCTCCGCGGCCCGCAGCACCGCCGAGTGTTCGATCGACGTGGTGATGAAATGATCGCCCTCACGCAACAGGCCGGAGATCGCCGTGTTGTCTCCCTCGGTGCCGCCGGAGTTGAACACCACCTCGGCCTCGCTGCAGTGGAAGAAGCGCGCCAGCGTCTCTCGCGCGCGGTTCACGGTTTTGCGCGCCTGCTGCCCCTCGCGATGAATCGACGACGCGTTCCCGAACTCCTCCGTCCAATACGGACGCATCGCCTCCAGCACCTCCGGCAGCAGAGGCGTGGTGGCATTCGCGTCGCAGTAGACCCGGTGCATCGGGGAAGTTCTCCTCCTCGATTGTACGGGAATCGCGCTGCGCCGCGAACCGGCGCGTTAACCCTGAAGAGCCATCGGGCCGCGCTTTGGCCGTCCGCCCGGCCCGAGCCAATTAGAATGCGGAAAGGTTGATCCTGATTCTTTTGGGCGGGAGATAGAACCACATCGAGGTTCGTGTCAAACTGCCGCCGCCGAGGTCTCGCACATGACGGAAACTCCGGCACCAGTGGCAACCGCAAACGCATCGGGAACTCCCCGCATCCTCATTGTCGGCAACGCCGGACAGCTCGGCCGCGAGCTGGAGCGATTCTTCTTGGGCGTCGGTCCCGTGGTCGCCGTCGACCGTGAATCCGTCGATCTGGCGAATGAAGGGCAGACGCGCGCGCTCGTTCGCCGCGCCGCGCCCGACGTGATCCTCAACGCCGCCGCCTACACCGCCGTCGACCGTGCCGAGTCGGACCTGGCCGCCGCCCATGCCATCAACGCGCTCGCGCCCCGCGTCCTCGCCGAAGAGGCAGTCGAGCACAACGCGCTTCTCGTCCACTACTCCACCGATTACGTGTTCGACGGCGCGAAGCAAGGCCCATGGACCGAAGACGATCGGCCCGCGCCGCTCAACGTCTACGGCGCGAGCAAGCTGGCCGGTGAGCAAGCCATCCAGAACTCCCGCGCCAAATACGTCATCTTCCGCACCAGTTGGGTCTACGGCCCCCATGGCAACAACTTCCTGCTCACCATGCTGCGGCTGGGCCGCGAGCGCGACCGGCTCTCCATCGTCGACGACCAGGTCGGCGCGCCGACCACGTCGATCGAACTCGCGCGCGCGACGCACGCCGTCGTCACCGGCATTCTCGCCGGCCGCTTTGGCGCACCGCGGGACTGGACCGGCCTCTACCACATGACCTGCTCCGGCGCTGTTTCGTGGTTCGGTTTCGCCCAGGCCATCTTTGCCCGAGCCGCCGGCCAGCTCGCAATCAAGCCGCCTGAACTCACCCCCATCCCGACAACGGCCTACCCCACCCCGGCTGCCCGCCCGCGCAACTCACTCCTCTCGAATGCGAAGCTCAATGCGCGTTTCGGCGTCCAGCTCGCGCCGTGGGAAGCGGCACTGGATGAAACGATCGAGTGCCTGCGCAATACGGCCTAGAGCAGTACAATCCAGGCAAATCCACACCGGGAATCGGGAGCTGCGATGGAGCCGATGACGTACAAGCGCATTGTCGTCGTGAAACGAGGGTCACCGGAGAACATGCGGATCGAGGAGTGCGATCTGCGCGATCCTAAGGCCAAAGAGATCCGGGTCAAAGTCCTGGCTTGCCCTGTTTGCGGGCCCGACGTGCAGAACCGCAACGGACACAGCCCGTTCCCGCCTAAAGTGCCTTACGAGCCAGGCTGCGCCATTGTGGGCGCCGTCGACGCGGTTGGCCCGGGCGTTGCGCACGCCGTCCCAGGGGCCACGATTGCGGCATGGCCTTCGTTCGGCGGTTACGGCGAGTATCTTTTTCTTCCTGCAAGCCGGCTTGTCCCCGTTCCGCCATCTCTCCATCCAGTCGAGGCCGCTCCGGTGGTTCTGAACTACCTGACGGCATACCAGGTGTTGCACCGCCGCGCGAAGGTCAAGGCTGGCGACAAGGTGCTCTTGATCGGCGCCAGCGGCGGATGCGGTACGGCGCTCCTCGACCTCGGCCGGCTCGCCGGTCTCAAGATGTACGGACTCGCCTCCGGAGGCAAGCGCCCAATCCTCGCCCAATTCGGCGCTATCCCGATCGACTATCGGAACGAGGATTTTGTGGATGTGATCCGCCGCGCCGAGCCGGACGGCCTCGACTGCATTATCGACGGCATGGGCGGCGACTATATCTCCAGGGCCTTCCCGCTGTTGCGCCGTGGAGGCGTGTTCGTGGAGTACAGCAATCCCGGAAGCTTTCGCGGGATGCTCCGCCTTCTGAGAACAGTCCTCGTGCTCAACCTGCTCCCCAACGGCAGGAAGATCAAGGCCTATGGCGCGGGCGCCGTGCTTTTCAACCGCAAGCCGTTCCTGGAAGACTGGGCGATCCTGTTCCGGCTGCTTGAGGAGGGTAAGATCCGGCCCGTCATCAGCGGCGAGTTCCCGCTGCTCGACGCGGCAAAGGCCAACGCGTTGTTTGAAAGCGGGCAGGTCGTCGGCAATCTCGTTCTGGCGGCGCCGGAGCTGCTCGGCACGAGACAACCAGCCTGACGCTCCTTCGGCGCTGCCCACACCAAACCCGCGACGAGAAGGCCGCAAGTCTATATTTTTCTGTTTGATTCCCGTCCTGCTCACCCCTCCCGATCGAAGAGAGTATCGACGCTCTTGACAAATATAGCTTTCAGATGTATCTTCAAGATATATGAAGGGCAAGAGAACCGACTTTGTGATCCTCGGCATGCTCTCGCTCGGTGACAGCAAGTCCGGCTACGAGATCCGCAAGGGGATCGAGCAGAGCGTGGGCAGCTTCTGGGGCGAGAGCTACGGCCAGATCTATCCCAGCCTTCGCCGCCTGAACGCCGAGGGGCTGGTTGAGAAGAGATCGCCGGAGGCTAAGCCGAAAAAGAAGCGGCAGGAATATGCGCTGACGGAGCGGGGCCGCGTCTGCTTCCGCCAGTGGCTGCGGTTGCCCTTCCAGAACGATCCGCCGCGGAACGAGTTCCTCCTCAAGCTGTTTTTCGGCGGCGAAGCGGACGCGCAGGTCTCCATCGGCCACATCCGGGAGGTTCAGCGGCGGAACCGCCTGATGCTTGAAACGCTACATGGAATCGAGAATGCCGTTCAAAAGAACGCTTGGCAGGAGCCGCACCGGCGATACTGGATGCTGACGCTGAACCTGGGGATCGTTCTTACCCAGGCGGCCCTCGACTGGTGCGACTCCGCGTTGGCCGAGCTGGGGGTGATCGAAACTCCCGCCAGAGAGGTTATGCACCCCGGCGGCGAACCCGCAGCCGAATCCCCATCCACCGTAACCCGCACCGAAGAACAGTCTCAAACTTGGCCGAAAGAATGAGGGAAGAGGGAGGTCTCGTGATGTCAGACTCGTCGCAGGATGTCCGTACCAGCCGGTTGCTGCAGATTGCGGCTTGGATCGCCGCGCTGGCTTTTGTCGTCGGCTTTTTTGTGCCGGCCGTAGGCGCGTGCACCGGCGTAATTCTGGGCGCATGGTTCGTGCGAACGCAGAAGCCGATGCGCGGATTTCTCTGGATGATGGCCCTCTCTCTTTTCTTCGGGCTGCTTTGGCACTGGCGGCTGAATCCGCTTGCCGACCCGATCGGGGCGGCCAAGGCCCTTGGCTGGATGGTCATTACCGCGATTTTCTCGATCCTGCCTTTCTTGCTCTATCGTCTCGTCAGTCCGCGCCTTCCGGGACCGGTCTCCACGCTTTCGCTGCCGTTGGCCGGTCCGACAATTCTGGCATTCACACAGCAAGTGCATCTCAAGGTCGATCTGCCCTCATCCGGCGCGCAGATCCTCCTCTACTGGCTAGCGGCGATTGTTGTCTGGATGTGGCGCGAGGAGTTTCGTCCTCTTGTCGTTGGCGCGGCGTTCTTCGCCGCTCTGGGGATCGATTTGGCCGTTCAATTCACTGGCGCCGCAAACGCCCTCCCGATCACCGGCGCCGGCGCCTGGGCCGGCTTCATCGGCTTTCTAGCGCTCGATCTCTGGGCGCTCGCGAGCGTGGATGAGCTTCGACCCTGGGTGCAACGGCCGGAGGCAGTCGCACGTCTGCGGAGCCCTTACACTGGCGAAGCGCTCACGATCGTCGTCGAGCGAAGCCGCGAGGATCTCGTCAGCGTCTCCGGTGAGCGCTTCTCGATCCGCAACGGCGTTCCCAACTTCCTTCGGAAGGAAGACTTTGCCGGAGACAACGGCAAGTACCATCAGCTCTACGAGGCCATCGGCGGCTTTTACGATGACACCCAGCGCGTCTTCTGTGCGCTCAAGGGCGTCGATCGCGATTCGTATTTCCTCTGCTACATGCGCCTGCTCGACGTCCAGCCCGGCGAAACGGTCCTCGAAACCTCCGTCGGAACCGGCCTCAACCTTCAGTACTTGCCCTGCGAAGCCAAACTGACCGGACTCGATCTTTCGCCGGAGATGCTGGTCAACTGCAACGCCAACCTGCGCCGCTGGAAGATCACTGCGGACCTCGTCCTGGGCAACGCCGAACGCCTGCCGTTCGCCGATGAGAGCTTCGACGTGGTCTTTCACGTGGGCGGCATCAATTTCTTCACCGACCGCGCCGGCGCCATTCGCGAGATGATCCGCGTGTGCAAGCCGGGCGGCCAACTGCTGATCGCCGACGAGACGGAAAAGCACGTCAAGGAAGTCTATGAGAAGATGCCGGGAAGTCTTTACCGGGGCCGGAAGGAAGAAGTGAGTGCGCCGATCAAGCTGGTGCCTGCGGAGATGAAAGAAACGAAGATCGCGCTGCTAAAAGAGGGGAATCTATACGCGATCACGTTCCGCAAACCCGCTCCAGTCGAACTTGAAGCGATCATGAATTGACCGCTGTTCCCTGACCGCCATCGTGTGATCCCCGTCCTATCGCTCGGCCCGGGGGGCCGGTACGATGACCCCGGATAAAATCGAGGTGTCTTCATGCCGTCCAGAACCTCCCGCCGTGGTTTCCTCTCCGCCGGCCTCTCCGCCGGCCTGCTCGCTCCCCTGGCCAAGGCCACGCCCGCCATCAACTTCCTGAACCGGCCGGACGATGCCGCTCCCGCCGGCGCCGGCGTCAAGCTGAACTACCGAACCCTCGGCCGCACCGGCCTCAGGGTCACCACGGTCGGATTCGGCTGCATGATCACGTCGGACCCCAGCGTCATTCAACGCGCCGCGGACCTCGGCGTGAACTACTTCGACACCGCCCGCGGCTACCAGCACGGCAACAACGAGCGCATGGTGGGCGCGGCGCTGGGCGCCAAGCGCAAGCAGGTCGTCGTCTCCACCAAGACCCACGCGCCCGACAAGGCCACGATGATCGAGCATCTCGAAGAGAGCCTGAAGGAGCTCAACACCGATTACATCGACATCTGGTATCTGCACGGCCGCAGCGGCCCGGGCGACATTCCCGACGAGCACATCGAGGTCCAGCATCTCGCCAAGCAGCAGGGCAAGGTGCGGTTCACGGGCGTGAGCACGCACAGCAACCAGCCGCAGCTCATCCCTTGGATGGTCGAGAAGGGCGCCTTCGACGTCGTCCTCGCGGCTTACAACTTCACGATGGACGCGGCGATGAACGAGGCGGTCGAGGCCGCCGCCAAAGCGGGGCTCGGCGTGGTCGCCATGAAGGTGATGGCCGGCGGAACGCGGAGCCACGGGCCCGGCGATCCGCTTGCCGGCAAGCTTGCTCAGCCGGGCGCCATGCTGGCCGCGCTTAAGTGGGTCGTGAAGAATCCCAGCGTCGCCACCACCATCCCCAGCATCACCGGCATGGACCAGTTGGACGAGAACCTGAAGGCCATGGCGCAAGCCTACTCGCCGGCCGATGCCAAGGTCCTCGCCGCGCACCTCGAACGGATTCACCCGCTCTACTGCCGCATGTGCGGCCGGTGCGAGGGCGCCTGCAGGCAGGGCCTTCCCGTCGCCGACGTTCTCCGCTGCCTCACCTACGCCGAGAGCTACGGCCAGTTCGCGCTCGGCCGAGAGCGCTATCTGGAGCTCGCGGTTGCGCGCGACGCTCGCTGCGCCGATTGCGCCTCATGCACCGTCGAGTGCCCGCATGGCGTGGCGGTTGCCCGGCGCATGGCCCGCGCCCAGGAGCTCTTCGCGTGAAGCGCGCCGCATTGTTGTTCGCGCTTGTCTTCGCGGCCGGCTCCGCCGCCGCGCAGGACTTTCTCAACTGCCAGCTCGTCCCCGGCTGGGAGCAAACGAGCGCAAAGCGGCAATACGACTCCGGGAATCTCTTCGACTACAAGGACGGCGGCGCCGAAGGATACCTCATCTTCGGCTTCATCCGTATGAACTCGATCGACTGCAAGTCGGGCGCGAGCACGATCGCGATCGATGTTTCGGAGATGACCGGCGCCGACGAGGCCTACGGCATCTTCGCCGCGAACCTTGACCCGACGCGGCCGACAACGCAGATCGGCATGGGCGGCCAGGTGCAGATGCAGAGCGCACTCTTTGCCAAGGGCAAGTACTACGTCGAAATCGTCGAGACCGCGGCCGACACGACCGCCGACGACTCCGCCACGATGCGCGCCTTCGCCTCCGCGCTGGAGATGCGCCTCGAAGGCAGCGTTGCGCCGCCGGCGCAGTTGCGCTGGTTTCCGCCGGGCAACGTCGAGCCTGTCCGCATGGTTCCCGAGAGCGTTCTGGGCCTGCGCGAGCTCAAGCGCGGCTACGTGGCCAAATACGCGAAGGGGCAGGCGTTTGTCGTCCTAGGAGAGACGCCGGACGCAGCGGCGCTCACGCTCAAGGCTCTTCACGCGCGGTTCGACGGAGCCGTAGCGGCGCAAGCGGGCGACGATGCATTCCAGGCCACGGCGCAGTATCTGGGCGGCCTCTGCATCTTCCGCAAGGGCCGCGTGATCGCGGGCTTCGTCAACCTGCCGACTCCGCAGGAAGCCGCGGCGCAGGCAGCTACGCTCGCCGCGCGTATTCCGTAAGCGGGCGCCAGCCGATCACTCAGCGATTGACCGCGAGTACATTTCCAGCAACATGCGCGCCGCGCGGAACGAGGTTGTCCGGCCTTCGGCCACGTCACGCTCCAGCGCCTCAATGCTGTGCCGCACCGCCGGGTGCGCGGCAAAGCGCTGCTGCAGCGCCTGTTCGATCATCTCGTGCATCCATCGTTTCTGCTGGGCGCGGCGTATGCGGTTGAACCATCCGTTGCTTTTGGTCAGCGCCACATACTCCAGCACGCACGCCCACAGCTCGCGGATTCCGGCGCCCGTCAGCGCCGAGCAGGTGATCGCGCACGGCGTCCAGCCCGTCTCCGCCGCAGGAAAGAAGTGCAGCGCATTCTGCGCCTCGGCGCGCGCTCGCTCCGCGGCAACGGCATTCTCGCCGTCGGCCTTGTTTACGGCGACCAGGTCGGCCAGTTCCATCACGCCACGCTTGATGCCTTGCAGTTCGTCGCCCGCGCCGGCCAGCGTGATCAGCAGAAAGAAGTCCACCATCTCGTGCACTGCGGTCTCCGTCTGCCCGACTCCGATGGTCTCCACCAGGATGTTCCGGTATCCGGCCGCTTCGCACAGCAGCATCGCCTCGCGCGTGTGCTGCGCCACGCCGCCGGCAATTCCGCGCGAAGGCGACGGCCGAATAAACGCCATCTCGCTCGCCGCCAGCGTCGTCATGCGCGTCTTGTCGCCGAGGATGCTGCCGCCGGAGATCTGGCTGCTGGGATCGATCGCCAGCACGGCGATCTTCTGCTTCTGCTCCGCGATCACGTAGCGGCCGAGCGCTTCGATCAAGGTGCTCTTGCCCGCACCGGGCACGCCGGTGATGCCCACGCGAATCGAGTTTCCGCAGTGCGGCAGGCAATCTTCGACGATCTGCTCGGCGAGCTCGCGATCGGCTTCGCGCGCGCTTTCGATCAGCGTGACGGCGCGCGCCAGCACGATGCGGTCGCCGCGCAGGATGCCGTCGAGGTATTCCTCGCGCGAGAGCGCCTTGCGCCGGCTGGTTACGCGCGGCGCCTCGGGCGCTCCGCATCCCGGCCGTTCATGCAGCGCGCTCTTCATCGCGTCCACCCATCTGGCGTTTTCAGCCCGTAACTGCGGCGCTTAGCAGCCGGAGAATCTTCTGAGCCGCCACGGGAATCACCGTTCCCGGCCCGAAGATCCCGGCCACACCCGCATCGTACAGGAATTGGTAGTCTTGCGGGGGAATCACGCCGCCGACCACGACCAGAATGTCGTCGCGGCTCAGCGCGCGCAGCTCCTGGATCAGTTGCGGCACCAGCGTCCTGTGCCCCGCGGCCAGGCTCGACACGCCCACCACATGCACGTCGCTATCCATGGCGAACCGCGCCACTTCGCTCGGCGTCTGGAACAGCGGCCCCATGTCGACGTCGAAGCCGATATCCGCGAAGGCCGTCGCAATCACCTTCGCGCCACGGTCGTGGCCGTCCTGGCCCATCTTGGCAACCAGAATCCGCGGCCGCCGTCCCTCTTCGCGCTCGAACTCCTCGACCATCCGATGCGCCTTCTTGAACTCCGCTCCGCCCGCGCTCTCGGCCGAGTACACGCCGGAGATCGTCCGCGTCGCCGCCTCGTATCGGCCCCACACCTTCTCGAGCGCCATCGAGATTTCGCCCAGCGTGGCGCGCTTCCGCGCCGCGTCCACCGCGAACTCCAGCAAGTTTCCTTCGCCGGTCCTGGCGCACTGCTCCAGCCGCCTGAGCGCGTCTTCCACCGCGTTCGCGTCGCGCTCGCGCTTCAAATGCTCCAACCGCGCAATCTGCGCCCGGCGCACGGCGTCGTTGTCGATGTCGAGCACGGGAATCTCCGGCTCCTCGGGCGCGGGATACGCGTTCACGCCCACGATCACGTCGCGCCCGGAGTCGATGCCCGCCTGCCGGCGAGCCGCCGCCTCTTCAATTCGCATCTTCGGCAGCCCGGTCTCGATCGCCTTGGTCATGCCGCCCAGGCTCTCGATCTCCTGGATCAGTTCCCACGCGTCGTGCATCAGTTCGTGGGTCAGGCGTTCCACGTAGTACGATCCCGCCCACGGATCGACCTCGTGCACGATGCCGGTTTCCTGCTGCAGGTAGATCTGCGTGTTGCGCGCGATGCGCGCCGAGAAGTCCGTGGGCAGCGCCAGCGCCTCGTCGAGCGCGTTGGTGTGCAGCGACTGCGTGCCGCCGAAGGCCGCGGCCAGCGCCTCGACGCAGGTGCGCACCACGTTGTTGTAGGGGTCCTGTGCGGTCAGGCTCCAGCCCGAGGTCTGCGAGTGCGCGCGCAGCGCCAGCGACTTGGGATTCTTGGCGCCGAAGCCGGCCACCAGCTTCGCCCACAGCAGACGCCCGGCGCGCATCTTGGCGATCTCCATGAAGTGGTTCATGCCCACGCCCCAGAAGAACGAAATCCGGGGCGCAAACTCGTCCACATCGAGTCCGGCGTTGACTCCGGTGCGCAAGTATTCCAGGCCGTCGGCCAGCGTGTACGCCAGCTCGATGTCCGCGGTGGCGCCCGCCTCCTGCATGTGGTAGCCGCTCACGCTGATGCAGTTGAACTTCGGTATCTTCTCCGAGCAGTAGCGGAAGATGTCGCCGATGATGCGCATCGATCCCGCGGGCGGATAGATGTAGGTGTTGCGGACCATGAATTCTTTCAGAATGTCGTTCTGAATGGTCCCGCTCAGAAGCTCCGCCTTCACGCCCTGCTCTTCTGCCGCGACAATGTAGAACGCCATGATCGGCAGCACCGCGCCGTTCATGGTCATCGACACCGACATCTGCCCCAGCGGGATTCGGTGGAACAGAATCTTCATGTCGAGGACGGAATCGATGGCCACGCCGGCTTTGCCCACGTCGCCCGCCACGCGCTCGTGATCGGAATCGTAGCCGCGGTGCGTCGCCAGATCGAAGGCCACGGAGAGTCCGCGCTGCCCTGCAGCCAGGTTGCGGCGGTAAAACGCGTTCGACTCCTCGGCCGTCGAGAAGCCCGCGTATTGCCGGATAGTCCACGGGCGCGTCGCGTACATCGTCGTGTGCGGCCCGCGCAGATAAGGCGGAATTCCAGCCGCGTACTCCAGATGTTCGAGCCCCGTCAGGTCCTCGCGCGTGTAATAGCTCTTCAGCGCGATGTGCTCGGGCGAAAGCCCCATATCGGCCGGGCGTCCTTTCGTCTCCGCTGCCGTGGGCTTCCAGTCGATCTTTGAAAAGTCTGGCCGCATCGTCAGCTCTTAATCCCCAATCTCTCCTGCCACTTCGTCAGCACTTCCACCGGATTCGAGCGCCAGTGCACAAAGTCCGCAATTCCGGCCGCCGTCAATTGCCCGGCGCTCTCCGGATTCCCGGCCACGATCACCGGCGTCGACCGGCCTATTGCCTTCAACGCGGGCATCAACTCTGCAGCCTGATCCGCATACTCCTCGTCGGAGCTGCAGAGCGCGATCAGGTCGCCATCCGCGGCGGCAATCTCCGCGGCCTTCTTGAACCGCCGCGCGATAGTTTCGAATCCGGCACAGGCGAAGAAGTCCGCGGCGAAGTTCGACCGCGCCATGCGCATCTTGGCGTCGCCGATCTCCGCCAGCAGCACGCGCGGCTTGCCGCCGCCCGCGGCGACGTGACGCTCGGTGCGCAGGCGCAATTCCTCGTAGAGGCGCGCGCCGCGCCGCCCGGCGCCGATCCGCTCGCTGTCGACGCGATCCAGCGCGCGCTCGGCCGGATCGGCGAACTGATTCGTTCCCACGAACACGCGACGCCGCGATGCCGCGGCTTTCTCTCGCGCCGCCCTCGACTGCTCCAGCGCCCGCGCGATCGTTCCATCGGCTTGCGCCTTGCGGAAGCCGCCGCGCGCCTCGATCTCCTGCATTCGCTTCCAGCCTTCGCCAGCCACCAGATCGGTCAGCGACTCCAGCAGATACGATCCGCCGCTGGCGTCGGCCACGCGCCCCAGGCTCGCTTCGTGCTTCAGCAGCAGTTGCGTGTTCCGCGCCAGCCGCCGGCTCGCGTCGCCGGGCTGCTCGTAGCAGGCGTCGAACGGCGTCACCGTCACCGAATCCGCGCCGCCCAGCGCCGCGGCCATCGCCTCGGTCGTCGCGCGCAGAATGTTGACGTGGGGATCGTAGACGGTCTTGTTCCATCGCGTCGTGCGGGCGGCGATCTGCGCCTTGCATGTATCCGGCGCGCCGCCAAAGCTCTCCACCGCGCGCGCCCACAGCGTTCGAAACGCCCGGAGCTTCGCAATCTGGAAGAAAAAGTTCGCGCCGACGGCGAGGGAAAACTCGATTGCCGCCGCCGCGCGGCCGATTTCAGCCCCGCACTCCTCGGCAGCGGCGAGGAAATCGATTCCGGCGGCCAGCGCGAATCCGATCTCCTGGGCGGCGGTCGCTCCGGCATCGTCGAATCCCTCCCCGTGAATTGTGAACGGCACGAATCCCGGCGGCGCGGCGGCAACGATCTCCGCCGCGAACTCGATACTCTCCAGAGCATCGCAGCCGGTCGAGATCTCCGCGGTCCGAGGCTTCATCCTCAGCCGCTCCAGAAGCAGCCGGATGGTCCGCTCGTTCGCGCGGGCGAGATGGATCGCAATCCCGTCGAGGTTCTCGATGAGCACGCGGTGCTCGGCGCTGTTCTGAACCTGGAGATTGGCGAACGCAATCTCCTCTGTGCCTGCCGCAACGGCTTGGCGCGCCGCGCGATTCGCCGCCGCTGCATCCGCGGCTTCGATCTCCTCCCGAATCCGCCAGTCGCCCGCCGCGCGCGCGCCGCGACGAAAAGGGAACTCACCGGGCGCCGCGTCCAGGCATGCCAGGCCCTCCAGGTCCGCTGCGCGGTAGTACGGCTTGACCGCCAGGTCGCAGGCGCGCCAGATCAGCTTCTTGTCGTAGTCGGCGCCCTTCAGGTCCCGCGCGATCGCCGCTTCCCACTCCGCGGTGCTGACCGGGGGAAACTCCTCAAGCAAATGCTCAGTTGCCATCTTTTCTCAGTTGCCCTTTGGGTCCTCGACAATCTCGATGAGGAATCCGAATGCCCCCTCGGCTCTCGACTTCGGATGTACGAAGAAAACCGTGGTTCCCCGCGAGCCCTTGCGCGGCGCCGCGTCGATCAGGTTGAATCCGGCGGCCTTCATTGCATCGAAGGCCCGCCGCGCGCTCTCCACGCGGAACGCCACGTGCGCCAGACCGCCGCGTCCGTTGTTCCTGTCGATCAGCTTCTGCACCGGCGAATCGGCCGTCAACGGCTCAAGCAACTGGATCAGATTGGGCCCATCGCCAATCCGCAGCAGCGCCTCGCGCACCTGGTCCGCACCGAGCACCTCTTCGCGATGAATCTCTTTGAAGCCCAGCAACTCAAAAGCCTTGACCTGGCCGTCAAGTTCGCCCTGCTTTACGGCGATCGCCACGTGGTCGACGAACTTGACGCCCGGAACTTCCTTCAACTCCTCTTGCACAACACTCCTCTCGGCCCTTGGGGTTCGTTCTTGTGCAACTCCGGCGCGCAAACGCTCACTGAAACTCAACCAGCACGTCGCCGATCTTCACCGAATCGCCCTGCGCCACGCGCACTTCCTTGATCGTGCCCTCGCGTGGCGCCGTCACGTTGGTCTCCATCTTCATGGCTTCCAGCACCAGGATCAGTTCGCCCGGTTGCAGCGTCTGTCCGGGACGCACGTTTACCCTGATCACGAGTCCGGTCACAGGGCTGTGGCACACCTTCCCGCCGCTGTCCCACATGCTTCCGCGGCTGGGCGTGTAGCCGCCTGCGGGAACGTGCGACACCGCATGCGACGCCGGGTGCGGCGCTGCGTTCGGCTCGCTGTCCTGAGGCTGTGCGCTCCCCTCGTCTTCGAGAATCTCGACTTCGGCCTCGTAAGCCTTTCCATCGATCCTGATCAGAAGCTTCAAGTGCCGTCTCCTTTCCTTGCTTTCTTCGCGCCTACCGTTTTGGGCGGAAGTTGTGTGAGTTCAGCATGAGCACGCGCCCCTGCTGTGTCCATGGCTCGACGCGATCGTGCTCCGGCACCGGAGTCACGGAACTGATGCGCGCACTTTTGTTCAGGAACGCCGTTGCAGCCGCGGTGAGCGCGGCCGCGACTTCGGGCTTGATCGGTTCCTCCTGCGAAGCCGGCTCGGCGGGGACCGCCGCGGGCCGCGGAGAAAGCACATCGCGCTCCCAGGGAGCCGGGGTCCAGGCAGGCTCCGCCGGTTGCGGCTGAGGGGCCGCGCCGGAGCGCTTCAGCACCTCAGCCTCTTCCCGCCACGAGGCCACGAGCCGGTTGAGCTCCGCTTCGTGCGGTTCGAGCGCCGGCGGTGGAGGAGGAGCGGACGGCCGCGAAAACACATCCCGCTCCCACGGAGCCGGCGTCCAGGCCTGCTCACCTTGCCGCGACTCAGGAACCTGCGTTGTCTCGGAGAACGGGGCCGGAGGCGGAACCTCGGGCCGCTCCCACGACGACCCCAACCATCTGTGATCCGTGGGTTGCGTCTCCGGCGCGGTTTCCGAAGTCTCCGCCGCGAGCGGTTCGGAAACCTCGACCCACTGCGCCCGCGCCGGCGATGGCCAATCGGACTCCGCCGGTCGTGCCTCAAAAGCGGCCGGCATCTCGGCCACGGCGGGCGGCTCCGCAACTTCAGCGTGTTCCGCTTTTTCCGCGGTCACTGTCTCCGCTGCCGGCGGCTGCTCCGCAACTGGAGCCTGGTGCTCTTCCGTCGCTTTCACCGTCTCCGCGGCGATCGTAGCTTGTGCCGCCTCAGCAAACTGTTCCCACACTGGAGGCAACATGCCGGGCAAAGTCTGATGCGCCTCCGGCGCCGCGACCGTTTCAGCTACAGCGGGCTGCTGCGGAGCTTGAATCCACTGTTCCCGCGCTGCTGCTTCCGCCCGCTCGCGTGCCTCGGCAGCCTCGCGCTCTCGTGCCGCTGCTGCTTCTCGTTCGCGTGCCTCGGCGGCTTCGCGCTCCCGCGCTGCTGCTTCCGCCCGCTCGCGCGCTTCGGCAGCTTCGCGCTCCCGTGCCGCAGCTTCTTCCCGTTCGCGCGCTTCGGCGGCTTCACGCTCCCGTGCGGCCGCTTCTTCCCGTTCGCGCGCTTCGGCAGCTTCACGCTCCCGCGCTACGACTAACTCCCGCTCCCGTGCCTCGGCAGCCTGGCGTTCCCGCGCTGCTGCCAACTCTCGGTCCCGCGCCTCGATCGCTTCCCGCTCGCGCGCCTCCGCGGCTTCACGTTCGCGCGCTTCGGCCGCCGCGTGTTCGCGTGAGGCCGCAGCCTCCTGTTCCCGCGCAATCGCGGGCCGCTGTTCTCTCGCCGCCGCAGATTGCCGTTCTCGTGCCGCGAGTTGCCGGGCCATCTCCGCTTCCCGCGCCTTAAGCTTCTTTACCGCCGCGGAGAGTTCCCTGACCTTCCGGTCGCTCGCCCGCTCCCGCTCCTGACTCACCTGCTTGATGGCGCGCGCCAGCGCGGCACAGATCGCCACGCCACCCGCTCCCAACAGCGCCGTTATGGCCACAGTTCTCAAACGCGGCTTCACGTCTTGTTTCCTCCCGGGGTCCCCTGCGCCGAATCCTCGCCGCCGGGGCGGCTTCTCACAGCGGAATCAGTCCATGCTTCTTCTGCGGCCGCAGCTCGCGCTTGCTGTGCAGCGCCTCCAGCGCCCGCGCCAGGTACCTGCGCGTTTCCGCGGGCTCGATGATGTCATCCACCAGCCTTCGTCCCGCCGCTACATAGGGGTTCGAAAACGTATCGCGATACTCGTTCACCAGTTGCTCGCGCCGTGCCGCCTGGTCCTCGGCGGCATCGATCTCCTTGCGGAAGACGATCTCCGCCGCGCCCTCGGCGCCCATCACGGCGATCTCCGCCGTGGGCCAGGCCACCACGCGGTCCGCGCCCAGTCCTCTCGAGCACATGGCGATGTACGCGCCCCCGTACGCTTTTCGGAGCACCACCGTGATCTTCGGCACCGTGGCCGCCGAGTAGGCGAACAGCAGCTTGGCGCCGTGGCGGATGATTCCCCCGCGCTCCTGCTCCACGCCGGGCAGAAATCCCGGCACATCCACAAAGGTCAGCAGCGGAATGTTGAACGCGTTGCAGAAGCGCACAAAACGCGCCGACTTGTCCGAGGCGTTGATGTCCAGCGCGCCGGACAGCACCCACGGCTGGTTGGCGACGATTCCCACCGTCCGCCCCTGCAGGCGTCCGAACCCGATCACGATGTTCTCGGCGAACCCGGGCTGGATCTCGAAGAAATCTCCGTTGTCCACCACGCGCACAACCACGTCGCGCACGTCGTAGGCCACCTTGGGGTCCACGGGGACCACGTCGTTCATCGAGGAGTCGGCGCGCAGCTTGCCGTTGAACGGCGCCCGCGGCGGATCCTCGAGATTGTTCGACGGCAAAAAGCTCAGCAGGCGGCGGCACAACTCGATCGCCTCGTCGTCGTCGTGCGCAATCAGGTGTACGACGCCCGAGTAGTGCATCTGCGACCGCGGCCCGCCCAGCTCCTCGGCGCTCACCTCTTCGCCGGTCACCTGCTTGATGACCTGCGGCCCGGTGATGAACATCCGCGCGCGCTCGGTCTGGATCACGAAGTCCGTCAGCGCCGGGCTGTATGCCGCGCCCCCCGCGCAGGGCCCGCAGATCATGGCAATCTGCGGCACCGTCCCGGAGAGCATCACGTTGTGATAGAAGACCCGCGCGTATCCGGCCAGGCTGTCGATTCCTTCCTGCACCCGCGCGCCGCCCGAGTCGTTGATGAAGACGAACGGGCTGCCGGTCTTCAGGCTCATGGCCATCATGTCGGCCACCTTGTTGCAGTGCGTCTCGCCCGCGGCTCCGCCCGCCACCGTGAAATCCTGGCTGGCCAGGTGCACCAGCCGCCCATCGACGGTTGCGCATCCCGTCAGCACGCCGTCGGCGGGCAATTCCTTCTCCGCCATCCCGAAATACGTGGCCCGGTGCCGGCAAAACAGCCCAATCTCATCGAAGCTGCCCTTGTCCGCCAGCTTTTCCACGCGCTCCCGCGCCGAGAGCTTGCCCGAAGCATGTTGGCGCTCGATGCGGTCCTTGCCCCCGCCGAGCTCCAGTTGCGCGCGTTTCGCCGCCAGCTCGCCGATCTTATCTGCGCTTTTCTTGATCTTTATAGTTTCTTCCTGAGTTGCCATTCCCACACCTGAAATACATTGCGAAGGCCCGGCACACCGGGCCTTAAGGACACACTACAGCGTTCTCGCACCACCGTTATTCTATTCTTCGGCAACCTGTTCCCGATGTGACAAGGTTCACCGTCAAGTTCCTACCGTCCAGCCGAGTATAACAGGCTGATTATCAAAGACTTGTTACTGGTTTGGCACGCGCTCTCGCGCGCTCCCGGGCCGGGTGCGATCGCGCCGGCGCTTTCCCATGGAGAAATCGGCGGAATCCGCGTATCATCTAGTCAGATAGTCAGATCGGGTTGGGAGCCCTCAGCCATGCGAACAGCGGAGCCTTTAGCAACTCGAACTCCTTTGACCCGGCGCGCCAGGAACTCCGCCAAATCCTCTCCCGCCGCCGTTGCCATGGAACGGTGGAAACTTGAGGATGCCAAGGCGAGGTTCAGCGAAGTCGTGCGCCGGGCGGGAACCAGGGGTCCACAACTGGTCACGGTGCGCGGCAGGGAGGCCGCCGTGATTCTCGCTCCGGAGGAATACCGGCAGCTCCTGCCCAACTCGAAGGGCCGGGATTGTCTGGTTCGATTCCTGCAAAGCCTCGACTTACAGAAACTCGACATCGAGCGTGAACCCGACACCGGAAGGGAAATCGAGCTGTGAACGGCTGGCTGCTCGACACAAACGTCATCTCCGAAGTGAGCGGCGCCAGGCCGGACCCCAAGGTGGTCAAATGGATCGGCTCTCAACCGGAAAACAGATTGTTCCTGAGCGTGCTCGTCATCGCCGAATACTACAAGGGAATTCACAACCTGCCACCAGGCGACAGAAGCCGTCCGCGCCTGCAACGGGCGGTGATTGCCCTGGAATCGCGCTTCTCCGGCCGGATCTTCCCCGTGTCCGATGCCATCGCGCTTCGCTGGGGCGCAATCAGCGGGGAAGTGAAGCGCCTGACGGCTCATTCGCCCTCGGTCGTCGGCGCGCTGATGGCAGCCACGGCCATGGAGCACGGCCTTTATCTCGCCACGCGGAATGTGGCGCACGTAGCCCACAGCGGAGCGGTGGTTTTCAATCCCTGGCGCGACGATCCCGCGCAATTTCCTCTCTGAGCCCGGCGCTTACGAGAACCGCGTCCTTCTCCACAGCAGCGTTCCGCATACCCCCAGCGGAATGAACGTGCCCACGATCAGCACGATCATCCAGGGGAAGTTCACGGCGAGGTGTTGCGCCTGCGTGCCCAGCGCCAGCCACAGGAAGATGCCGCTGGCGGTGCAGACGATCAGCACCTCCCACCAGCGGCGCGGGTGCTTGCGATCGGCCAGCGGATCGTCGCCTGCGACGACTGCGGCCACGTTCTCCTTGTCCAGCCCGTAGCGCGTGCACTCGCGATGCATCGCCGCGCGCCAGTTCTCCATCTCCGAGGGCGGCGGCGCGGCCAGGCTGATCGATACCGCGCCCGCGATCATAATGCACGACCCAATAAGAATCTCCATCCTCCCGCCCGTCGTCATTCCCGCGAACTCGCCGAACACCAGCGCGCCCCACGCCAGTCCCCACAACTGGTTCGTATTCGAGAGCGGAATCCCGCGCCCGATGCCGATGTACTTCGCCGCGTACTGCTGGAACAGGTCGCCGACCACCCAGCAGAAGCCGCCGACGAACGGCCAGAACAGCATGGGCCGCGCGCGATTCAGCTCGGCGACCAGTGGGCCCGCGCCGCCGTAGAAGATCAGGCCCAGGATGAAGACCGTGGCCAGCTCGCCGAAGGTGAAAACCGTCACGAACGAGAGCGGGTTCATGCCGCTGATGTAGGCCTTGCGATAGGGAATGTACATGGTGCCCAGCAGAACCCCCGCGCCCAGCGCCGCGATGATGCCGATGGCGGCCTTGCCCGGCGTGCCGGCATTCTGCTGCGCCGTGGCCACGGCCAGAATCGCCGCCCCGAACACGATCGCCCCCGCGCCGCCGATCACCTTGGCCCAGTCTTTCGCCCGCGAGCCGCGCAGCTCCTTGAAGAGCAGGCAGCCCCAGAAGAGCCCGACCAGGCTGTTCGTGTTCCACAGCGGAAACGCGATCGCCAGGCCCACATTGCGCACGCCGAAGATGGTCAGCGTGTTGGCTACGGCCCAAAGCATCCCGCCCACCAGCGCCCACACCACAAGGTGCGGCTTCTCGATCAGGTCGCGGAAGACGAACCCCGTGCCCTTTAGCATCGTCGGAATCGTCCAGCGCGCCACGAACGCGCCCATCACCATGCCCATGGAAAGCAGGAACGGAGAGAAGCCCGCGTTCACGAGCTTCGTCGGCGCCTCCGCCGAGCCCAGCCAGAATGCCGCCGACAGTCCGCAGATCACGCCCAGTTTGTGCAGTGAAATCCCCGACCGCATTGCCGCCCGCGCGGGCGCGGCGGCCGTCGTGTTGCTCATCGGTTCACCTCAGCATCATCAGCAACGTGGTTCCCAGAACGAGCACAACCACCGGCACCCAGAGATGCACGTCGGTCAGGATCGCCGTTAATCTCAAACGCGTCACGCCGACACCTCCGCCAGCTTCACCGGCCGGTGCTCGTCGTACGACTTGCGCGCGGCCAGCGCCATCACCACGGGAATGCGCCCGTCGATGCCCGTCACCGGCGTGGGCTTGCCGGCCAGCACGGCCTCGGCGAACGCCGCGAGCTCCAGAGCGAAGCTCTCCGTGTAGCGGTCCATGAAGAAGTTCATCGGCAGGTCGGTATAGATCGCCTTGCCGCCGCTCACCACGGCCTGGTTCGCGTAGCGGTTCTCGGTGGCGATCTTGCCTTCGCTGCCCAGGATCTCCGCGCGCTGGTCGTAGCCGTAGGGCGCCTTGCGGCTGTTGTCGATGACGCCAATGACGCCGTTGCGGAAGCGCAGCAGGATCATCGCCGTGTCCACGTCGCCGGCCTCGCCGATCGCGGGATCGACCATCACCCCCGCCGCCGTGTAGATCTCCTCGACCTCGTCGCCGATCAGGAATCGCGCCATATCGAAATCGTGAATCGTCATGTCCAGAAAGATTCCGCCCGACGATTTGATGTAGGAGATGGGCGGAGGCGCGGGGTCGCGGCTGATGAGTTGAAGCAGCCGCGGCTGTCCGATCTCGCCGCTCTCGACCGCCTTGCGTACGCGCGCGAAATTCGAGTCGAAGCGCCGGTTGAATCCGATCTGCAGTTTCACTCCGGCCTTCTCCACCGCCGCCAGCGCCTCGTCGATCTTGGCGAGCGAGAATGCGATCGGCTTCTCGCAGAAGATGTGCTTGCCCGCTTTCGCTGCCTGCACGATCAGGTCGGCGTGGGTCCCCGTCGGCGAGCAGATCAGCACCGCATCCACGCCGGCGTCGCCGATGACTTCCGCCGCCGACGCAAACACTTTGGGAATTCCGCACCGCGCCGCCAGCGCCTGGGCCGCCTCGGCGCTTACGTCGGCGACCGAAACGATCTCAGCCTCCGGCAAGCGGAAGGCCAGCGTCTCCGCATGGACCTTCCCGATCCGTCCCGCCCCAATAATTCCGAAATGTAGTTTCTTGCTACTCATGGTGTCCCTCGAAAGGCAGCTTACAGCTTTCAGCTTTCAGCCTTCAGCTTGTCGCGCTTCAAACGACCGTCTCGGTCTCCGCAAAAAGAAGCTGACGGCTGAAAGCTGAGAGCTGATAGCTGTCCTTACGCAAAATTCGACTCAATCGACTTCAGATACGCACGGCTCCGCGCCGCGCTCTCCTTAGGCGTTCCCATTCCGGGCAGAATGTCCTGTTCGACGAGAACGTATCCCTTATAGTTCCGCGCAGCGAGCCAGCGCAACAGGGCAGGGAAGTCGATGCATCCCTTGCCCAGCTCGGGGTACAGGCCGTTCCGCATCGCCGTGAAGTAATCCCAACCCTCCTCGCGGCTGCGGCGCGCAAAGTCCGGGTCCAGATCCTTCATGTGGATGTACCAGATGCGCTCCTTGAAGCGATTGAGCGCAGGCGTCAGGTCGCCGTTCTCCGTGCCTGTCCCGTGGACGTAGTGCCCGGCGTCGAAGACCAGTCCCAGGCGCTCGGGGCTGGTCATGTCGAGCAGCGTCGCGATCTCGTCCGGGGTCTCCACGAAGCCCGCGCAGTGGTGATGGAACACCGTGCGCAGCCCGGTCTCCTCGAAGACCTCGAGCGCAATCCGGTCCGCGCCGCTGGCGAAGGTCTTCCACTCGTCCCTGCTCAATCCCTCCTTCGCCGTGACGCGCCCAGCCACCTTGGTGCGCACGGGATCGGTGCCCGCGTCGTCGGCCAAAACCACGTACGGCGACTGCGTGGTCGCCACGGCGGCGATCAGCTTTGCCGTCCGCACCGCTGCGATCACGCCTGCCGCGTGCGCCGCGGGGTTCTTGAGCGCCACGGGCACATACGCGCCCAGCATCTCCACGTTGTTCCGCTTCGACAGTTCCTCGCTCAACTCGACGGGGTCGGTCGGCATGTAGCCCCAGTCGCCCAGCTCCGTTCCCGTGTAGCCCGTCTCCACCAGTTCGTCCAGCATCTGGTGGAACGGAATCGCCTTGCTCTGATCCTGATGCTCCAGCGTGCCCCACGAACACGGCGCGTTCCCCACCAACAGTTCTTTCATAGTTGCTCCTTACTTAATACAAGCTCTCAGCCCTCAGCTTTCAGCCCTCAGCTTCTTCCTGCGGGAGCTAACATGATTGGCTCGTCCACGCACGAGCTGAAAGCTGAGAGCTGAAAGCTGACAGCTAGAACTTGCGGCTCCACTCCTTCGGCCACCGCTCCACCACAACCTTGGTCTGCGTGAAGAACTCCACCGCGTGCTGCGCCTGCCCGTGCAGATCGCCGAAGAAGCTGTCTCCCCATCCGCTGAACGGGAAGGTTGACATCGGCGCCGCCACGCCCACGTTGATTCCCACGTTGCCCGCGTTCACCTCGTAGCGGAAGCGCCGCGCGTTCGCGCCGTCGGTGGTGAAGATGCACGCCATATTCCCGTAACTTCGCCCGTTCACCAGCGCGATCGCCTCCTCGATCGTCCGCGCTGGTATGAGGCTCAGCACCGGCCCGAAGATTTCCGTCCGCGCCGTCTCCGAATCCGGCGGCACGTCGTCGAGCACCGTGGGGAAGACAAAGTATCCGTCCTCGAAGCCCTCAACCTTCTTCCCGCGCCCATCCACGACCATGCGCGCACCGGCCTGCTCGCCTTTGGCGATCAATCCCTCGATCCGCGCCTTGCTCTCGGCCGAAATCACCGGGCCCATCTCGATTCCAGGCAGCGCGCCATAGCCGGTCTTGCGATTCTTCGCCGCGGCGGCAATCCGCTCGGTGAAGCTGGCCCGCGCTTCGCCCACCGGTATCGCCACCGACGCCGCCAGGCAGCGCTGCCCCGCGCAGCCAAACGCCGAATCGGCGAGAATCCGCGTCGTCATCTCCATGTCCGCGTCCGGCATCACCACCACCGGATTCTTTGCGCCGCCCTGGCACTGCGCGCGTTTGCCGCTGGCCGCGGCGCGGCTGTAGATGTACTTCGCCGTCGCCGTCGATCCCACAAAGCTGATGGCGCGGATTCCCTTGTGATCGAGAATCGCGTTCACCGTGTCGCGTCCGCCATTCACCAGTTGCATCACGCCGGGCGGAAAGCCCGCGGCCTGGATCAACTCGAAGATCTTCTGCGAAGTGATGGGTACGCGCTCCGAAGGCTTCAGCAGAAAGCAGTTGCCCGCCGCCACCGCGTAGGGGAAGAACCAGAACGGAATCATCCCCGGAAAATTGAAGGGCGCGATGCACGCCGCCACGCCCAGCGGCTGCCGGATCATGTGTTCGTCGATGCCCGCCGCGACATCTTCGCAATTGGTCCCCTGCATCAGTGTCGGCATGCCGCACGCGGTCTCCACGTTCTCCACCGCGCGCACGATCTCGCCCTTGCTCTCGGCCAGCGTCTTGCCGCATTCGTCGGTGATCGCGAGCGCCAACTCGTCGCGGTGCGCTTCCAGCAACGTCTTCAGCCGGAACAGTGGCTGAACGCGATCGGCCACCGGCGTGCGCCGCCACTCGACGAACGCCCGCTGCGCCGCTTCCACCGCCGCGTTCACGTCGGCCACCGGCGAGAGCGGAACCTCCGCCAGCACCTTCGCCGACGCGGGATTGATGACGTTCAGCGCCTCGGTCCCGCTCGATGCCCGCCACGCGCCGTCGATGAAATTCCGCAATCTCTCCATCCGTTCATCTCCTCACAGGTGGTGGCGTTCGAGCTTGCGCGCCTGTTCGTAGCGCGCCCGGGCCTCGCGCACGCTTTCCATCTTCGATACTTCCGCCACCGCCACATCCCACCAAGACTCGTAGCCGGGTACGCTCAGCGAGGTGTCCGTCTCCACCACAATCACCGTGGTGCGATCCGCCGCCTTCGCTTCTTCGAGCGCCGCCTTCAGCTCGCCGAGGTTCGCCGCTTTGATCGTGTGCGCTCCCAGGCTGCGCGCATTGGCCGCAAAGTCCACCGCCACCGGTTCGCCGTCCAGTTGACCCGACTTGGCGCCGCGTTTGCGGTAACGCGTTCCGAATCCGCCTTGCCCGAGCGACCGGCTCAGGCTGCCGATGCTCGCGAACCCGCCGTTGTCCACAAGCACGACGATGATCTTGATGCCCTCCTGCACGGCCGTCGCGATCTCGCTCGGCATCATGAGGTACGTGCCGTCGCCGAGAAACACAAACACCTCGCGGCTGGGATCGGCCAGCTTCGCTCCCATCGCGCCGGGAATCTCGTACCCCATGCACGAGTAGCCGTACTCCATGTGATAGCCGTTGGGCGTGCGCGTGCGCCACAACTTGTGCAGGTCGCCGGGATGGCTGCCCGCGGCCGACAGCAGCACGTCGCGCTCGCCTGCCGCCTCCCACATCGCCCCAATCACCTCGCTTTGCGCCGGCTTGCCCCCGGAGTCCGGATCTTGCCTGTTCGGGTGGAAGAGCCGGTTAACCTCGGCGCCCCACTTCGCCTTCAGCCTGGCGATCTCGTTCGCGTACGCCGCGCTCACCTTGTAGCTGGCGAGCACCGCGCACATTTGCTCCAGCGCGATGCGTGCATCGGCCACAATCGGGACCGCACCCACCTTGTAGGCATCGAACTCCGCGGTGTTGACGTTCACGAAGCGTACCTTCGGATTCTGGAACGCGGTCATCGACGCCGTTGTGAAATCGGAGTAGCGCGTGCCGATGCCGATCACGAGATCGGCTTTGTGCGCCAGCCGGTTCGCTGCCAGCGACCCCGTTGCGCCGATCGCGCCCACCACCAGCGGATGATTCCACGGGAGCGAGCCTTTGCCGGCCTGCGTCTCCGCCACCGGGATGCCGGTCTTCGCGACAAAGATGCCAAGCGCCTGCGAAGCCTCGCTCATCAGCAGGCCGCCGCCGGCCACGATCAGGGGCCGCTTCGCCGTGCCAATCGTCTTCGCCGCGCGTTCCAGCGAAGCCTGGTCCGGCTCGCCGCGCCGGATCAGCCACACCCGCTTGCGGAACATCTCCTCGGGATAGTCGTACGCCTCGGCCTGCACGTCCTGCGGCAGCGCCAGCGTCACCGCCCCGCAATCCGACGGCGAAGTCAGCACGCGCATCGCCTCGGGAAGGGAAGTGATCAACTGCTCCGGCCTGTAGATGCGGTCCCAGTAGCGCGACACCGGCATGAAGCAGTCGTTTACTCCGATGTCCTGCGTGGACGGCGATTCCAGTTGCTGCAGCACCGGGGCGACGTTGCGCCGCGCGAAGATGTCGCCGGGCAAAAGCAGCACGGGCAGCCGGTTGATGGTCGCCAGCGCCGCCCCGGTGATCATGTTCGTCGCGCCCGGCCCGATCGACGACGTGCAGGCGAACGTCCGCAGCCGGTTGCTGGCCTTGGCGAACCCCGCCGCCAGGTGCACGCCGGCCTGCTCATTGCGCACAAGGATGTAGGGGAAGCGGGGGCTTTGCTGCAACGCCTGGCCGATGCCGGCCACGTTTCCGTGCCCGAAGATTCCCACCATGCCGGCAAAGAATGCGTGCTCCTGATCGTCCCGCTCGACGACCTGATGTTTCAGAAACTCGATGAGCGCCTGGGCCATCGTCATGCGCCGCGTCTTCATGCTCACCCTCCCAAAACGCCGCGATCGCTCGCCGCCCCGCGAATGTTCCCGCCCGCGGCCTCTCGTTCCGTTAGTCCCTAGTCCCTGTCTTCTCGCTCCCTCGCTGTCTTGCTCCCTTGTGCGGCAGCCATTCCTAGCCCCGCTAACTCCGCTAACTCCGCTAACCCCGCTTTTCCTACTCCCTACTGGCTACTCCCTATTCCCTATCTCTTAACCATCGGCAGCCGCGGATCCTTTCCCTTCCATTCATTCCGCACCCAGGCGAAATCGGGATCGTCTGTCGCCGCCAGCGAGCGCGCCGAGCCCGCCAGCGCGTTCAGATAGTAGACGTTGTACCCGTGCGCAGCCACCACCGGGTGATATCCCTCCGGTGCCAGCACCATCTCGCCGTCGCGCACCGTCAGCGTTTCGTCGATGCTCCGGTCCGCGTTGTACACCTTCTGGATCGCGAATCCCTCCGGCCGCTGGATGCGGTAGTAGTAGATCTCCTCGAGATCGACTTCGCTGGGCGGATCGTGCACGTCGTGTTTGTGCGGCGGAAAGCTCGACCAGTTGCCGCCGGGCGTGAATACCTCCACCACCATCAGGCGATGCGCCAGGAAGGTGGGCGGCAGCATGGAATTGATCTGACGCGTGGCGTTGCCCCCGCCGCGAATCTCAATCCCCACGTGCGCGGGTGTCACCAGCCGCGCCGGGTATTCCTCGTCGGCCCGGCAATAACAGAGGGCCAGATCGCACCGGGTGTCCGCGCTCACCGTGAACGCTGTGCGGATGGGCAAGTAGACCGTGTACGGCAGGCCGTCGAATACGGTCTCGCGCTGTCCGATCCCGTGCCACTCGCCGCGCGAGCTGCGGATCGAGCAAACGCCGCCCAGAACAACGATGGCCAGCTCGCTCGCCGCTGTCTCGCCGCGATACGTCTGGCCCGATTCCATCTTCCGGTTCTCAAACGTCAGAAACTCGTAACCGAAATCGGCAATCCGGTTCCGGAACGTCTCCGGCGGTAGAAGCAAGTCAGGCATGGTTTCTCCTTGGGGAGTGGAACCCAAGCAACAACAAAACGCCGGCTTGTTCTTTCACCGGACCCGATCGCGAGCAGCGCGAGACAAAACAAGGTGCACACGTGTGCACCCAAGCTATCATCCACGCCGGAATCGATTCTGTCAACGAGGAAAACGTGTCCCGCTATGCGGTCCGGCTCGCCCCGCGGTTCGAACCGGTCTGCCCCTTCGCCGGACCGGGAATCGGGAACGCGTCCGCCTCGCGAGCCTGCGTTCGAGGAAAGGACGATATGCCCGCCGGTCTCCTTGACCGCCAACTTTGCCCGGTGGTAGGGTTTTTCTGCACACGTTTGCATCGCCCGGAGGATCCATGGCTCCCGCCGCCGCGCTTCCGTTCAAGAGTCCGCTCCACAAAATGACCCAGACCACCCCCACTTGCCTGTGGAACGACTCGTCCTCCATCGAAGACCTCACCTACTCCATCGGCCACGGCGCCGTCGGCGCCACCTGCAATCCGTCGATTGCCGTCGCCGTGCTCAAGCGGGAGCTGGCCGTCTGGAAGCCGCGCATCCTGGAGATGGCCGCCGCCGAGCCCAATCTCACCGAAGACGATCTCGCCTGGCGCATCGTCGAAGAAATCTCCGCCAACGCCGCGCGCTTTCTGCTGCCCATCTTCGAGCGCGAGAAAGGGCGCAACGGTCGCCTATCGATTCAAACTGACCCGCGCAACTACCGCAACACCCAGGCCATGCTCGCGCAGGCTGTTCGCTTCAGCCGGCTCGCGCCCAACATGATCGTCAAGATCACCGCCACGCGCGCCGGAATTCCCGCCATCGAGGAAGCCACCTATCGTGGCATCAGCATCAACGCCACCGTCAGCTTCACTCTCCCCCAGGCCATCGCCGTCGCCGAGGCCGTCGAGCGCGGCCTCAGGCGCCGCGAAGCCGAAGGCCTCGATGTCTCCACCATGGGCCCCATCTGCACGCTCATGGTCGGCCGCCTCGACGACTGGCTCAAGGTGCTCCACGACAAGATGAACCTCTCCGTCGATCCCGGCTATCTCGAGTGGGCCGGCGTCGCGG
The DNA here is from genome assembly GCA_049514795.1 of Occallatibacter sp. Classification (GTDB taxonomy): domain Bacteria; phylum Acidobacteriota; class Terriglobia; order Terriglobales; family Acidobacteriaceae; genus Telmatobacter. The sequence goes on from JBEKUS010000026.1 coordinate 31,267, forward strand.
TGTTCAAGAAGACGTACCGCATCTTCCGCGAGCGCGGCTACCGCGCGCGCCTGCTCTCGGCCGCCTTCCGCAATCACATGCACTGGAGCGAGTTCATCGGCGGCGACGTCGTCATCTCTCCACCCTGCGCCTGGCAGCGCCGCTACAACGAGAGCGACATCGAAGTGATCCCGCGTATCAATGATCCTGTTGACCCGCGCATCGTCGACTGTCTCCTCCGCAAGTTCCCCGACTTCGAGCGCGCCTACACCGAGAACGGCCTCACTCCGGAAGAATTCGACACCTTCGGCTCAACCCGCCGCACCCTGCGCCAGTTCATCGCCGCCGTCGTCGAAATGAACTCCATCGTCCGCGACGTGATTCTGCCCAACCCCGACACGGAATAGCGAGACTCCCCGCACGGCCGGCTAGCGCGAAGCCCGTGGCGCTTACCTATCCTCAATGCCGCGGCATTAAGGCCCCCGTTCTACAACGCGGCTGCTCAGATGCCGCACTCGCGGCTGTCAGGTCCGCAATCGCTGTCGACATCTCCACGAGTCGTTCCTGGTCGAGGCCCTTGCAGAATTCTTCGTTACTAAGGTGACTTTTGAGAGCGATCAATGGCTCAAACAAATTACGTAGAATCAATACTTTAGTCTAGATTTCCACAGAACATTACCCGCATTCCCGCTTTTTCGCTTTTCTTTCCCTATTGCATTAGCTATTCGAACCCGCGCACAGTTTTTTCATCCCCTTTAAATCCCCAAAGGAACAACTTAAGGCGAATTGTGCCTCAATCGCAGGCATCCTTAACGCTCGTTCCTTCCAGATGGAGGACTTCATGGGGGAAAACCGCTTCTTAGAACTCCTTGCCTTGTTGGTGATTTACGCTTTCGCAATTTGCGACACTCTCGTAGCTCTCGTCTTCATTTTGGTTTTTGGCAAAATGGGCATTCGCCACTTGCTTGAGATCGATCGTAGAAGCAAGAGCGCAGCGCCATTGGAGGGTTCAGATCCACGAGGATCCCGCAATCCTTCATCTTTCCCAAACATCACGAAACGGAAAGTGGTGCTAGCGGTCCGGGAGAGACGCCATGAAGGCTGATTCAACCTTGCGATCTCCGCCATGTTGCCACGCCCAACAGACCTACCTTTTCGGAACTCCGACACCAGAGGCCCCAGCCTCTCTCGCACCGGCCCACATGCTGGTCCGCCGATTTGCCGAGTTGCGAACCCGCTAGCTCCGCTAACCCCGCTAGCCCCGCTAGCCCCGCTAGCTCCGCTCTACTTCAGCCACATCACCGGATTGCTCGTCGACACCGCGCTCAATCCCTGCGCCAGCAGCTCTTCCACTTCCTTCATCGTCTGGATCAGTCCGCCGCCCACCACCGGCAAGTCGGCCGAAATCGCGCGCACGCGTTCCAGCATCTTCGGCGCTACCAGCGCCGGCAAGATCTCCAGCGCGTGCACCGGCGTGTTCTTCAGTTGATTGCTGATCGTATCCATTGCGCCCGAGTCAAGCAGAAACGTCCGCTGAATTCCGTAGAGACCGATGGCCAGCGCGTGCCGCAGCGGATCGAGATGCGTGGAGATGACGCCCCGCGCTCCGGCACGCTTCAAATAGTTCACTGCGTACTTGTCGCGCGAGAAGCCGTTCAGCAGGTCGAGGTTCACCAGCGGAATCTTCTCCGCGGCGAGCAGCTTCTGGATCATCGACTCCACGTTGTCGGGATCGCCGGTCAGCAGGTACACCAGCTTGCTCCGCGAGGCGGCCGCCTGCTCCACCAACTCCGGCTTGCGAATGGCCGGAATAATCGGGCATTCCCTGCAGTAAACGCTCAGCGGCGTCAGTTGCGCCGGCGCTCCGTTCTTTGCTCCCGTGTCACCCACGGCGCTGCTTCTTGCCATTGCCCTTTTCCCTCGCGGTCGACTTTCTGACGATCAATTCCGCTTCTACCCTGATCTGCGCCGCGGCTTCCTCGCCCGACATCAGCTTGAGCAAGTTCTCCATCGCCATCTCGCCCATTTGACGCATGGGTTGCCGCACGGTCGTCAGCGGCGGCTCGAGGTACGCCGAGAAGAACAGATCGTCGAATCCGGTCACCGACACATCCTCCGGCACGCACAACCCGCGGGCGCGAATGGCCCGCATCGCTCCCATCGCCGTCATGTCGTTATAGCAACACACCGCTGTGGGCGGCTCGGGCAGCGCCAGCAGATGCTTCATGACGATGACCGCTGCTTCGGGCAGGCCATCGCCCTCGACGGCAAGTTCGCCGGAAAACCCGATCTTCGCCGCGGCCAGCGCCTGTCTGTAGCCCGCCAGCCGTTCGGTGTTCGATTGAAAGCCGCGCCGGTCGCCGATGAAGGCAATGCGCCGATGCCCGAGACGGATCAGGTGCTCCGTCGCCGCGCGGCTGCCCGCTTGATTGTCGATCGTCACCGAGTGCACGAACGCGCCGGGATACTGGTCGTTCACCAGCACCATGGGCACATTCAGCTCGGCCAGCATCGGCACATACTCCGCGCCGACGCGCGACGAGGTCACAACGATCCCATCTACGCGCCGCTCGGCGAGCGCTTGCACCACCTTGCGCTCCCGCTCCCGGTCGGCATTCGAGTTGGCGAGAAACACGGAATAGCCGTGATCGTTGGCTACCTGCTCGATGCCGCATGTGACCTCGCCCGCGAATGGATCGGCGACCGTGGTAACAACCAGCCCGATGGTCCGCGTTCGCCGCGTGACCAGCCCCCGCGCCACCGCGCTCGCCCGGTATCCCGCATCTTCGGCGATCTTGCGGATCTTCGCCGCCGTCTCCGCGTTCACCAGCGGGCTATTCTGCAGCGCGCGCGAAACCGTGGGATGCGACACGCGCGCCAGCCGCGCGATGTCCTTGATCGAGAGTTGCCGCGAAGGCTGCCGTTGAAGAGGCTGCGGCGCGCGCATGCTGCCGGCCTGGGCCGCCACCGCAATCCTGCCCCCGTCCTTCGTCAGCATCCTCAAATCTCCTTGATGCACACGTGTACTTGAGCACCTAGTCTCCTGCAACTCAGGCTCGCTCGTCAATGCCCGGCGCCAGGCCGTACTCTTGAATGCAGTTGCCAGATGATTGCGCCAGCCTCAACATCCGCCGCTCTCGAACGCCGCATCGGCCTGCGCTCCGCCGTGCTCTTCAACATGCTCGAGATGATCGGCGTCGGCCCCTTCATCACGCTGCCGCTGGTCATTGCCGCCGCTGGTGTCCGGCTCTCGGTGTGGGCTTGGGTCATCGGCGCCGTCATCGCCGTCGCCGACGGCCTCGTCTGGGCCGAGCTCGGCGCCGCCTTCCCCCGCGCCGGCGGCTCCTATGCCTTTCTCCGCGAGATCTACGGCCCCGAGCGCGCCGGCAACTGGCTCAGCTTCCTCTACGTCTGGCAGCTTTCGTTCACCGCGCCGCTTTCCATCGCTTCGGGCTGCATCGGCCTCTCCAGCTTTCTCGCCGTCTTCTGGCCCGGTCTCGACGCCGCGCCCATCGCCGCTCTTCCCGCGCTCCACTACGCGAACTTCGCCGCCGCCACGGCCTGCCTGCTCGTCACCGCACTCCTCTATCGCAACATCGGTTCCGTCACGCGTCTCGCCTGGGTGCTTTTCGGTGGTGTCATCGCCGCGCTCACCGGCGTCGTTGTTTCGGGATTCACTCACGCCGCGGCCACCGGCGGCTGGCACATGCCGGCCGCGCCCGCGCTCCCCACGGCTCTCGCGCTCGGCGGCCTCGCGCAGGGAACTCTGCTCGCCACCTACTGCTACTGGGGCTACTACAACATCACGTTTCTCGGCGCCGAAGTCCGCCGCCCCGAGCGCACCATCCCCCGCGCCATCCTCCTCTCCGTCCTCTTTGTCTCGGCGTTCTACGTCGCCATGAACCTGGCCGCCCTGCCCTCGCTGGGCGCGGCCGTTTCGCACGCCGCCGGCTCCGCCGCGCTCCGCCTGCAGCTCGTGGCCGACATCGCCGCCTCCGCCTTCGGCCGCTGGGCCGGCTTCACCATCGCCGCGCTCATCGTCTGGACCGCCTTCGCCAGCGTCTTCTCGCTGCAGCTTGGATACTCGCGCGTCCCCTATGCCGCCGCCCGCGACGGCAACTACTTCCGCTTCCTCGCCGCCGTGCATCCGCGCCACGGCATTCCCCACCGCTCGCTCATTGCTCTCGGCCTCGTGGGAGCCTTCTTCTGCTTCTTCACGCTCACCCAGGTCATCACCATGCTCGTCATCACCCGCATCGTGCTCCAGTTCTTCCCCCAGCAGATCGGCGTGATGCTTCTCCGCATTCAGCGTCCCGATCTGCCACGCCCCTTCCGCATCCCGCTCTACCCGCTGCCGCCCATCGCCGCCATGGTGGGCTTCGCGTTCCTGCTCGTCTATCGCGCCCACGCCCTCATGGAGCTCGCCGTCGCCGCCGCAATCGCCGCCTCCGGCACGCTGCTCTATCTCCTCCGCGCCCACCGCCTGCGCCAGTGGCCCTTCCCGCCTCGCGCCGGCTGATCCCTCAAGCTTCTTCACGCACGGCCTGCCGCATCCGCAATCCCCGCGGTTTCTCGCCTCAGCGTCCCGCCAATCCCCGGGGTTACCAAAGTTGCGCCCCTCGTCGAATTCCCCGCGCCTGTCCCTCCGCCGAATCCATATAATTGCGCAGTTCCCGTTGCCCCTTTCATCATTCCGGTTTCTTGCTCGTCCATAAAACTTCACTGTCACGGAGACGCTTATGCCAAAAGGAATGATCGTGTTCGCGTGCTGCCTGTTGTTGAGCGGTGTGGCCGCGGCGCAAACCAGCAATGCGGGTGGCAGACTGAAGGCCACGTCCAAAACAACCGGCGACTTCAATCTGGCCAACCGCTTCAGCTTCGAGATCGACGGCGTCTTGGTCGCGGGCGTCCACTCGCAGGCCGATCTGAACGCTCTCCGCACGGAAGCGACCACTTACAAAGACGGAGAAGACGGAACCACTCGCACCCGCCCCGGCAACCACAAGCCGGGCACGATCGTGCTCGCCAAAGATTGGTCCAACACTCCGGAGTGGTACACGTGGCGCAAGGCCGTCCTCGACGGCAAGACAGATCGCCGCTCCATCTCCGTCGTCTTTTATGACGATGCCGGCGCGGAAACCGGCCGCCTGATTTTCTACAACTGCTGGCCGGTCAAGCATGTCATGCCCACGCCGGGCGAGCGGAGCTCCGGCCACGCCGTCGAAACCATCGAGCTGGCATACGATTCGGTCGAGTGGAAGGGCAAATAAGCAAATTCCAGGGAGACCTTTATCTCCTTCGCGCCCGCCGCCTGCGCCAGTGGCCCTTTGCGCCCAAGCCGCTGCTCCCTGTTGCCTACAGCGGTTCCAGAGTTGCTGTACCCAGAAGCCACTGAGGCGAAGTGGCTCTTTCCTTAAGAAAGAGCCACCTTGAACCACGCTCGCTATGGCACATTAACTCTGGAACCGCTCTAGTCGCTGCGCCCGTTTTCCCGGGAGACCTTTGTCTCGACTGCCAGTGACCGCCGTCACTTCTTTTCCCATGCGCCGCTAACTAGAGTTCCTCACCGGAAATCCCTTCCACCGGCGCGGTCCGCCGGCGTCCCGATGAGGTGTCCCCAATGACCCTGAAACTGAACGTGAATAACGAAGTCAGGGCGGTCGACGTGCCGCCCGATACGCCGCTTCTGTGGGTCCTCCGCGATGTCCTCGACCTGAAAGGGACCAAGTACGGCTGCGGCATGGGAGTCTGTGGCGCCTGCACCGTGCTGGTCGGCAACACGGCGGTGCGCGCCTGTATGACCCGCGTGGGCAGCGTCGCCGGAGAGACAATCACAACCATCGAAGGGCTCTCCGCAGACGCTACCCACCCCGTCCAGCAGGCGTGGGAAGAACTCGACGTGCCCCAGTGCGGCTACTGCCAGCCCGGCCAGATCATGTCCGCCGCGGCGCTTCTGGCTCGCGCGCCGAACCCCACCGACGCCGACATCGACGCGGCAATGAACGGCAATCTCTGCCGTTGCGGAACCTATCCGCGCATCCGGCAGGCCATTCACCACGCGGCCGAAGCGGCCCACGCTCCGGCCCGGAAAGGCTGATGGAGGCGAACACCATGAGCGTCATCGACAATCTCGACCGCCGATCCTTTCTTAAGATCACCACCCTCGCCGGCGGAGCCTTCGCCCTGGGGTTGTACGAACAACCGGCCTTCCCGCAGGGGCCGGGCAAACCGCCCGCTTTCGTGCCTGTGGCGTTTATCCGTATCGACCCGAGCGGGGCCGTCACTCTCATGGCCAAGAACCCGGAGATCGGCCAGGGCATCAAGACCATGCTGCCCATGCTCATTGCCGAGGAGCTCGATGTCGATTGGAAGGATGTGCGTATTCAGCAGGCCGATCTCGACCCGGAGGTGTTCGGGCCGCAGTTCGCCGGCGGCAGCATGTCCACTCCGATCAACTGGGATCCGCTGCGCCGGGTGGGCGCGGCCTACCGGCAGATGCTCATCGGCGCCGCCGCGCAGACCTGGGGAGTACCCGAGTCCGAATGCACCACGGACCGAGGCTGGGTTCTGCACGCCAAATCGAATCGCAAAGCCGCCTACGGCGAACTGGCTGCCAAGGCCGCCGCGCTCACTCCGCCCGATCTGAAATCCGTTCCGCTCAAAGATCCGAAGGACTACCGCATCGTCGGCACGTCGCGGCCCGGAGTCGACAACCGCGCCATCGTCACCGGCAAACCGATCTTCGGCATCGATGTCGCTTTGCCCGGGATGCTTCATGCAGCGATTCAGAAGTGTCCCGTCTTCGGCGGCAAGGTCAAGAGCGCCAACACCGCCGAGGTGGAAAAGCTTCCCGGCGTGCGCAAGGTGCTGATCATCGAAGGCTCGCTCTCCAACGATCCGGTCCCGGGGTGGGAACCGGGCATTGAACCCGGCGTGGCCATCCTCGCCGATACGTGGTGGCAGGCCCAGACCGCCCGCAAGAGCCTGAAGGTCGAGTGGGATGACGGTCGCGGCGCCCGCCAGAGCACCGACGACTTCGCCAGGCGCGCCGCGGAGTTGCTGAAATCCGCGCCGGCCAACTTGGTGCGCAGCTACGGCGACGTCGACGGAGCGCTGAAGTCGGCAGCCAAAGTCGTCGAGGCGGTCTACGCCTATCCGTTTCTGGCCCACGGCACTCTTGAACCGCAGGGTACGACCGCCGCGTACAGCAACGGCAAGATGGAAATCTGGACTACAAGCCAGATGCCCGCCGACGGCCGCGACCTTATGGCGCACGCGCTCGGCATCGACCCCGCCGGCATCACGATCCACCTGTGCCGCGCCGGCGGAGGCTTCGGCCGCCGCCTGATGAACGACTACCTGGTCGAGGCCGCATGGCTGGCCAAGCAGGTGGGTAAGCCCGTCAAATTGCTCTGGTCGCGCGAAGACGACATCGGTCACGACGCCTATCGCCCTGGCGGCGTCATTGGCCTAAGAGCCGGCCTCGACGCGCAGGGCAAACTCATCGCCTGGAATCAGCACCTCGTCACCTACGGCGAAGGCAAGACACTCGTGCAGTGCGGGGATATCGGCGGCGACGAGTTCCCGGCCGGCCGCGTTCCGAACTTCGCGCTGGGATTCAGCCCCATACCATTGTGGTTGCGCTGCGGCGCCCTGCGCGCGCCCGGCGTCAACGCTTACGCCTTTGTCCACCAATCGTTTCTCGACGAGCTGGCCGCGGCCGCCGGTCGCGACCCGCTCGACTTCCAACTGGAAATCCTCAACGCCGCGCCCGACCCGAGCACGAAGGTCGACCCGCACAATCCGGAGCTTTTGAATCCGGAACGGATGAAAGCCCTGCTCGAACTTGTTGCCGAAAAATCCGGTTGGCGCAATCGCAAGAAATCGCCCAGCCACGGCTTGGGGCTAGCCGCCTACTTCTGCCATCTCGGCTACTTTGCCGAGGTCGCCGAAGTGAGCGTCGACAGCCAGAATCGCGTGACGGTCCACCACGTCTGGGCCGCCGGCGACATCGGAAGCCAGGTCATCAATCCCCGCGCCGCCGAGAGCCTCGGCTACGGTGGCGTCATCGAGGGCCTCAGCCACATGCAGCAGGAGATCACGCTGACCGACGGCCGCGTGGACCAGACCAACTATCATCAGCACCCAATTCTGCGCATGCGCCAGGCCCCGGTCATCGAAATCTTCTGGCGCAAGAGCGATTTTCCGCCTACCGGCCTGGGCGAACCGACGCTGCCGCCGATTCTGCCCGCGGTCGGCAACGCCATCTTCGCCGCAACCGGCAAGCGCATTCGGACTTTGCCGCTCAAAAGGAGTGGGTTCAGCTTCGCCTGAGCTGGATCGAACCGCATCGGTCTCCGGCGAATTCTGAAACGTTCGCCCCCACGGCCGTGTCTAATACATGCAGCAGGCCTTCCCCCCTGCGAGGTCACCCATGCTCATCGGCAAACCGCCCGATATCCCCTCTTCCGAGATCACTTCCCGCGACGACTACTTCCGCTACCTCTCGCGCCGCCGCTTCCTCAAGGGCGCGGCCGCAGCGGGCGCCGCGGCCGTCGGCGCCTCCCGCCTCAGCCAGCTCGTCTCGCCGCGCGCCGTCTACGCTGGAACCAAGCTGCAGACCGTACCCTCGCCGCTCACCACCTCCGGCGAGCAGCTCACCAGCTACGACGACATCACCCACTACAACAACTTCTACGAGTTCGGCGTCGACAAGGCCGACCCCGCCAAAAACGCCGGCGGTCTGCCCACGCGCCCCTGGACTGTCAAGGTCGAAGGCCTAGTCGCCAAGCCCCGTACGTTCGATATCGACGAGCTTCTCCGTCTCCACCCGCTCGAAGACCGTGTCTATCGCCATCGCTGCGTCGAGGCCTGGAGCATGGTCATTCCCTGGGTCGGCTACTCGCTCTCCGAGCTCATCAACCAGTCCCAGCCGCTCTCCACGGCCAAGTACGTCCAGTTCCTCTCCTACTACGACCGTCACGTGGAGAAGTGGACCAACGAATCGTCGATCTTCTGGCCCTACTCCGAAGGCCTGCGCATCGACGAGGCCATGAATCCGCTCACCCTGCTCACCTTCGGCCTCTACGGCGAAACCCTCCCCAACCAGGACGGCGCGCCCGTGCGCATCGTTGTGCCCTGGAAGTACGGCTTCAAGTCCGCCAAGTCCATCGTCACCGTGCGCTTCGTCGACAAGCAGCCGCCCACTACCTGGAGCCAGCAGTCGCCCAGCGAGTACGGCTTCTATTCCAACGTCAATCCCGGCGTCGACCACCCCCGCTGGAGCCAGACGCGCGAGCGCCGCATCGGCCAGCCCTTCTACGCCCAGTGGCGCACCACCCTCATGTTCAACGGCTACACCGATCAGGTCGCCTCGATGTACGCCGGAATGAATTTGCGCAAATACTACTGAAGCGGAGTTAGCGCAGTTAGCGCAGTTCGCAGTGCTACCCGGCCAGGTATGCTGTTTCTGGGATTCGCATCAAAATGTTCTTGTCATCCTGAGCGACTGAGCGAGCCGGAACGGCGAGGCGAGGGAGTCGAAGGATCTGCGGTTGCTTCTCAACGCACCAGGGAAACACCACGTATGTTGCGGTTGCTCCATCCGTTCGTTCGCCGCAGCGAACGAAAGGGTGGGCTACTCGCCAACTTGCTAACTCGCCAACTCGCTAACCGACTAACTCCGCTAACTCCGCTAGCCCCGCTGCCTTGTTCCCTATGAATCGTCCAACTCTGATCCTCCTCAAGTCGCTCGTCTGGCTCGCGTGCCTCGTGCCCTGCGCGCGGCTAGTCTGGGGCGCCGTCACCAACCACCTCGGCCCCGACCCCGCCGCCGAGATCGCCTTCTCCACAGGCCTTGCCACGTTGCGCCTGCTCACCATCACCCTCGCCATCACGCCCCTTCGCCGCTCAGGCGCGAGTCTTGTCCCGGCTCTCGCCGCGCAGTTCAATTGGCTCATTAAGTTCCGCCGCCTGGTCGGCCTCTTCGCCTTCTTCTACGCCACCCTGCACGTCATCGCCTGGGTTGCGCTCTACAGCGCCTTCGACCTCCACGCCATGCTGGCCGACGTCGCCCGCCGCCGCTTCATCGCCGCGGGCGTCGCCGCATATCTTCTGCTCCTGCCCCTCGCGCTCACCTCCACCACATTCGCCATCCGCAAGCTCGGCGGCAGGAACTGGAACCGCCTGCACCGGCTCGTCTACATCGCCGCAACTTGTGGAGTAATTCACTACTGGTGGCAGGTCAAGCCCGGCGTGCGCACGCCGATCACCATCACCGCCATCCTCGCCCTGCTCTTCCTCGCCCGCCCCATCACCGCTTGGCTCCACCGCCGCAAGGCCCACGCCGCGGCATGAACAATCCGCGTCCCGGCCCCCGAAGGAGCGGCAGATCTTAGTCCCAACGCAAGCCGGAGAGAATAGCCAGCCCATCGATCCCATCGATCCCATCGATCCGAAATTGACTCGGCCGCCGATCTCAGGGTACGCTCAATGCATGGTTGCTTCCGCTCCTCGCTGTTGTTGTTGCTCCTGCGCATAGCTGGGTGAGCGAACAACCACGTCTCCGAACCGCGACAAACGTTCCGCATAGCCTCCCGCTCAATCCAGCAAATCCTTCCATCCAGCTTCCTTTGTCCGCCGCTTGATTGCGGCGCTCAACAGGGAACTGGCCGCGAACCACGGGGA
>JBEKUS010000027.1:0-40397 GCA_049514795.1 Occallatibacter sp.
CAAGAGCCCCTGGTGCAAACCCAGGTGCTCGGCCTGCAGGACATCCCTATAAATCCAATATTCTCAAAGCGCTTCAGCAAGCCAAGCGGCTCTCGGCGTGGGACTGTAGTCGATTCTGTGGCTGTCGGATCCTCCAGCCTCAACACGGTTCAACAGACGGCGGGAAACCCAGCATTGAAAACAGGAGACTTACAGACAGGGTTTCAGGTAGAGAACCTGGTCCCGAACCAGGTTCCCCGGCCTCGTTACCAAAGCATCATCGGGAGCAACTTCACTCACCGAGGCCGAAATGTCGCTCGTTCGCCCCAAGGCATCCATCCCGCAAAGCGTCAGGTAGTCCGCACAGGCCGCCTTCATGCATCAGCGACAAGCCCCAACGGATTCTTGAAGGGGGTATTTTGGGGGGGTCGTTTGTCCGCTGTTATTTACATCTTCATATTTATCAATATCCTACGCGGCGATATGAATCCCTCTCGGCCAAATCGGAGGCGCCACGCAGACTTGAACGAAGCCATTGCGGCGGCGGACACTCACGGAGCAAGACGCCGCCCTTGACATTTGCGCTGATGAACCTGTACCTGCACCGCAACCGGCTGGCCCCGCAAGGGGCGTAGTGTCTCTTGCGGCCCGTAAACAGTCTCAAGAAGACAAACAAGCAACCGGCAACCCACACTTTCGGCAAGAGACTGCTTCCAATACGAGACAACCATCTGCATCTGCGCCGTCGCTGCAAAATCACGCACCTGCGCAGAGGTTCCCTGATGTGGAGTGACCCCGTCAAGCGCCGCGCCTTGGTGGTGTTTGGTTTTTGTTGTTCAGGACAGAGTCAGCCGCAGCAAGGGCAGGTTTGGGCGACGATTGATCAGTCTGATATTCGCGGGTCGAAACCGCATGGTCATGATCCGTCGGGAGCTGCCTCTGACTAAGGTCGCGAGTCCGGCTGATCCTGTCGCATAGGGAAGACGAGGATTCTCCTTCGCGCTTGCCTTGGCTGCCGCTGGCTCTGTCCTCGAATTGGTTGCTTGCGGTCATCTGTGGTTTTGTTTTTGCTTTTTCATTCTTGGAAAGTTTTTGTTGTTGCTTTTGCTTTTCAGGTCGCTACTGCTTGCGATGCGGCAGTTTCTGCCTTGACCCCAATTGCCCAGATGAAGCCGAGCAGTTCGCGTCCTACGGCGGTGATGATTTTGCGCTGGTCCTTGCCTGCAGCGGCCAGCCGGGTATGGCGCTTGAAAAGTCGCACCTTCGCCTTCCAGGCGATCTCCTTGATGGGTTCCGGAACCCCCTCCAGTCGCTTGCGCAATCGGGGACCGATAGCCGGTCGGTGTCGATAGCTCCAGGCGGCTTCAACGGCAATGCGTCGCAGGTGCGCGTTGCCCGTCTTGGTAATCGAACCGCGGCATGTACGCTTGCCGCTAGACTCTTCGCTGGGAACCGCGCCGCTGTGACCCATCAACTGGCGTGCACCGGCAAAGCGCCCCAGCTGGCCCAGTTCGGCTATGATCGTAACCGCCGAAATCAACGCGACGCCGCGTAGCGCCTGTAATCCCTGAACGACCGCCTGCACGGCGGGCGGAGCCAGTCTGACCGCTTCCGCGATCGCTTCCTCCAGCCGACGTACACGCCCGGCCATGCGATCGACCTCGTGCAGATAATCCAGCATCGTCGTTTCCTGCGCTGGCTGTTCGAAGTGAACCTGACGAACCCAAGCCATATAGGGTTCTGTCCACGCCCCCATTCCTATACCTGGCCGTCGTCCCATGCGCAGCAGAAACTTGCTCAGCCGATGCCGTGCTCACAACTGATCCTGCTTGGCCGCTTCACGGGCTCGCACCAGATCGCGCAGTGCTTCCGAGGCCGCGTCAGGAACCCAGACCGCTGTCAGATCGCCAGCGCGGTGACAGCGTGCCAGTTTCTCAGCATCACGCCGGTCGGTCTTCACCCGGTCGCCGGCTTTGGTCGGAACCAGCGTCGGCGCCACCACCGCGCACTCGACGCCCAACTGCCAATACAGCACATAGCCCGTCGGACCGGCCTCATAGCAGGCCCGCAACTGCTCGGGCGCACCCAGCTTCTTGACCAACTTGCGGATCGACTCTTTGCGGTTGGCAATCGTTTCCAGGCTGCGAACCTCACCATCGGCTTCTGCTAGGGCAACTACAATCGTCTCCGCATGGACATCAAGACCAAAAAATCGTACCTTGTTCTGCATGACCGGTTCCTCTCCGCTTGTGGCTCTGAACTGTGTTTCCTTCCAGAATCACAGCCTAACCCACGGTCAGCGCATTGGACCGGTCACTCCATTTTGACTAATGTGGTCACATCGAATGTTATGCAAGTATATAGCGAGTAATATCAGCCACTTAGGCGCATGAGAAAAGACTATCGCTTTGTGCAATGTTTGCCGTATACTATTGGCATAGGGCTCGATGAGAGCCAAACAATGTAAATGATGCATTGCGCATTGGCCGCTCAAAATAGTTCACTAAGAAATTTGGAGACAAACAATGAACGGGATGCCCCTCGGCACCAATTTCGATGAAGGTCGCAAGCCCGACCTTCGCAAGGTGGGCAGAGACATCTACGAATTGCTCACGAACACTGGACGCCATGGATACAAGCAGCGGATGCGCAAGCGGACGATCAAGATTGAGCCAGAGCAAAACTACGCGCCCGGCGAGGTCGCAGCGATTTTGAACGTGAGCTACGACGCTGCATCGCGGCTCATGCAGAAGATGAAGGGCGTGGTCGATTTGGGGACGCCGACGCGGCGATACAAGCGGGGCAAGAAGAAGCTGCGCGTCAGTGGCAAGAATCTGTCGATCTTCCTCAGAAGTAAGACGAGAGATTAGGGTCTGCGCTTCCTTACTACCTTCGATGCGAGGCGACTCCTAATTCATTCCGAGGGCCGGAACATGCCCGAAAAATGCAATAGTGACGAGACAAAATCCTCGCGCCTCGTTCGCCCGTCCTGCCTCCGGGGTGGGTGTTGCGCTTGGCTGCTCACCCGCCAGAAACCGGGTAACCATCGTTGCCGATACCGTCCGAGTGCACCGAGCGCCAGGGCTGAAGATGATCATGTTGCCCGATTCCCGCTGTACCTAAAACTGTCCCAGCAAAATATGCAACAGGCGAAACGCGCTAAATGGGCGAGATTCTCGAGCGCATGGTTTCAATAACTTATGCAGTTTCAATAGGTTGCATGGGTGCTGAGGGGAACGAGTCCTACCTGAGGAGCCAAATTTTGCCCGCGCCATTCCCCAATCACAACCGTCGAATCGCAGAGGACCTGCGCCGCATCCAGGCCGGCAGATTCTCCTCGTGGACGCACGTCAAGGGGCGCTTCCCGCGCTGCGCAGGCCGGAGCCCGGTTCTGAAACCACCGAGATGGTTGCGCTACACTGGCTAACGCAACCGAACAGAGCGCGGGCGAGGCATCGCCGAGCAACGAGGAAGCTTATGAAAAGTGCAAGATCGCAGTTGGTGGTTTTCGTGCTGGTTTGCAGCAGTTTGCTTGTGCCGGCGCAACAGAAGCCGGCGTATCTCGATCCGAGCCTTTCGCCGGAGCAGCGCGCGGCGGACCTGGTGCACCGGATGACGCTGGAAGAGAAGGCCAGCCAGCTCGTCAACCAGGCGCGCGCCATTCCCAGATTGGGCGTGCCTGCCTACGACTGGTGGAGCGAGTCGCTGCATGGGGTGAGCCGGGACGGGACCACGGAGTTTCCCGAGCCCGTCGGCTTGGCCGCCACATTCGACACGGACGCCATCCACAAGATGGCGATCGCGATCGGCACCGAGGGGCGAGTCGTCCACGCGCAGGCTCTCAAGGCGAACGGAGGGTTCAGCAAGATCTTCCAGGGTCTCGACTTCTGGGCGCCCAACGTCAACATCTTCCGCGATCCGCGCTGGGGCCGCGGGCAGGAAACCTATGGCGAGGACCCGTTCCTGACCGCGCGCATGGGAGTTGCCTTCGTTACCGGCATGCAGGGCGACGACCCGAAGTATTACCGCGCGATCTCGACCCCCAAGCACTACGCCGTGCACAGCGGCCCCGAGGCAACGCGCCACACCGCAGACGTGGCTGTGAGCAAGCACGATGAGCTCGACACCTACCTTCCGGCGTTCCACGCGACGGTCACCGAAGCCAAGGCCGGTTCCGTGATGTGCGCCTTCAACAGCGTCAACGGCGAGCCCGCCTGCGCCAATGAGTTTCTGCTCCAGGATCGACTCCGTGGCAAATGGGGCTTCAAAGGCTATGTCGTTTCCGACTGCGGCGCTGTGGTTGATATCTATCAGGGTCATGGCTACGAACCGACACAGCCTCAGGCATCGGCCATCAGCCTCAAGCGCGGCATGGACAACGCGTGCGCAGACTTGTCCTTTACGGCTCAAGACAACCACGATTACAAGCCATATCTCGATGCAGTGAAGGAAGGCTTCCTCAAGGAGAGCGACATCGATGTTGCGCTGGTGCGGCTCTACACCGCACGCATGAAGCTGGGTATGTTCGACCCGCCGGAAATGGTTCCGTACGCTAAGGTCGACGAGAGCGAGCTGAATAGCGCCGAGCACCGCGATTTGGCGCGCAAGATCGCCGACGAGTCCCTGGTGCTCCTGAAGAACGACGGCGTGCTGCCGCTCAAGACAAGCGGCTTGAGAATCGCCGTGGTGGGGCCACTCGCGGATCAGACCAAGGTCCTACTGGGCAACTACAATGGCATCCCGACTCACACTGTCTCGATCCTGGAGGGCCTGCGCCATGAGTTCCCGGGCGCAACGATTCAGTACGTCGCAGGCACGCAATTCCTGACGCACGACGCGGATCCCGTCCCTGGCTCCGCGCTGACAGCAGGCGGCAAACCCGGCCTCAAGGTCAGCTACTCGCCTCTCGACTTGTCGGACATCAATCATGTCACGGTCTCAAAGCCGGTCGTACAGCGTGCCTGCCTGACCTTGGACGCGGCGGCTGAACCGCTGCCTCCTGAAGCCGGCGGCCTGCGCCCGCTCTCCATCAGTTGGGACGGCTCGCTGACTGCGCCCGAGACCGGCGACTACAATCTCGGGCTCAAAGCGGAGGGGATCTTCTTGGTGGAGCTCAACGGCGAGAAGATCACGTCGGCCTACGGGAGCGATCCCAACGAAGCCAGGCTTGGGCGCGTGCATCTGGAGGCGGGGAAGCCCGCCACTCTCCACGTGGAATACACGCCGCCGGAGAATGGGAAGCCGAACGCGAAATTGGTCTGGTCGAAAGTCGATCAAAGGATGCAGCCCGAAGCGATCGAAGCAGCAAGGAATTCCGACGTGGTGATTGCGGTTCTCGGAATCACCAGCGAGCTGGAAGGGGAAGAGATGCAGGTGAGCGAGCCCGGATTCAAGGGCGGCGACCGCACCAGCCTGGATCTGCCCAAGCCGGAGGAGGATCTGCTGGAAGCGGTGGCGGCCACCGGCAAGCCGGTGGTGCTGGTCCTGACCAACGGGAGCGCACTCGCCGTGAATTGGGCCAAGGAACACGCAAATGCCATCGTCGAGACGTGGTACCCCGGCGAGGAGGGCGGGACAGCGGTCGCCGAAACGCTCTCGGGAAGGAACAACCCGGCAGGCCGGTTGCCGGTTACCTTCTATTCCGGCGTCGATCAACTACCGCCCTTCGAGGACTACTCGATGAAGGGGCGCACCTATCGGTACTTCAAGGGCAGGCCGCTTTACCCCTTCGGCTACGGCCTCAGCTACACCACGTTCTCCTACAGCAATCTGACGCTGCCCGCCAGTCCCGTAGCCGCGGGCAAGCCGGCGACTGCAGAGGTCACCGTGACGAACACAGGCTCGCGCGCGGGCGACGAGGTGGCGCAGCTCTATCTCAGCTTCCCCAAGGTTGCGGGCGCACCGATTCGAGCGCTGCGCGGCTTCCAACGCGTGCACCTCGACCCTGGCCAGTCGCAAACGGTGCGCTTCGAACTGAAGGCGCGCGACATGAGCATGGTGAGCGAAGCGGGAGAGCCGATCATTCCGGAAGGGAAATACTCGGTGTCCGTCGGCGGCGGACAGCCGAACACCGGGGCTCCGGCCGTTGCGGGGACGTTCGAGGTCCAGGGTTCGGCTGTGTTGCCTGAGTGATGGTCTCGCTTCGCCTCTGAGTACGGAGGCTGCCGCGGACTGCGGCCATTCGGGTTGGCCGCGGAAACCGTTTACCGCGAATCGCAAAATGCCGGGAGGCCCAACTTATCCGGGCAGAAGGCAGCCAAGCCGGCGGCGGGCAAGAGTCGTCCTGTTTCCAGACAAGCTGTGTGAGGTGAAGCGCAACTCAATCGGCTTTCTGGTGAGAGCGGACAGTTTCTTTTTGCTTCGTTGCCGGGGAAATTTGGTTCTGGAGGGTACTCGCCTTTGGCAGATCCAGCCTGGTTCCTCTCGGGTATCCCGTGGATTCGCGTACAACCAAGTGCGTGTCGATCTTGTATTCAAGCCGCGGCGAGTTGTTTTCGGCGTGGGCTCGAAGGGCCGTAACCGCAGCGCGAGCCAGTTCGAGGCGGGACATCTGGATTGAGGTCAGCGGGGGAAACATCACCTGCGCCATGTGGACGTCATCGAAGCCGATGATCGAGAGATCGCCGGGAACATGGAGACCTCCGCGGTAGGCGCCGTGCAGAACGCCAATGGCCGTCATGTCGTTGGAGCACATGACGGCAGTGGGAAGATTTCCGCTGGCGATGAGCTTCTCCATGGCGAGAATGCCGCCTTCCAGAGTGTGGTCGCCTTCAAGCAGCCAGTCCGGGTTGGGGCTGATTCCGCACTCGGAGAGAGACTTACAGAATGCGTCGAGACGCGAATGAGCGGAATGGAGCCGCACGGGCCCGGAAACGAATGCAATGTTGCGATGGCCAAGGACGGCCAGATGCTGCACGCCCTGCCTGATCCCGTGCTGGTAATCGACTTTGAGGAGGCTGACGGCGGAGCGCTCCGGCCCGACGTCGATGAATACAAGCGGGATATCGCGTGCTGCTAACTGCTGAAGCAGAGGCTCTTCAATGCCGAAGGTCATGACCGCCACTCCGTCGGCCTTTCGCTCCAACATGCGCCGGATGCAGAGTTCCCAGCGTTTTGGGTCATAGTTCGTCGAACCGATGAGGATTTCGTAACCGCTCTCGACGGCCACGTCCTCGAAGCCCTGAATCAACTCGGAGAAGAACGGGTTGGTGATCTCCGACACGATCAATCCCAGAACGCCGCTTCTTCCCGAGACCAACGCACGAGCCTGGGTGTTGGGGAAGTAGTTGAGCTCACGAATCGCCTCCCACACGCGCTTCGCCATCTTTGGATTCACGGTGGAGATGCGATTGACGGTGCGGGATGCAGTTGCGACGGAGACATTCGCGCGTTCCGCGACGGCGCGTATGTCGACTAAGGCACGCTTCTTCGCGGGACTGCGGGTGATCTTGGACATAGGATTGGCCAGAGGGGCTGGGAATTCGTTTTCAGGATACTCCATTTTGGAGTCAGGCGGGTGTATTTGCCGCTTGACAGCTCAGGGTAAGGGGAACTACTTTCGTTTTCTTGCGAAAATGTTTACTCGAATGGGTTGTCTCTGGGAAGTCCCCTTGCCGCGGGCACGCAAAACGGGCGGGGGGTGGGGAAGTATGCGGTCGCCAGGCTCGCGCAGCCGGGAGAGGGCAGGGGCGATGAGCGATGGGCGATTCGACCGGCGACTGGCGCGGGCGTGGACGAGACCCCGCGACTGAGGAAGCTCCGCGGGCCGATCCTCCGCGAGGGCTTCGAGCACCACCCGGCGGCACACTTCAGCGATGTGCCGAAGGCGATCCATGATGGCCGCCACGGTTTATCTTGGTTGGGAATCCCATATCCACGGGGAAACGGCAGCGTAACCGCGAGAGGATGCAGAGAGGACTCGGAATGAAATCAGTCTCAAGAAGGCAATTCCTGAAGAAGGCCGGCCAGACCGGCCTGGCTGCATACGTCACTTCGGCAGCGGGCAAGTTCGGCCTGGCGCAGAGCATGCCCACCACGCGCGTCATCATCGATTCCACCCGTCGGATTTCCCCGATCGACCCCCATCTTTTCGGTTCCTTCCTGGAGCATCTGGGGCGCGCGATCTACGAAGGCATTTACGATCCGAAATCGAAGTTTGCCGACGCCAACGGATTTCGCACCGATGTGATGAAGGAAGTGAAGGAGCTGGGTGTGCCGATCATCCGCTATCCGGGCGGCAACTTCGTTTCCGGTTATCACTGGCTGGATGGAGTGGGTCCGAAGCAGAACCGTCCGACGGTGCTGGATCGCGCGTGGAACACCCTGGAGACGAACCAGTTCGGGACGAACGAGTTCATCACCTGGGCGCGCGCAGTGGGCGCCGAACCGCTGTTCGGGCTGAACTTCGGGACCGCTTCAGCAGAAGACGCCGCGGCGCTGGTCGAATACTGCAACGTGGAGAAGGGGACCAAGTGGAGCGAGCTGCGCCGGACGCACGGATACGCGCAGCCGCACAACGTGAAGTACTGGTGCGTGGGCAACGAGATGGACGGTCCGTGGCAGATCGGGCACATCCCGGCGCGGGAATACGGCCTGAAGGCTACGGATGCGGCACGGCAGATGCGCGCCATCGATCCATCGGTCAAGCTGATCGCCTGCGGCTCGAGCGGACCTTTCATGCCAACCTACATCGAGTGGGACCGCACGGTGTTGGAGGAATGTTACGAAGAGGTCGACGGGATTTCTCTGCATCGGTATTGGGGGAACACCGACGAGACGAACTCCGACAGCCAGAAATATCTGGCGATGAACCTGGCGATGGACCGCCAGATCGAGGAGATCGCCGCCGTGTGCGACACTGTGCGCGCGCTGAAGCGCTCGGGCAAGCAACTGTTTCTGTCATTCGACGAATGGAACGTGTGGTATCGGGCGCGAGGCGGCGACGCCGCGGACGGCCATGGGAAGACCGCGCCGCATCTTCTGGAAGAGCCGTACAACCTGGAAGACGCGCTGCTCGTCGGCGGGCTTGCGAATTCCCTGATCCGGCATTCGGATCGAGTGAAGGCAGCGTGCCTGGCGCAACTGATCAACGTAATCGCGCCGATCATGACCAACGAAGACGGCATCCTGCGGCAGACGATCTACTATCCATATTCCTGGGCGCTGAAGTACGCGCACGGCAGCGCGCTGAGCGTCGTTCCCGAAGGCCCAAGCTATGAAGTCGCTTCGCTGGGGCGGCCGATCGAGAGCATCGGCCTGCCGATCCCGGGCTTCGGGCAAGTGCCTTATCTGGATGTGACGGCGGTTCTGAACCAGGAGAAGAAGACGGCAACGATCTTGGTCCTGAATCGCGATCTGGGGAAGGAGCGCGAATTGGAGATCGTTTGGCACGATCTGACGCCCACGGGCGTGACGGCGTTCCAAACGATCACCGGACCCGACCTGAAGGCGCTGAACACCTTCGCCGATCCGAATCGTGTCGTACCGCAAACGCTGGAGAATCCAAAGACAGGCTCGCGAATGACCGTCAAGCTGCCTCCGCGGTCGTACTCGGTCCTGTCGCTGAGTGTTTAAGCGAAGGCTCTTCACATCCCGACGCTCACAAGCCCCAGGGCCGGCTGGACGACTCCAATCCGGCCGCTGCCTTTCAGAAGGGCGAGCTTGCATGAGAGGCGAAAAAGCTGCTTATGCATTTGGCTCAAACCGCAAAAGGCTGAGTTAAGATTCTCAGGACTGCTGTTCCGCGCGGAGACTCTCAGCGAGATGTCCACAAGCAGCGCGGGGACGGCAATGGAAAGTGAGGCAACATGGGCTCGCAATGTCTTCGTTCGGCAATCTGGACAATTCTGGCGTTGACGCCCTGTGCATGGGCGCAGCAGACGGACTCTTGTGCGGGTCTCCAGAACTTCAAAGCTCAGGGCGTTGAAATCACGAAGGCCGCATCGATCGCGGCCGGCACGACGGAGCCGACGCCACCCGGCATGC
This sequence comes from Occallatibacter sp., assembly GCA_049514795.1. Classification (GTDB taxonomy): domain Bacteria; phylum Acidobacteriota; class Terriglobia; order Terriglobales; family Acidobacteriaceae; genus Telmatobacter. The sequence goes on from JBEKUS010000027.1 coordinate 9,964, forward strand.
CCGGGCGCGGTGCAATCCTCCCGGCACATTGCCGGGTTGAGGGCATCCTGAACCGGCGTACAGGAGTCGGGGGCGAGGAGTTCGGTATCCGCTTCGCGCTGGCCATGCCGGAGAAGTGGAACGGAGACCTCCTGATGCAGGGCGGGGGCGGCGGAAACGGGATCGTGTACCCTCCGCTCGGCACCGTCGCGTCGGGGGATACGCCTGCGCTGATGCGGGGATACGCCGTGGTGACCAACGACACCGGCCACAAGAGCCATGGCGGCGCATTCGACTTCGGATTCATGAAGGACCAGCAGGCCTTTCTGGACTTCGCGTATCAGGCCAATGCCGAGGTGGCGGCGCTCGCGAAGCAGATCGTCGCGCAGTACTACGGCAAGCCTGCCGCATACTCCTATTTCGAAGGATGCTCCACGGGCGGACGTGAAGGCATGATCCTCTCGCAGCGCTTTCCCACCACTTTCGATGGCATCATCTCGGGCGATCCGGCGATGCGCACCGGCCTCTCCAATCTTGCGATCGGTCCCTGGACCGCCGTTGCCTACAATCAGATCGCTCCCAAGGATGCCTCAGGCAGGCCGAACATGGCGCAGGCGATCACCGACAGCGACCGGAAACTCGTGATCGACGCTCTGCTCAAGCAATGCGATGCCCAGGACGGCCTTGCCGACGGGTTGATCTCCGATCCGCTGGCCTGCAACTTCGATCCCGCTGTGCTGACCTGCCAGAACGGGCAGACCGATTCCTGCCTGCCGGCGGTGAAGGTGGCGGCCATCAAGAAGGTCTTTGCCGGACCGAAGAATCTGCACGGGGATCAGGTCTATCCTGGTTTTCTCTACGACACCGGAATCACCGCCACGGCAGGTCCGGGTCTTCTCCATCCGGGGACGGGTTTGTTCGGACCGCCTAGCACGGCCATGGAGATCGACGTCGACAAGCTTGCGAGCAGAGGCGCGAATCCGCTGACGGACCCGATGTCGACGAGCCTCAGTACGTTCGCGGCCCACGGCGGGAAGCTGATCTTCTACCACGGCAACAGCGATCCGTGGTTTTCGCCTTTGGACACATTTGAGTACTTCAAAGACATGGCAGCCGCCAATGGCGGCCCCGACGCGGCGGCAAAGTGGAGCCAGTTCTATTTCGTTCCTGGGATGGGCCATTGCGGCGGAGGCCAGGCCCTGGATCAGTTCGATCTGCTGACCGCGCTCTCCAACTGGGTGGAGAAGGGAATCGCGCCGCAATCGGTGACCGCGACGGGAAAGGCGTTCCCGGGTAGGAGCCGGCCGCTTTGCCCCTATCCCAGACACGCGCAGTACAAGGGACAAGGCAACACCGAGGATGCGAGCAGCTTCGAGTGCCGCTGATCGGGCGCGATCCGGGAGATGAAACTTCCACGGGTGAAGGCAACTCGCCGGGGCGGCCGGCGGCCGGCCAATTCCCGATGGCAAACCGGAGGCCGGTCCTATTCGTGCGCCGTGCTCGTGTGCGCATCAGCGGCGGTCGAATTCCCAATTCCGGGCTCAACCGAGGGCAATGTGATGCGGAAGATTGTGCCGCCCCCCTCGCGCGGGATGGCGCTTAATTCGCCCTTGTGCAGCCGGACGGCGCGGTCAGCGATCGCCAGGCCCACGCCGACTCCTCCGGTCTCGGGGCTGCGTGCGGAATCGACACGGTAGAACGGCCGGAAGATGGCATCGAGCTGATCGGAGGGAATGCCCGGCCCGCGATCGCCGATGTCGATCCTTACCTGCCGGGTTTCTTTTCCGCCGGCCGGCGCGAGACTGATCTCCACGCCGGAGCCGGCCGCTGTGTAGCGAATCGCGTTGCGAACGACGTTCTCCACGGCACGATAGAGCAGATCGTCGTTTCCTTCGACCCAAAACTCACGATCGGCGTGGAAGACGATCGAGCAATCCCGTTGTTTGGCTTCGAATTCGGCGTCGGGAATGAGCCGTTCGATCAAGCCGTTGAGCGAGAGCGGCTCGAAGTTCTCGATCTTCTCGAGCGCCTCCATCGAGGAGAGCGAGAGTAGCTGGCCAATGAGCAGATTGAGTCTTTCCGCTTCGCGCCGGATTCGCTCGAGGTGCGCGGTCATTGCCGGACCGGCGTCTTCGTGCGCCAGCTCCAGGGCCACGCTGAGCCGCGAAAGAGGAGAGCGCAGTTCGTGGGACACATCGCGCAGGAGCAGCTTTTGCGCGTCGACCAGAGATTCCAACCGCTCGGCCATGTGATTGAAGTCGTGCATGAGAGCGACGAACTCGTCGCCCGAAAAGAGGCGGAACTGCGAAGAGGGCGCGGCGACGCGGGCACGGAGCTTGCCGCGCGCCAACTCGCGGGCAGCTTTCCGCAGGCGAAGCACGGGGCGCGTGAAGATGAGGACAAGGACGAAGGTTGTGAAGCCGCCAATGACGATGGCGACCGGGAGCTGCGGGAAGGCGAAGCGCAGCAGGTCCTGAAGCAAGCTAGGCGTCCTGGGCGTGTGGGCGCGACTCAACAGGAAGACGTATTGGCGGCCGGCGGCCGATGCGACGGGAACGCGCCAGACATATTGCAGGCCCGATTGACCGCCGGCGATGCGCGCCGGAAGATCCGCAGCGCCGGGAGCCGGCTGGATTCCATCCGGATTGCAGAGATTCTGACCCGACGCGTCCTGTAGCGCGATCTTCTGTGCGATGCCGGCGCCGTAGGCGAGAACCGCCTGGCAGCCGCCCTTCTCGTATGCCGCCGCCGCGATCTGCGCGTCGCTCTGCAGGCTGCTGTTGAGTGTGTCGAACAGCGCGTCAGGGCCCTCGAAATGATGGCGCACGATGAGCGCTGTCGAGATCACGAAGATCAGGCTCTGCGCGATCCAGAAGATGATGAAGATCTTGAAGAACAACCCGCGCATGGTTCAGTCCTCCGTTACCGGGCGGTCGAAAAGCACAGCCAACTGATATCCGGTTCCACGAATCGTCTTCACCTGATCCGCAGGGGCACCGGCATCGCCGAGCTTCCGCCGCAAACGGCTCACATGCATGTCGAGGCTGCGATCGAACGGGTCGAATTGACGGCCCAGCACCGACTGCGAAAGTTCTTCGCGGCTGACCACTTTGCCTGCCGAGCGCATCAGCGCTTCGAGCAATCCGAATTCGACATCCGTGAGATCGAGATCCTTCCCGGCCTTGCGCACCTTCCGCGCCGCGGAGTCCAGCTCGAGATCGCCCACGCTGAGCGCTTCGGCCTGCGCCGATGACGGCGATGCGGTGCGGCGAAGCACGGCACGCATGCGGGCCAGCAGTTCCCGCGGATTGAAGGGTTTTGGCAGGTAGTCGTCGGCCCCGATTTCAAGTCCGACGATACGGTCCACGTCCTCTCCGCGCGCGGTGAGCAGCAGAACAATGACCGAAGACTCAGCGCGAATGCGACGGAGAACCTCGAAACCGTCCATGCCGGGCAGCATTACATCCAGCAGGATGAGCGACCATGGCCGCTGCAGCGCGGCCTTGAGGCCGGTATCGCCGCGGTGCGCGGTTCTGACGCGGAAACCGTTCTTGCCCAGATACTCCGTGAGCATCGAACAGAGTTCCACGTCATCGTCGATCAGGAGAATCTCGTCCACGCAGCGAACCTCAATGAGAGGTTACCCCGTCCCGAGTTCATCGGCACAGGAGAAATGTAACAGATGGTCACAGGCCCGTTACAAATCTTTACAGACCGTTACTTATCGTGACGGCACAGGCATGACGCGAGGTTTCTCCTTAGGTCAGTTACAGCTTGGAGGGTTCCATGACTAGGCGCACCGGTTCTGTTCTGGCGATTTGCATATTGCTTCTGTTCGGAATCGCGATGGGAATTCCGGCAGTGGGGCAGACTGGCGCCGGCGCGATCAACGGGACGGTCACGGACCCGTCGGGCGCGGTGATTGCCACGGCCACGGTGGCGTTGGCCGGGCCTGCGGGAATCGTGAAATCCGTCAAGACCGGGCACGACGGCGCATATCGCATGACCGGCGTTGCGGCCGGGACGTATCGGCTTTCGATCTCCGCCGAGGGATTCGCACCGAGTGAAGTCGATAACGTCGTAGTGGCGGCAGGGAAGACCGTCCTCGAGAATGTCACGTTGCAGATCCCCATCGCGCAGCAGCAGGTCGTGGTGAGCGATTCGACGGCGAGTGTGGACACTTCGGCCGAAGACAACGCCAGCTCGATCGTAATCAAGGGCAAAGACCTGAACGCGCTGTCCGACGATCCAGACGAGTTGCAGAGCGAACTGACGGCTCTGGCGGGCCCGGCGGCCGGCCCGAATGGAGCCCAGATCTTCATCGACGGTTTCAGCGGCGGCCAGCTTCCGCCCAAGTCGTCGATCCGCGAGATCCGAGTCAATCAGAATCCATTCTCGGCGCAATACGACAAGCTGGGCTACGGCCGCATCGAGGTTTTGACCAAGCCGGGCACCGACAAACTGCACGGCAACGTGATGATTATGGGCAACGATTCGGCTTTCAACTCGCTGAACCCGTTTGTGACCGAGGAGCCAGCGTACTACAGCACCTTCATGAACGCCAGCGTGGGCGGCTCGCTGGGGACGAGGACCTCGTGGTTTGCCAGCGTCTTCCGCCGCGACAATGCGTCGAATTCCATCATCAACGCGGAGCTTCTGGACTCGAGCAACAACGTGTACAACTACACGAAGGCCGTGGCCACTCCGCAATCCCGCCTCGACATCAGTCCGCGGCTCGATTTTCAGCTCGGGTCGAGGAACACGATGACGGTACGTTACATGCTGGACCGGCAGAAGCAAACCAACGGCGGGGTGTCTCAAACCGCGCTGGAAACGCAGGGTTTCGATTCATCGGGCTACGAGAACAGCCTGCAGATCAGCGATTCCCAGGTGTTGAGCCAAAGTGCCGTGAACGAGACGCGGTTCCAATATATTCGCTCCACCGACAATCAAACGCCGTACAGCACCGATCCGACGGTCATGGTGTCGGGCGCGTTTACCGGGGGCGGCAGCAGCGCGGGGAGGAGCCGCGACACGGAGAACCACTACGAAATCGAGGATTACGTCACGCTCGCAAAGGGAGCTCATTCGATCGAATTCGGCGGACGTTTCCGCCTGACCCGCGACTCCAGCTACTCGACGGCGGGGTTCAACGGCGCCTATGTCTACTCTTCGCTGACAGCGTATGCGGCCAAGACCCCCTCACAGTACACGGTGACGGCGGGCAATGCCAATGCGAGCGTCTCCATGTTCGACCTGGGCTTGTTCTATCAGGACGACTACAAGGTCAATCCGAACCTTACGCTGAGCTACGGCGCGCGTTACGAGACGCAGAACCAGATCAGCGATCACAACGACTGGGCGCCGCGGTTGTCGCTGGCATGGGCGCCGGGAGGAGCCAAGTCAAAGACCGTGATCCGTGGGGGTTATGGATGGTTCTACGACCGGTTCAACGCCAACAACGCGTTGACTGCCATCCGCCAGAACGGAGTCAACGAGAACCAATACGTGGTCAAGAGCCCGAGCTTTTACGAGAATGCGCCCCCGGCAAGCACGTTGGCGACACTGAGCACGGTGGCGCCGACAATCTACCAGATCGCGCCGAACATGAAGGCGTCGCTGAGTATGCAGGCAGCGGCTGGCGTGGAACATCAGTTCGGAAGCTTCGCGACGGTTTCGCTCACCTATCTCAACTCGCGCGGCGTTCATCAGTATCTGAGCGACAACGTGAACGCCTACGAGCAGGGCACATACGACATAACGACGGGAACAGGCACGCGTCCCAATGGGATCAACGAGAACATCTATCAATTCCAGTCAGGCGGCGTGTACAAGCAGAATCAACTGATGGTGAACTACAGCGTGCAGTCAAAGCGGGTTTCGCTGTTCGGCTTTTACGCGCTGACCTTCGCCAATGCCGATACGAGCGGCGCAAGCTACTTCCCCACGAACCAAACCAATCCCGGGGCAGACTTCGGGCGGGCGAACTTCGACGTGCGCAACCGCTTTCTGATCGGCGGGAATATTCAAGGGCCTTACGGCATTTCGTTCAATCCGATGCTCGATGTCACGTCGGGATCGCCGTTCAATATCACGATCGGTCAGGACCTGAACGGCGATAACCAGTACAACGACCGGCCGGCGATCGCAACTGCTTCGAGCACCAATGTCGTCACGACCAAGTATGGAACATTCGATCTGGACCCGGCCGCCGCCGCACAGCGCATCCCCTACAACGTCGGAACCGGCCCTTCGGAGATGGGTCTGAACATGAGAGTCAGCAAGACCTTCGGCATCGGCCCGAAAGTTACGAGCGGGTCGCGGAGCGCCTTCGGCGGGATGGGCGGACCGCCTCCGGGAGGAGGCCCTCCGGGGGGCGGCGGACCGGGAGGCGGACTGGGCCCTGGCGGATTGAGCGGGAGCAGAGGAGGGCCCCCGGGGATGAATAACCAGACGGCAGCGCGGCGCTACAGCCTGACCTTCGCGGCGATGGGGCGAAATGTCCTGAATTCCGTGAACCTGGCCGCTCCGGTCGGCGTCCTGTCGTCGCCAAAGTTTGGTCAATCGATCTCGCTGGGAGGGGGACCGTGGTCGTCAGCCGCATCGAATCGGAGCATCGATCTCCAGGTGACGTTTAACTTCTGATCGGAGTTATCCACTTCGACCGACTTGGGGGACCGGGGATTTCACCAGAAGGTTTGGTGAACCTCGCCGGTCCCCACTTTTTTTGCCCGGGCTGCAGCGTTTTGAGCTGCGGACGACGCCGGCATCCGGGCGGTTCAGCCGGGCGAGCCGATTCACCTTGCCGTAAAGGTTCGGCATCCCGTATAAAATGATTGAAAAGCCCCTGCGAATCCCTGGTTTTCCCGCACCTGTCCGGAGCTGAGAACGGTCCGGCAGGCCGAAACCGAATGTGTATCGTACGAGCCGGAGATTCGAAACCGCTGTAACATAGCCCGGAAAGAGGAAGGCCCATGAGACAAGCGACATCGAGCATCGCCAAGCCGCTGACGACAAATGAGCACCTGATCCGCTGGGTGGAAAAGATGGCGGAGCTGGCGCAACCGGCCGCGATCCACTGGGTGGACGGAAGCCAGCAGGAGTACGACCGGCTCTGCGACGAACTGGTCGCGGCAGGCACCTTCCTCCGGCTGAACGAGGAGAAGTGGCCGGGGTGCTTCTACGCACGCTCGGACCCGCGCGATGTGGCGCGCGTCGAGGACCGGACGTTCATCTGCTCGCTCTCGAAGGACAACGCCGGGCCGACGAACAACTGGATCGACCCGTTCGAGATGCGGAAAAAGCTGAAGGAGCTGTTCACGGGCTGTATGCGCGGGCGGACGATGTATGTGCTGGCCTACAGCATGGGGCCGGTCGGTTCGCCGATGTCGCGGGTCGGTGTGGAGCTGACAGATTCGGCCTATGTTGTGGCCAACATGCGCATCATGACGCGGATCGGGTTGCCGGTGCTGGCCGAGATCGACCGCGGCGAGGTGCGCGTGGTGCCCTGCATGCACTCGGTGGGCATGCCGCTTGAGCCGGGCCGGAAGGACGTGCCGTGGCCCTGTAACGACACGAAGTACATTGTGCACTTCCCCGAGACGCGCGAGATCTGGAGCTACGGATCGGGCTACGGCGGCAATGCGCTGCTGGGAAAGAAGTGCTTCTCGCTGCGCATCGCCTCGAACATCGCGCGCGACGAGGGCTGGATGGCCGAGCACATGCTGATCCTGGGCGTGGAGTCGCCTGAGGGCGAGAAGACGTATGTGGCGGCGGCGTTTCCGTCGGCGTGCGGCAAGACGAATCTGGCCATGATGATTCCGCCCAAGGCGTTCAAGGGCTGGAAGGTGACGACGGTCGGCGACGACATCGCCTGGATCAGGCCGGACGCCGGCGGCCAACTGCGCGCCATCAATCCCGAGGCCGGGTTCTTCGGCGTGGCGCCGGGAACCAGCGAAAAGACGAATCCCAACGCGATGGCGACGCTGCGCAAGAACTCAATCTTCACGAACGTGGCGCTGACGCCAGATGGCGGCGTGTGGTGGGAAGGCATGACCGACGAGCCGCCGGCCGAGTGCCTTGACTGGCGCGGGCAGCGTTGGACGCCGGAGATCGCTAAGGAGACGGGAGCCAAGGCGGCGCATCCCAACGGGCGCTTCACGGCGCCGGCCGCGCAGTGCCCGTCGATCGACCCCAAGTGGGAGGACCCGGAGGGGGTGCCGATCGGCGCGTTCATCTTCGGCGGGCGGCGCTCGACGACCATCCCGCTGGTCTTCCAGGCATTCAATTGGAGCGCGGGCGTGTACGTGGGCGCGACCATGGGCTCGGAGACCACGGCGGCGGCCACCGGCGCGGTGGGCGTGGTGCGGCGCGATCCCATGGCCATGCTGCCCTTCTGCGGCTACCACATGGGCGACTACTTCCGGCACTGGATCAAGATGCAACGCCCGCTCAGCTCAACGCCGCGCATCTTCCACGTGAACTGGTTCCGCAAGGGCGAGGACGGCAGTTTCCTCTGGCCGGGCTTCAGCGAGAACATGCGCGTATTGAAGTGGATTGTGGACCGCGTGCATGGACGTGCGCAGGGACGCGAGACGCCGATCGGCTGGTTGCCGTACTACGAGGACATCGATTTAACGGGGCTGGATATTCCGCGCGAGCAGTTCGAGCAGATGCAGGTGGTGGATCGCGCCGCCTGGCGCAAGGAACTGATCGGGCACGAGGAGCTCTTCATCGAGCTGCACGATCACTTGCCGCCGGAGATGATCTACCAGCGGGAGCTGCTGATCTGCCGGCTGTAGCGCGGCGGAGACGAACCGGACCCGAGATCCGGAGCGCGGTTCTCAGGCGGCGGTGCGCTCGACCGCCGGGCAGAAGCCGAGTTGCCGGAAGAAATCGCTAACGAGGGCCGTGGTTTCTTCGCTGGCGGCAGGGCTGGCGCGCAGGACGAGATCGATTCCCTCACCAGCCGTCAGCTCTTCCGCGGATGCAGCGACGGCGATGCATCGCTCGGGACGGTAGGTACAACTGGCGAGGTCGCCGATGGAGAGATGGGACGGCGTGGCGATGACCGTGCGCGGCGGCGCCATGCGGTCGACGAGCCAGAGGATCTCGAGTTTGGACTCGAGCTCGTCGGGCACGCAGTCGATGACGAGGTCGGCTTCGCGGACAGCATCCTCAATCGAAGAGACGAAGACGACGGCGGGGAGGGCCTGCGGACTAAGCTCCTGACGGATCGATTCGCGGGCATGATGGAGGTTGCTTGGCATCACGTCTTCCAGCAGGACGCGGAAGCCGGCGAGAGCCGCGCCCATGGCGAGCCGGCGGCCGAGCGGTCCGGCTCCGATAATGGCGACAGTGGTCACAGAAGCGTGCGGCGCGTGGGGTTCACTTGGCGGCGAGAGCTGCGGCGACCTCTTCGGCGCTGGGGCGGGCGCGGAGCAGGTGCTCGGCCACGATGGCGCGCTCGTCGGGGGGCAGCGTGGGGACTGCCGCGAGTACGCGGCGCAGCGTGACGGCAACGTCGTCGATGTAGTTCATCAGGCGGATGGCTTCTCCGGAAAGGGGCATGGGTCTCCTTTAGTGCAAGTCTCCATCTCCTATTGTAGGGCGGGGAAGCAGAGAGGGACCAGGGACCAGGGATTAGGGAACTGCCAACAGAAGAAGCTGAGAGCTGAAAGCTAAAAGCAAAAGCTAAAAGCAAAAGCAAAAAGCAGAAGCTAGAAGCGCAGTACCTGTTGTTGGCGCGGCCTGACACGCGGCAGGCGGATGAAAGATACTGAGGATGCTTGCATGGAGGGTGGCTCTGACCGGAGCGGACGAGCGGCGTTTGCGCCTGGACCTGGCGAAGGCATTCAGCGTGCATCGCAGGGAGCTTGCCTCTGCGCTGTTTGAGGCGCTGAAGGAGGCGGACGGGTCGGCAGGGTTTCTTCCGGAACGGTTCGCCGAGCTTCACGAGTGGTGGCAGGCGGTGATCGAAACGGCCGTCGACCTCGCGGGAGAGTGGCTGGCGACGCCGGACACGCTGGAGGAGGAACAATTCTCGGGCTGGATTACGAGGCTGAACCATCCATCGATGCGGCCAGGAGGGGCAGGGGTCTTCTCGGCGGGCAGGATTCTGGAATGCACGAAGCCGCGGTGGCTGGCGATTGTGGAAGGGGCGGTCCCGGCTGAGGCGGCGCGCAAGCTGGGCGAGGAACTGGATCGTGCGATCGGCGTGTTGTCGCGGCCAATGCGCAAGACGCTGCGGGTGCTGCTGATCGGCGACTGCCTGATGAGCGAGCTCGTGACGGGCGTGACCGGACCGTGCGTGCGGGCGCAAATCGGGATCGATCCCGTATACACGTACAGCGGGGTGCACGCGGTTCTGCGCAACGAGATTCGCGAGCTTGGGACGCGCCCGTTCGATCTGGTGTTCTTCAGCCCGTTCTCGTACACATTCGCGCCGGATTACGATCAGGTTCTGCGCTGGAACGCGAATTGGTGGCCGCGGGCGAAATTCTTCGGCGTGCTGGACCGGATGCTGGAGGAAGTGGCACAGACGGTGCGTCTGCTGACGGAGCGGCTGGCCTGTCCGATCTACGTGCACAATTCCGCGTGTGTGGTGCAGACGTTCGGCTGGTGGAGCGGCGCGGCGAAGAATGTGCTGTCGCTACGGAGCCGGGCGCAGGCGAGGCCGTTCATCGGGCAGAGAATTGAACGGATCGCGGCCGATCCGGCGTTTGAGGGGCGCGTGCGCGTGATCGACGAAGCGGCGCTGCGGAAGAAGGCCGGCGATTTCGCGCTGGGGAAGGTGCTGTTCCGAGGGAACGTGCACCATCCGACGCAGTTGAGCATGGAGCTGGCGCACGGCCCGTATGCGGAGGCGATTGCGGCGGCGGCGCTGCTGGCGGCGAAGAAGGTCGTGGTGTGCGACCTGGACAATACGCTGTGGAAAGGCGTGATCGGCGAGGGGCCGGTGGAGCATCTCATCGAGCGGCAGAAGACACTGAAGGGGCTCAGGAACAAAGGCGTGCTGCTCGGGATCAACTCGAAGAACGACCCGAAGAACGTGGATTTTTCGGGCGCCGTGCTGGCAATGGACGACTTTGTGGCTCCGCGGATCAACTGGGCGCCGAAAGTGCCGAACATGGCGAGCATTGTCGAGGAGCTGAACCTGAAGGAGAAGGATTTCGTTTTTATCGACGACCGGCCGGATGAGCTGGAGCGGGTGCGGAATGCGTTCCCGGCGATGATCGCACTGGACGCGAACGACGAGTCGACGTGGTGGTGGCTGGCGCACTGGGAAAGACACCTGGCCGCGGATCAACTGGAGGACCGGACGAAGCTGTACCACGAGCGCGCCGCGCGCGAGGAGTTCCTGACGAAGACGGGTGGAGCGGCGACGGGACAGGAAGATGAAGCTGCGGCGTTGAGGAATCTACAGCTCACGGTAAGGATCGAGCAGGCGGCGCGGACGGCAGAACTGAAGCGCGCAGTGGAGCTGGTGAACCGGACGAACCAGTTCAACCTGTGCGGGAGCCGCGTGACCCTGGCTGAGCTGGAGCGGGCCTCAAGCTCGGAGCAATGGGTGTTGACCGCGGCGGCGAAGGACAAGTTCGGCAGCATGGGCGTGGTGGGCGCGATGGTGGCAAAGCGCACGGCGGAAGGGCTGGAGGTTTCGGTGTTCGTGTTGAGCTGCAGGGTATTCGGGTTCGGGATCGAATACGCGCTGCTGAACGCGGTGAAAGGGCTGGCGGCGGCAGACCGGCGGCTGGTGGGCCGCTTCAAGGAGACGCCGAGCAACGGCCCATGCCGGGAGTTCTACGCGAAGGCGGGGCTCGCCTGGGACGGAAGCGATTGGACGGGGACGATTGGGGAGCTGAAGGCGACGCCGGAGTGGCTGACGGTGGAAAGCGCAGCGGCGGGGACTTTGGACTAGGGACTTGGGACTAGGGAAGAACGCTTGAGGCGGGGCGGGGACGGAGAATCGCCGAGCGCTTCCTGCTGGCTGCTGAACCCGATCACCGACAACTGACAACTGTTACGGATGCTGCTCGATCGCGATCGGCAGGGTGGACGTGTTTCCCGAGGCGGCGAGGCCGATGAGGCTGGTGGCGACGCCGGGAAGCGATGCGGGCAGGAAGGCGACCGAGCCGTCGATCGCCGAGGTGGCGGTGGAGGCTTGCGTGGCCAGAAGCACGCCTTCGGTGCAGACGGCGTGCGGGTTGCAGGGCGGCGACCAGGCATAGAGCGCCTGATAGAGCGCGACAGTTCCGCCGGCCATGGGATCGCCGTCCATGTCGAGGAGGCGGAGGGCGATCTGACCGGGCGTGGCGGAGGCGACGAGGGTCTGATTTGTTCCGGAGATCGCCTGGAGGTACGCGTACTCCGGGCGCGCGCCATAGGCGGTGAAAGCCACGCACTGGCTGGTTCCGTTGAGACAAGCGCTGCTGCTGACGATTTGACCCTCGGCGAGCGGGCCGACAGTGAGGGTCTTGGCGGCGATGCCGGAAGAGTTCGTGACTGCGGCGGCTGACCCCTGCGGACCGATGCCGCCGCTCGCGGGAGTCTGCCACGCGACGGACTGGTTGGCGGCGGGCGCGCCGTTGTTCAGCACGAGGGCCTGAACGGTCCAGTTGATGGTGGCGCCGGCGGCGAGCGAAAGACGCGGCGAAAGGGAAGAGAGAACGGGAGGCGTTCCGCCGGCGAAGTGCGCCTGGAGGCTGGAGCCGTTGGTAAGCGCTGCGGTGACGATGGACCACGTGCCGTCGGCCGCGGTGACGTTCATCGTGGCCTGTCCATCGCCTGTGGCCGTGACCGAGCAGACAGGGAGGCCGCAGGCGAGCGCGGCTGTGCCCGACGTCACGGTGTAGATGACGGTGACGCCGCCGGCGGGCGCGAGCGAGGGACCGAGCGCGGCGACGGTGAAGGGAAGAGGCACGCCGATGGGGACGGTGCCGGAGGGAGCGGTGACGAGGGCGAGCGCGTCGCCCGTGCCGGCGTTGTAGCTGATGCCGCCGGGGATGATCGCGGCAGCATAGAGGGTGGGCAGGTCGTCGACTTCGACATCGACCGAGCCGGAGACGCCCGCGGCTGCGGGCGGAGCGATGGCCGTGATCTGGTTGGGCGAGACGCTGGTGACGAGGGCGGGCTGGCCGCCGACGAGCACCGTGTCGGCGAGGCGGAAGCCCGAGCCCTGAATCACGATGGGGCCGCCGGAGGCGGGCAGGCGCAGGGGCGAGACGGTGTCGGCGTAAAGAAGCCAGCCGTTGTAGGCGTAGTCGGGGCGGCCGTCGCCGCGCCGGTCGGCGATGCCGAGGCGCACGACGTCGTCGGCGGCTGTGGCGACGCGAAGCCAGGTCTCGCCGGCCGCGAGGCCGTTGAGGCCGGGGGCTGCGCCGACGGGTGAAGCTCCCATGGAATCGAACGCATCCCAGACGCCGATCGAGGGCATGGCCTTGGAGTTCGAGGGCGCGCCGGATTCGTCGAGGGCCTGGGTGACGACCGTGAAGATGCGGTTGGCGCGGACGGGGAAGGTGAACCAGTCGGTCTGGCCAATCTGGCTCAGGCGTCCGCACCAGAGGCCCGCAGCGGGCATGGGGCGCGGCTGGGATTCGGCGGCGATCGCGTCGTCAAGACCGGCGACAGGCGAATCGGCGGCGGTGACGGAGAGGGTTTGCGCGCTGCCGGCTGAGAGGTTGGAGAGAGAGATCGCGCCGAGTGTGCCCGAGGGCGCGACCTGGCCCTGCGCGTAGGGCCCAACCGAGTTTTCGAGGATGTAGAGCGGATCGATGGCCTCGAAGGTGATCTGGTAGTCGGCCGAGGGGCCGCCGGGCGGGAGCGGAATGCCGCTCAGATCGAAGGCGCCCTGCAGCGTTGGGTCGTTTGAGCCCCACTTGCCGAGCGGGTTGCCGCTCGCGTCGTCGTAGCCGGTGACCGGGTTTCCGTGATCCCCGCTGAAGAGAGCGCCGGTGACGGCGGTGACGGTGTACTGATAGAGCGGATTGCCGCTCGCATCGAGCGGGCGCGCGACGACGTTGACGCCCTGCATGCCGTAGCCGGAGCGGAAGCTGACCGTGCCCTTGATCGAGATGGTGTTCGGGGCGGTGAGCTGCTTCGAGGGGAAGTTGGCGAGATTGGCGGCGGCGATGGGGTAGATGCGATTGAGAGCCGCAATGTCGTCGTAGCGGAGGACGGAGGGGTTGGGGATGCAGTCGCCGCCACTCGCGCCGCAGGCGCCGCTGAGCGGTTGCATGACGGGCCAGCCGAGCGTGCCGCCGGGCTCGTTGCCGGCGAGCGCGCGCGGGTTGACCTCGGAAAAGTCGAGGCCGAGGACGCGGCCGAAGGCGCGCTCCAGCTCGAAGCTCATCATGTCGAGGAGGCCGGCGCTGGAAGCGCAGCGGCCGTTGAGGACGATCGCGGCGTGAACGATGGCGGCGTCGGGATTGACGTTGTCGAGCCAAACAAAGACGGCGTTGTTCTGGCAGGCGTCGGGCTGGCTGGCGCCGGCGCCGAGGAGGGCGTCAATGACCGCCCCGTCGGCATCGAAGATCACGGCGAGGGGGTAATTGGTGGCCGAGAGAGTGACGTCGGCGGGCGCGGTGATTGCGCCGGAGGCGTTGACCTGGATGTTCGAGCCGCTGACATCTTCGTTCAGCGAGCCTCTGTCCGTGAGGGTGACGCCGGCGGTGGGAACGGCGCTCCAGAGAGCGGCGGCGGCATCGACCATGGCCACGGCCTGCTGGTTGGTGACGGAACTCGACAGCGCGCCCTGGTCGACATAGTAGTTGACCTGGCCTCCGGCCCAGTGGATGGGTACCCCAAGAACCGCCGGGTTGAAGTAGCGGGTTCCGGCGATGAATTTCGGGCCGCCGGCGAGGGCCGTGGCGGGCGCGAGGCACACAAGGAGCGCGGCGAGGATGAGGGCGGCGAGCAGGCGGAGGAGCGAAGCGGCACGTGGAGGCGCAGCAGGAGTGATGGGCACGGGAATCCCCAGATGGAGGCAATGGGGCAAGCGGGGTGCCAATGAGTTTTGGCCAAGATTAAGAAATCCTCACCTGGGGTTTGCGCCGGAGATGAGAGGGTTCTGGGGAGGACTCGGGAGTTTGAGCGCGTTTTTATGACGAACGGGGAGAGGATGGGAAGGAGAGGCTGGGCCGGCAGGGCTGGAAGATGAGAAATCGCCAATGTGGGCGGCCGAAGATTGGAATCTTCCCATCGCGATGGCCCGCGATCATGCGACCGCGAGCAATCGCAAATCTGCGCGGGGAATCGAAACCGGCGCGAAAGTCATCTTATGATTGGCGGACGAGTCGTGCACAGGCTGCATGCCGCCCTTCCGTCTACAATCGACACGAGATAAGCCATGACAGAGATACGCGATACCGTGATTCTCGGATCCGGCTGCGCCGGATTGACGGCGGCGATCTACGCTGCGCGCGCAGGACTGAAGCCGCTGGTTCTGGAGGGCCACGAGCCCGGCGGACAGCTCTCGATCACCTCGCTGGTGGAGAACTTTCCCGGCTGGCCGGAAGGGGTTCATGGGCCGGAGCTGATCGACAACATGAAGAAACAGGCAGCGCGGTTTGGCGCCGAGTTCCAGCTTGCGCACCTGGTTTCGGTGGATGTGAACGCGCGGCCAATCAAGCTGCAGACCTCGGCCGGAGAAGTTACGACGCGCACGCTGATTGTGGCGTCGGGCGCGAGCGCACGGTGGCTAGGCCTCAAAAGCGAGCAGGCGCTGATCGGCCACGGCGTGTCGAGTTGCGCCACGTGCGACGGATTCTTCTTCCGCGGCAAGGAGATTGCGGTGGTGGGCGGAGGCGACTCGGCGATGGAGGAGGCGATGTTTTTGACACGCTTTGCCTCGAAGGTGACGCTGCTGCACCGGCGCGACGCCTTCCGCGCGTCGAAGATCATGCTGGAGCGCACGATGGCGCACCCCAAGATCGAGCTGCGCACGAACACGGTCGTCGAGGAAGTTCTGGGCGTCGATGAGAAGGAAGTGAAAGGCCTGCGCCTGCGCGACGTGAAGAGTGGAGAGAAGTGCGATCTGGCGGTGAGCGGTCTGTTCCTCGGCATTGGGCATGAGCCAAATACGAAGATGTTCGCCGGGCAGATCGATCTGGACGAAGACGGGTACATCAAGACGGTGAACAACGTGTTCACGACGAAGAACGGCGCGGTTGTGCCGGGTGTGTTTGCCTGCGGCGACGTGCAGGACCGGCGCTACCGGCAGGCAATCACGGCGGCGGGGTCGGGGTGCATGGCCGCGCTGGAGGCGGAGAAGTATCTCGAAGAGTACGGGCACTGAGGCGCCCGGGCCGGCGATGGCGGCACTCAAAGACAATCTCGAACGGCTGGAAGAAGCGATCGGCGCGGCGTGCCGGGCGGCAGGACGTGTGCGTAGCGAAGTCGAACTGATGGCGGTGTCGAAGACCTTTCCCGCGGAGGCGATGGCCGAGGCCGCGGCGCTGGGGCTGACGCTGTTTGGCGAGAACCGCGTGCAGGAATTCGCATCGAAAACAGCGCGGGCGGCGGAGCTTTGGACCGGGAAGGTGCAGGCGCCGCCGCGCGTTCATCTCATCGGTCACCTGCAGTCGAACAAGGCGGCGAAGGCGGCGGAGCTGTTTGACGGGATCGACTCGCTCGACTCGGTGCGGCTGGCGGAACGATTGAACGAAGCAGCGGGCAGGCTCGGAAAGCGGCTGCCGGTGCTGATCGAGGTCAAGCTGAGCCTGGAGGAGGCGAAGGCGGGCGTCGATCCGGAGTCGGACGAGGCGGCGCAACTGCTTGAGCGGCTGCCGTCCTGGCCGCATCTGGAGGCGCGCGGACTGATGACGATTGCGCCGTGGGGCGTGGCCGAGGATGTGACGCGGGCGTGCTTCCGCGGCTTGCGTGTATGGCGGGATCGGTGGGCCGCGGCGCACCCGAGGCTCAAGCTGGACGTGCTGTCGATGGGGATGAGCGGAGACTTCGCATTGGCGATCCAGGAGGGCGCGACGCGCATTCGCATCGGGACGGCGCTATTTGGAAAGCGGACGCCGCGGACGGAGAGCGAGTGATGCTGCGCGCCGCGGCGGAGGGAGTGACGCTCGCGGTTCGCGCGCAGCCGGGCGCGAAGAAGACGGCTATCGCAGGCATCTACGGCGAGGGCACTGGCGCGCAACTGAAGATTGCCGTGCAGGCGCCGCCGCTCGAAGGCCGCGCAAACGAGGCGTTGATCGCATTTCTCGCCGAGACGTTCGGCGTGGCGAAGAGCGCGGTGGAGCTCAAGTCCGGCGCGTTGACGCGGAGCAAAGTTTTCCTGCTCCGCGGCGTGACGATGGCGCGGGCGACGGCGGTTCTGGCTCAGAAGATCGATTTCTGATTCAGTGCTTTTGCGCCGACTGGCGCTGCAGCTCAGCGTCAAACGCCCGCTCGCGATCGGCGATGTAGGCTTTGTACCCGGCGGGATCGATGAAGGCGTCCTGGTCGCCGGCCTTCCAGCGAGCATACTTGCCGGTCAAGCCGAAATAGCCACCGTGGGCGCCGAGGAAGAGGTCGCAGGGCAGGCTCTTGAGCACCTCGAAGCCGTGCTTGTAGTCCGCGGCGATCCGCGGATAGGTCCTGTTGTCAATCAACTTGTATCCGTCGTTCACGTTCGGACTGCCGACAATGACGGCGTGCAGCACTCGGCCGTTCTCGGTCTCGTCCATCGTCCAGGTCGTGGTCCCCTTGGTGTGGCCGGCCGTGAGGTGCGCGGTGAGGACTGTCCCGCCGAGCTCGACGGTGCCGCCGGCGTGGAGGATGCGATCGACGTGCACGGACGGGTAGCGCCAGGGCAACACCTCGGCGTACTGGAAATCGGTTTTTCCTCCGGATTCGACGACCGGGGCGTCCTCGTACATTACGTAGTACTTGGCGCCGGTGAGTTGGACGATGCGCGCGCTGCCCGCGCAGTGATCGTAGTGCGCATGGCTGATGAGAAGGATCTTGATGTCGCTGAAGCGGAAACCGAGAGACTCGACGCTCTTCTGGATCAAGGGCACGGAAGGCTCAAGGCTCGAGTTGATGAGGATGAGGCCATTCGGCGTCGCAATGAGATAGGACGCTAGGTCCTCGCTGCCCACGTAGTAGAGATTGCCCGCGATGCGGAAGGGCGGAAAGGGTTTGGTCCAGGCCGGCGGGTCCTGTGCAAAGAGCGGAACGGCGCAAGCGAACGCGGCAAACAATGCGATACAAACAGCGAATCTTCCGATGATTTTCATTTTTGTTCTCGGGATGCAATGTGAAGGGTGAGAGTTTCGATGGCGCGCTCCAGATGGACTCCGCGGGAGCCTTTCACGAGCACGACGTCGCCGGGACGGAGGTTTTCGATGAGCCATTGGCCGGCGGCGCCGGCATCGCGCAGAAAGATGGCCGGAACACCGCCGGCGCAGGCAGCGGTGGCCAGGTGCTCGGCGTTGCCCTGGACGGCGACGACGAGATCGAGGCCGGCCTCGGCGGCGGCGCGGCCACAGGCAATGTGCAGCGCGGGGCCTTGTTCGCCCATCTCGAGCATCTCGCCGGCAACCAGGATGCGGCGGCCCATGGCGGGGCGGGCGGCGAGCGTGCGAATCATCGAGCGCAGCGCTTCAGGGTTGGAGTTGTAGCTGTCGTTCAGAATGATGGCGCCGCCGATTTCGAGTATTACGCCGCGCTTGTCTCCGGCAGTGAGCGAAGAGAGTGCGGCGACGGCGGCGTCGAGATCGATTCCCGCCTCGAGCGCGACGGCCAGGCCGGCGATAGCGTTGAGAGCGTTGTGTGCGCCGAGCATTTGGAGAGTGAACTCGCCTTCGACCTCGCGGGCGCGGAAGTTGACATGAAGGCCATCGAGGGCTTCAGTGGCGGAGAGAATACGCGGATCGGCGCAGGGACCGCTGCCGAAGTAGACGACGCGGCCGGGAAAGTCGCGGCCGAACTGCGCCGCGTACTCGTCGTCGCAGTTGAGGAAGGCGGCGCCGGTCGAGGGAAGGCTGGCGATCAGCTCGAATTTGGCGCGGGCAATCCCCGCCTGGCCCTCGGGGAAGAACTCGATGTGCGCCGTGCCGACGTTGGTGACCACTCCCCAATCGGGCAGAGCGATGAGGGCCAGCGCGGCGATTTCGCCGGAGTGATTCATGCCCATCTCTACGACGGCGAACTCGTGCTCCGGCATCAGGCGCAGCAGTTGCAGGGGCAGCCCATATTGGTTGTTGAGATTGCCCTGGGATTTGAGCACGCAGAACTTCGCGCCGAGAGCCGCGGCGACGGCTTCTTTGGTCGTGGTTTTGCCGGCTGAGCCGGTGACGGCCACGAGGCGGCGGCCCCACTGGCGGCGAACATGCGTGGCGAGCGATTGCAGGGCGAGCAGCGGATCTTCCGCGATGAGGAGCGGATGGGCGAGCGCGGCATCGGGCAGGGAAGCGGCACGAGCGCGCGAGACGACCGCGGCGGCGGCTCCGCGGTCGAAGGCGGCGGCGACGAAATCGTGGCCGTCGTGGCGTTCTCCGCGCACGGCAAAGAACAGCTCGCCGGCCGCGACCGTGCGCGAGTCGATGGAGTAGCCGGTCACGAAGCGCGCACCCGCATTGGGCACACTGGCGGGCGCTTCGAGCACCGCTGAGGCGCCCATCGCGGCTTCGGCGAGCGTGAAGTTCATTGCCCTTCACCATAGCCGAATTCGCGCAGGATGGAAAGCGCGACCTCGGCGTCATCGAATGGAATGGTACGGTCGGCGAGGATTTGTTCCTTTTCGTGCCCCTTGCCGGCAATGAGCACGACGTCGCCGGGCTGGGCGGCCCGGATCGCGAGGCGGATGCCGGAGGCGCGATCAACCTCGACCGTGTAGGAGGCGCCGGTCGATTGTAGGCCGGGTTCGATTTCGGCCAGGATTGCGGCAGGATTCTCGGAGCGGGGATTGTCGCTGGTGGCAACGACGAAATCGCTGCCTTCACCGGCGGCCACGCCCATCTTGGGCCGCTTGGTGCGGTCGCGGTCGCCGCCGCAGCCGAAGAGGGTGATGACGCGCGCGCCGGTTTGCGCGGTCATCTGGCGGGCGAGCGCGGTCAGGTTGCGCAGCGCGTCGTCGGTGTGGGCGTAGTCGACAATGACCGTGAAGGGTTGGCCGGCGTCGACGGGCTGGAAGCGGCCGGGCACGGGTTTGAGCAAGGGAACGGCGCCGGCGAGGTCGGAGAACGCAACGCCGCGCGCGTGGGCGGCGGTGAATGCCGCGAGAAGATTCAGGATGTTGACTTCGCCGGCGAGATGCGAGTTGAGGCGAGCCGAGCCGGCGGGAGTTTCAAGATCGATGATCGCGCCGGAGGGAGTGAGACGGAAGCTCGACGCGCGCCAGTCGCCCTTGCCGATGCCGTAGGTGCGAATTTCGGCTCCGGCGTTGCGGGCGGCGGCGGCGAGCTCTTCTGCGCGGAGATCGTGCGCGTTGACCACGGCGACACGCGGCGGCGGATAGACCTTGCCGTCGAAGAGGAGCCGCTTGGCGGCGAAGTAATTGTCCATCGTCTGGTGGTAGTCGAGGTGATCGCGGGTCAGGTTCGTGAAGACCGCGACATCGAAGGGAATCCCAATCATGCGGCCCTGGTCGAGAGCGTGGCTGGAGACTTCGGTTACGAGTTCTCCGGCTCCGCGCGCGACGCCCTCGGCCATCAATTCATAGAGATCGCGCGATTCCGGCGTGGTGTGGATGGAGGGGCGCACTTCTCCCGCGACGTGGTACTCGATGGTGCCGATGAGAACAGTGCGGCGGGCGGCAAAGTTCAGGAGCGACTCGGTCAGGAACGCGGTGGTGGTCTTGCCGTTTGTGCCGGTGATGCCGGTGGCGGCGAGCGAACGCTCGGGATGGCCGAAAAAGGCGGCGGAGGCCTGAGCGAGGGCGCGGCGGCCATGCTCGACGTGGAGGACCGGCAGACCAGGCCGATAGACGGTGATGTGGTCGAAGGCCTGCGCGGAGTCCGTCACGATGCCGAGCGCGCCGGCAGCCAGGGCCTTCTCGACGAAGCGGTTGCCGTCGGTCGAGCCGCCCTTCATGGCAACGAAGACCGCGCCCGGTCGGATGCGCCGCGAGTCGTACTCGATGCCGGTAACGGGGGTAGCGGAGCTGCCGGCGGAACCGATCGCGGCGACTTCGGCGATGAGATCGTTCCAGGTCATCCTGGGGTTGATTGTAGATTGCGGCGGCGCTGTGCTTCCGCCGTGGGCCTCATCACCGCGCGCAGCGAACGACGATCCTGGTTCCGGGAGAGACCATGACGCCGGGGGCAGGCACTTGCTCGCGAGCTTTGCCGTTGCCGACGATCTGCGCTTCGAGGCCGCTGGCAGCGGACTCTTCAATGATCTGGCGCACCGACAGCCCAAGGAAGGAAGGCACGCGGATCTGGCCTGCGTCGGAAAGAACAACGGAGCGGGCGGGCGCCGGAGCGGCAGGGTTGGGTTGCTGCGCGGGCGGCGCCGAAGGCGGAGCGGCTGCCTTGCCGGATGACGTGCCGGCCGTTGAACTTGCCGAAGGGCCGGCGATTGGAGCCGCCGGCGTAGAGGCCAAATTGGCCGCAGGCGCAGGCGCGGCACTTTGCGGATCGTCGCCGGGAAGGTCGTTGGCAGCCTGGTAGAGAGCCCGGATGTTTTCGACCGGCACCGATGCATCGTCTTCGGTGGCCGGCGCGTCCTTCTTCGAAGAGGGATTCACCGGGCGCATGTCGATGTCGTGCGGGATTCCAAGGTATTCGAGGATCTGCTGCGCCACCTCGGCGAAGACTGGCGCAGAGACAGCGGTGCCGTAGTAGTCGCCCTTTGGGGAATCGATAACTACCGCCACGGAAATAACGGGATTATTGACCGGCGCGAAGCCCGCGAACGAAGCGATATGCATGGTCTTCGAATAAGCATGCGTGGCGGGGTCGATCTTCTGCGCGGTTCCGGTTTTGCCGCCGGAGGAGTAACCGTTGAGTTGCGCCGGCTTGCCGGTGCCGAACAGGACGACTCCCTCCATCATTCTGCGCATCTCGGCGGCGGCCAGCGCGCCAATGACGCGATGCGCACCTTGGGGAAGGGGATCGGGCAGTTCGGATGGCAACTGGGTGGAGTGCGTTTCAGCCGCCTCGACAACCTGCGCCGCCTGCTGGGGAGCTGCGCGCGGCGCGGCCGCGCGTTGCGCGGGGTTCGGCGCCGGCACGGACTGATTGGGCATGAGGATGTGAGGCGGCAGATAGACACCCCCGTTGGCGATCGTCGAGACCATCGTCACCAGTTGGAGAGGAGTCACGGCGACCTCCTGGCCGATGGCGATGGAGCCGATGGACGAGGGGCTCCAGCGATTGACCGGACGGAGCAGTCCGCGCGTTTCGTTGGGCAATTCGACGCCCGACCTCGATCCAAAGCCAAAGTCGCGAAGGTACTGATA
The DNA here is from genome assembly GCA_049514795.1 of Occallatibacter sp. Taxonomy (GTDB): domain Bacteria; phylum Acidobacteriota; class Terriglobia; order Terriglobales; family Acidobacteriaceae; genus Telmatobacter. The sequence continues at coordinate 32,339 of JBEKUS010000027.1, forward strand.
GAAACGGCCGGGGCCGACCTTGAGCGCGAGCTTGACGGCGGCCACGTCGCTGGACTTGGCGAGGGCCGTGGCGACGGTGACCTTGCCCAGGCCGCGATCGCTTCTGTCGTCGTGAATGACGCGCCCGGCGAGAGTGATTTGGCCGCCCTGGCAGTCGACGATGTCGTCGGGCGTGACTACGCGCTGATCGATTGCGGCGGAATAGGTGACGAGCTTGAAGGTGGAACCGGGTTCGTACACGTCGCTGACCGCGCGATCGCGAAGCAGGTCCGGCGCGGTATGGCGGAACTGATTGGGATCGAAGGTGGGGCGGACGGCGAGTGCGAGAATCTGGCCGCTGTGCACGTCCTGCACGACGACCGTTCCGCCGACGGCCTGCGTCCTCTCCAGGGCATGATCGAGCGCGCGCTCGGCCATGAACTGGATGTTCTCGTCGATGGTGAGGACGAGGTTGCGGCCGGGCTCGGGCTGGTGTTCGGTTGAGCCGAGGACCTTGCGATGTGCGTCCACGGCCGTGTCCATGAGGCCGGCGCGGCCGTGCAGGTCGGAGTCGAACTTCATTTCCAGGCCGCCGAGACCGTCGTCGTCGACACCCACGTAGCCGAGGACCTGCGCGGCAAGCCGATCATCCGGATAGAAGCGTTGAAACTCCTTCTGGAAATAGATGCCCGTGATGTCTTTGCTCCTCACGCCGGCGGCGACCTGAGGCGTGACGCGGCGCGCGATCCAGGCGAAGTTGCGGCCATCGTTGAGGCGGGCGGCGATCTGCTCCTCGGTGGTGAGCGAGTCGGCGGGATCGGTGTGAACCAGCGCGGCAAGAGTGCGCGCGGCATCCTGCTTGTCGGCGATCTGCGAGGGATCGGCGTAAATCGAGTCGACCAAGACCGTCATGGCCAGCTCACGCATGTTGCGATCGTAGAGAATGCCGCGGCGGGGAGCCACCTGGAAGGTGCGCTGCTGCTGCTTCGCGGCGCGTTCAACGAAATCCTGGTGGCGCACAATCTGCAGCCAGAAAAGGCGCGTCCCGATGGCGCAAGCCCAGACCAGAAAGAAGAGGCAGATGACGAAGAAACGCGCCTGCTTGAGGGGCACGCCTTTTGGCCTCTGGGAGCGGCTGCGGATGCTTTCGACGGTTGCCGGCATTTCGATCGGGTCCCGAAACGGCGGTTATTGCGCGGTGGGCGCCGCGGGAGCGATCTCGGCGAGCGTGGGAGCTCCGGATGCGGGACGCATGTCGGCGTGGACCACTTGACCGGGCTGCGGCTCACCGAGACCGTACTTGCGCGCCATTTGGTCAATGCGGATGGGCTGCGTGAGCTCGGCCTCGTTCAGGCGCAACTGGCGATTCTCTTCGCGCAACTGCTCCAGCGTCTGCTTCTCGCTCTCAACGCGGTAGCTGTTCTCGATAGCATTGAAGCGCTGCAACCCGTAAATCAGGATGAGAGAGGCGAACACCGCGACGGCGGCGGAGAAGACCCGAATCTGGCGGGCGAGCGCGGGGTCGGCGGCCTTGACCAGGCGCGAGTTGTCAAAATGCTTGGCGAAGAAGAACTCCGGTGCGCGCACGCGGCGGCGGCGCTGCGCCTGCGAGGCCATCAGATGGGCGTTGTGCTCGGCGATCCGCGCGCCCCAGCCGCGGCCGGTCTCGAAAAACGTTGTTACACATGCCGCCATTTCTGTTCTCCTTGCTCCCCTGTCTATGTCCGTTCCGCCGATCTGAGTTTGGCGCTGCGCGAGCGTGGGTTGCGATCGATCTCTTCTTCGGCCGCGGTGACGGGCTTCTTGGTTAGGACTTTCCAGATGCCCTGCTGCGTTCCCTCCCGGATGCTGTCTTTCGCGATGCGATCTTCGAGGCTGTGAAAACTAATGACCACGAGCCGTGCTGAGGACTTAAGCAACTTCGGTGCGGCCTCAAATAATGCCCGGATTTCGTCCAACTCCCGATTGACGAAGATCCGCAACGCCTGAAAGGTTCTGGTAGCCGGGTGGATCTGTCCGAATTTCATCGGCGGTACGGCCGATGCAACGATTCGGGCCAACTGCCCCGTTGTCGTGATCGGCCGATTCCGCGCGATTGCTCTGGCGACTGTCCGCGACCTCCTTTCCTCACCGTATGTATAGATAAGATCCGCCAGCTCGCGCTCGCTCATCTCATCTACCACTTGTTTGGCAGTCGGCCCTGTGCGCGTGTCCATGCGCATGTCCAGCGGCCCGTCCGCCTGAAAACTGAATCCTCTGCGCGCCTCGTCGAACTGCAGGCTGCTGACGCCGAAATCGGCCAGCAGGCCATCGATCGAGGCCGGCGCGACGTGCTCGGCGATGCGGCTGAACGCTTCGCCGATCAAACTCACTTGCGGGGCTTGGCTGCCCAGCTCCTGGCAAACGCGCGTCAAGCGAGTGTGCGCCAGGGTGAGCGCTTCGGGATCGCGGTCAAAGGCAATCAGACGACCTGCAGGTCCCAATTTGCGGACGATGCCCTCGGCATGTCCGGCCAGGCCCAGCGTGCAGTCGACGTAAACGCCGCCGGGCCGCACGCGAAGAAAATTCAACGCGACTTCAAAAAGAACCGGCACATGACGTGCTTGCTGCGTCATGGCTTCCCCTCAGGGAATTCCGGCCCCGCTGCGGGGCTTCAAGACATCCGAGATCCGATCCAAATCCGCATCCGACACCGCGCTGGCCGAAAGCGTCTGGGCCAGCATCTGGAGGTTGGTGACCTCCAGGTAGTTGATCTTGCCCATCACCAGAACCTCGCCCTCGAGCTTGGCCGCGCCGCGCAGAATCTTGGGCAGGGAAAGGCGGGCCTGCTTGTCAATCTCCGACTGCTGACCGTAGTAGCTGGTGAAGTTCAGGTACTTCTTCACCACGGGGTCGGTGTTGTATTCCGCCAGCCTGGCTTCCCGCTTCTCCCACTCCGAGAGGGGCCAGATCTCGGCGCTGTTTCCGTTGGGGCTGGTGACGTAGAACTGCTTGATGTTCGCGGCCGTCACGAGTCTCTCGAAGTCCGTGGGGAGCTTCAGCCTGCCCTCCGTGATTTTGGCTTCGTAGCTGCCGCGAAACATGACGATGCCTTTCAGAGGCCCCTGGCCGGACGGCGAACCGCCGTCGTGGCAGGAGCTCCGCAGAAGTACCCGGCCGCCGCGTTGGCCAACGAGGTTCCGAAGCGGCCCGTGGGGACAAATTCCGTTGCGTGGGAAGCGAATGCGAGTAGACTGTCACCGGAACGGTGGCCGCGCCGGAAAGACGGGCTGTCCGGTTGGCTGCTGGAATGATTTCCAGACAGGTCAGAATCACTCCAATTCGCTCCAATCAATTCCATGGGGTCGATATTATCCCTGATCGAGCCATCCGCCAAGCAAAAAAACGGTGGAAAGTGCAGAAGAATCAGACGATCCGCCCGAACGCCGACTAATAGAGGAACATTTTTGAGCAACCACAAGATGTGGGGTTTACTGCTGTGATTCCCCCGGCAGGCGCATCTGGACAAGAGCGGCGGGTTGTGGTAGGCGAACAAAGGGCGAAGAGACAGGGGGCGAGTCGGCGAGTCGGCACGTCAGCAAGTCAGCGAGTCAGCGGGTCGGCGGAGAGTCAGCCCACCCTTTCGCAATGAACGCGAAAGGATGGGGCAACCACAGAGGCTGCGAGTCAGCGGGTGGGCGGAACGAGGGGTGTTATGAATCGACGCCGAGCTTGTGGGCGGCGTCGGCCCAGGCGGCATCGATGATCTGCGGGTAGGTTTTGTTGGCGTCGACCGGGGAGCTGCCAAGGACATGGCCCTTGGCGTCGATGATCTCGCACAGCGGCATCTCCGCGCCTTTCCAATGCTCGTGCGCCGTGGGATGCACCGCCTTGACTCGTATCTCGTTGCTCATTGCTCGACTCCCGTCCCGCCCCGGTTCAAGTGGACCATCCAGTTGCACATCCCGGCAAGACCGCGCACGTTCCTTGGGTCTTCCGCGACGCCGGGCCGATCCACGGGAGCGCGCGAATTGCGGCGGCAGAAGGAGGATTGTGCAGCGATCGGATGGCTCCATAGTAATCGATTTGGGGGAAGGGGGGATAAGGCAGGGACTAGGAACGAGGGAGCGAGTCAGCGAGTCAGCGGGCCGGGGGAGACTCGCGAGAGAGCAGCCTATGACCAACGACGTACAACTTTCGTGAGTGGAAGGGAGAGACCTGGTTGATGGACACTGTTCTTGCAACAAGACTTAAAGTAGACTGAATCCATCGAATGGCTGCGAGCCATGGGGGCCGGTAAGGAGAATCCAACAGGGTTGGGACTTCGTGGCGCCCGGTGAACCAGCAGGGCCGGAGTCTGACAGGAGTTAGGCCGTGTCGAAGATATACACCGCGTTGCGAGCGATAGAACTGGAACAGAACGAACAACAGACTGAAGATGTTGGTTCGAAGTTGCAGAATGCGGCATCGACCGCCGACGAGGACGAGTTTGCGGTGCTGAGGGAATTTACTGCGCCGGGAACGCTGCAACTCGTGCATCCGTCAGAGCAGGTGGACGCCGATCCGCCGCCGGCAGAGCCAGAGGCGCCGGCTGTCAAAGCGGACGGTTTTTCGGTCCTTGAGAAGCGGATTGCGCACGTGGCTGAAGTGGTGAGACAGGAACGGCAGGACCGGATGGCCGCCGAGGAACGCGCGTTGCACGCGGAAGAGCAGGTGAGCGAGCAGGCGCTGCGGATTCAAACGCTGGCGCGGCAAGTGGATGCTCTGAAGAACGAGAGCCAGGACCGGCGCCGGCGCGTCGTGAAGATGCTGGCTGCGCTCGATTCGCTTCAATCTTGAGAGTTACGACAGCAACGGAAAAAGCAGACGGCTGACCCTGGCCCGGTGTTGGTATGATGTTGCCGACCGACCGTGAGCGCTGGGAAAGACATCGTCGTTGGGCTGGACAGCAGCACGACCGCAACCAAGGCGATTGCCTGGAGGCGGGACGGCACGGTTGCCGGGCTGGGACGCAGCCCGATTCCGCTTCTGAATCCCGCACACAACTGGTACGAGCAGAACCCGGAGGACTGGTGGCGCTCGGCGTGTGAGGCGCTGCGGGAGCTGTTCGGCCAAGTGGATGCCGCGAGCGTGGCGGCGATCGCAATTTCGAATCAGCGAGAGACTTTCGTGCCTCTGGGCGAGGACGGCCAGGCGGTGCGTCCGGCGATCGTGTGGCTGGACCAGCGCTGCGAAGAGGAAGTGGCGTGGCTGACGGGGCGAGTGGGCAGGGAGAGGATTCACGAGATCACGGGCAAGCCGCCCGACCTTGCGCCAGTGGCGTATCGAATTGCGTGGATGCTGCGAAACGAGGAGGAGCTGTTCCGGCGGACCGCGATGTTCGTGGACGTGCACGGCTATCTTGCGTGGCGGCTGACGGGCGAGTTCCAGACGAGTTGGGCCAGCGCGGACCCGCTGGGCCTGTTCGACATGGAGGGGAAGCATTGGTCGCCGGAGGTGATGAAGGCGCTGGAGCTGACTGCGGATCGGCTGCCGCGGGCGGTGCGGCCGGGGACAGTGATTGGAGAGGTGAACGAGGCGGCGGCCGATGCGACGGGGCTTTGCCGCGGCACGCTGGTGGCGGCCGGCGGAGGCGATGGACAGGCGGCGGGCCTGGGCGTAAATGCTCTGGGCGGGGGCCGCGCGTACCTGAATCTCGGCACAGCGGTTGTAGGCGGCATCTTTTCAAACGAATACCGGACCGGAAAAGCATGGCGGACGATGGGGAGCCTGACCGGCGAAGGCTACTACTTTGAAACCAGCCTGCGCGCGGGGACGTTTCTCGTGGACTGGTTCACGCACCAGCTTTGTCCGGCATCGGCGGACAGCGGGGCGCTGCTCCGGGACCTCGAAGCCGAAGCGGCAGAGATTCCGATCGGCAGCGATGGACTGCTGGCGCTGCCGTACTGGGGCGCGGTGATGACGCCCTATTGGGATCCGCTGGCGCGCGGATGCTGGATCGGGTTGAGCGGGTCGCACCGCCGGGGCCACCTGTACCGGTCGCTGCTCGAGGGCATCGCGCTGGAGCAGGCTCTGGTGACGGGAATGATCGAAGCGGCGACCGGTGTTGCGGTGAGCGAGTACATCGCCATCGGGGGCGGGGCGGCGAACGACCTGTGGCGCCAGATCATGGCCGATGCGACGGGCAAACCGATCCGGCGATCGAGAACTCTGGAGGCATCGAGCCTTGGTGCGGCGATTTGCGCGGCGGTGGGAGCGGGGCTCTACGAAAGTGCAGCCGATGCGGCGAATGGGATGTGCGACAAAGTCTTCCGGGAGGCGCAGCCGTTGGCGGAGAATTGCGCGCGGTACGCCGAGCTGATGGGGATTTATAAAGAGATCTATTTCAGTCTGCGCGGGACGTTCGCGAAGCTGGCCGAGTTCAGGGGCGGAAAGCAGAGCGCCTCGTAGCTCACGTATTGTATTGATCGTCGGAGACCGGCTCCATCCATTCGACCATCTGGCCATCGAGCTTTTCCTGAATGGCGATGTGGGTCATGGCGGTTGTTGGGGATGCGCCGTGCCAGTGCTTTTCGCCGGGCGCGAACCAGACGACGTCGCCGGGGCGGATTTCTTCGACAGGGCCGTCCCAGCGCTGCGCACGGCCGAAGCCCGAGGTGACGATAAGGGTTTGGCCGAGGGGATGGGTGTGCCAAGCGGTGCGTGCGCCGGGCTCGAAGGTGACGCTGACGCCGGCAACACGGGCCGGGGCGGGCGGATCAAAGAGCGGGTCGATGCGAACCGTGCCGGTGAACCAGTCGGCAGGGCCCTTGGCTGAGGGCTGAAAACCGCTTCTCTTGATTTCCATGGCTGGTCTCCTTAAGTGGCCGTCTCTCGTGGTTCTATTCTAAGGACCGAACGGGAAGACGGGCAGGTGCGCCAACTACAGCGCCTTGCCCATTTCGTAGGTCTCTTTCATGGCGGGCCTGGATTCGATGTCGCCCGCTGCCCAAGCGCCCGTGCCGTAGACGATGCCCTTTTCCTTGGCGCCGGGCAGGCAGGATGTGAACCCGCGGAAGCCTTCGATGGTCCGCTCAAGGGCCGCCTTGTTGCGGACCGCTGCGGCGACGATGAAGTAGAACTCTTTGTTGGCGATCTTCGTGTAGCGCGCAACGGTGCGGTCGATCACCGTCTTCATCTGCGCGCACATGGTGTAGAAGTAGACGGGCGTCGAGAGGACGATTACGTCGGCGGCGATCATGCGGTCGAGGATCTCGGCCATGTCGTCCTTCTGGGCGCATTTGCCGCTGCCCCGGCAGGAGTAGCAGCCGGTGCAGTAGTTGATCTTTTTCTCTACGAGGGAGACTTTCTCGACGCGATGGTTTGCCTCCATCGCGCCGGCAAGGAAACGATCGCAGAGGGTGTCAGAGTTCCCGCCTTTACGGGGACTCGAGGAGAGGATCAAGACGCGTTTGCTCATGGGACTTTCTCCAGGCGCGCCGATTCAGCGGCCCGTCATCTTCTCCAGCGCTTCGGGGTAGCGGTCGCCCTGGATCGCGATCTTCGAGGCCGCGACGCTAATCTCTTCGAGATCGGCGGACGTGAGCTCGACGGACGCGGCTGCGATGTTTTCCTCGAGGCGCGACAGTTTCGTGGTGCCGGGGATGGGAACGATCCACGGCTTCTGGGCGAGCAGCCAGGCGAGCGCGATCTGCGCGGGCGTGGCGTTCTTTTTCTTCGCAATTACGTTGAGCAGATCGACGACGGCCTGGTTCGCCTTCATGGCCTCGGGCGTGAAGCGGGGCAGGGTGGCGCGGAAGTCGCCGGCGCCGGGCGGTGTGCTTTCGTTGATGGTTCCGGTGAGGAAGCCTTTGCCGAGCGGACTGTAGGGAACCATGCCGATGCCTAGCTCCTCGAGGGTGGGGATGATCTCGGCTTCCGGCTTGCGCCACCAGAGGGAGTATTCGCTCTGCAGCGCGGCGACCGGCTGGACGGCGTGCGCGCGGCGGATGGTCTGCGCGCCGGCCTCGGAGAGCCCGAAGTGCCGGACCTTGCCCTGCTGGATGAGGTCCTTCACGGCGCCGGCGACTTCCTCGATGGGCACATCGGGATCGACGCGGTG
>JBEKUS010000028.1:0-40377 GCA_049514795.1 Occallatibacter sp.
TGGGCGAAAAACGGGCGTTCAGGTTCACCATCAGCTGGTTCTGGCTGAAAACCGCTTCCGGGAAATACTGTTTGACGATGCCCAGCGACGAATTGGGACGCGTGCCAGTGAGCGTCGCGCTGCCGTATTGGAAGGTCCCGGGCTCGTATGCGTTCGAATCGCGCACGACCAACTGATGAAACCCGGCGGAGCGCGTGTAGGTGAACGCAAGCGTCGACGATTTGCTCAACTGGCGCTCCAGACTGACGCTGAGCTGCTCCATGTAAGGAGAGCGATAGGTGGGCGAGATCGCGTAAATCTGGGGCGTGACGGCCGTGCCCGTGCCACAGGAGGCCAGGCCGCCGCTGATCGAGCTCAGGCTGGTTCCGTTGAAGCACGTGGGATTGGTGATATTGATCTGCGTCTGGCTCTCCGCCGTGCCGTTCAGCATCTCCAGATTCATCAGATTCCCCACGCCGAAACGGTCGTAGAAGAACCCGAATCCGCCGCGCAGAACGGTCTTGGATATGGTTCCTGCCTTGTGGCCGTCCAGAGAGTAAGCGAACGCGACGCGCGGCGCCCAGTCGCTGTGATCGGCGATGTGGTTCTGCGACTCCCAGCGCAATCCGCCGGAGAGCGTGAGGAATTTGTTGACCTTCCAATCGTCCTGGTAGTAAAGCGCCGCGGTGAAAACGTTCCCGCGGAAGGATGCCGGTCCGGTGGTGTAGGTCAGTTTCGAGGGAAGGCACCCGCCTGTCTGCGTGGACGGGCACGCGGCGGCGATTTGGGCGAAGGTCTTGCCGGCGGCGACGCCGTTCCAGGTGTCGGCGAAAGCAGTGACCGAGGGAAAGGTGAAGCTTCCGTTGAAGTTCCCGTTGGTCGTGGTGGCATTGCGGTCGTCGCGCAGCCAAGCGCCGAACTTGATGGCTTGCGCGCCCCTCGTCAGGGTGACGAATTCCTGCAGCTCAAAGTGATCGGAGTGCGAATTGGAGAATTGGCTTCCGCTTCCGCCGCCTGAAAAGACACTGGGCACGCGGAAGGCGGGCGCGGTGCTCACCGGTGTCGACGAGGAATTGGAGCGGCGGTATTCAAAGCGCGATTCGTTCACCAATCGGTCGCTGATCACCTGGGAGTCGTTCAGTTCAACCTCGTGTCCCGTGGCGTCGGAGGTGCTGGAGGTTGACGGGAGCGACGTCTGGCCGAGCGAACCGCTCACGTTGTTCCTGGAGAACTGGTAACGCAGGGTGAGCGTGTTCTTTTGTCCTAGCTGCAGGTCGATGCGGGGTGTGACTTCCAGTCGCTTGGCGGGGCTGAACAGGCTGCCGGCAACGGAGCCGGAACTGATCGTCCAGGTGTTGCTTGCAGCGTCGTACACCGGGCCGCCGAGAATCGAGTACACATTGTCTGTTTGCGTGTTCCGCTGTTCCACGCCGAGGAAGAACGACGCCCATTTCGAGAGCGCACCGCTCAGCGAGCCGTTGTATTGGTAGCTGTAGTAGGAGGGAAGCTCGGTGGTGAAGGGGTTTCCCGTGTTGAGGACGTCGTCGTTGCCCTGGACGAAGAATCGTCCATGCAGTTTGTCGGTGCCGGGCTTGGTGAGAACCTCGATGCGCCCGAAGCCGATGCGATCGAACTCGGCCGAAAACGGATTCTGGTTGATGCGAATCTCGCGAATCGCCGATTTGGGCGGCAATTGGCCGCCGGTGAATCCGTCGATGTAGATCTGACCGCCGTTGGGACCGGCAGAAGGGCCGGCAAGGGCGGTCAGTTCGTTCGAAAGCTCGTCGGGATCGTCGGAGAGACTATCGAGGTCGCTGCTCTTGAGGACCATGGAGCTGGAATTTGTTCCGGCTTCGGTGTTCACGGCCGGTACGCCTTCATCCGTAACCTCCACCTGTTGCTGCGTGGCCTCAATCGCCATCTTGATGTCGATGCTTTTGAACTGACCTGCGGCCAACGGAATCGGCGCCGAGACGAAAGGGGCGAAGCCCTCGGAGGCCGCCTCGATCACGTAGTTTCCGGCCGGCAGTCCCCTGAGTTGATAGCCGCCGGCTGCGTCCGCGGTCACGGTGCGCACGGCTTTTCCGTCCGCGGTCAGGACCGTCACCTTCGCTCCGGGAATCAACGCGCCCGTGGGGTCCATGATGTGGCCATGGAGCGCGCCGGTTGCCGCAGGAGCCGCCTGCGTGGCGGCGGCCGATGCAGGTGCTGCGGCGCGCGGCGCCGATTGGCCAGTTGCCGGAGCCGGGTGCGCCGCGGGCGCCGGCGCGCCGGGCGCAGCCTGCGTCGATTGCGCGCCGGCGATCGCCCCGCCGCATAAGAGCGCCAGGATAACCAGGAATGCCATCGAGCGATGCGATGTTGATTTTGAAGACAAGGTTCCCTCGCTTGCGGTTGTATGAGACGAAAGCGCCGTTATTCGGAGGCGCCTGCGGATTCGCCCTGATTCAGGCTCCAACTGGCGAGCAGGTCACGCGCCTCGGGCGCTTCAAGCAACGGTTCGACTCCGGCGAGCAGCTTGATGGCGTTGACTCCCGAAACGTCCTCTGTCGCCACGATCATGACGGCTTCGCTTTTCTGCAAAGTGGCAAGCTGAATCTCCGGGGCACGATCCATCATGGATTCCGGATCCATGCGCGGCATTCCGCCTCCACCTGCCTGTGGAAAACCGCGTGGCGGGCCCGCTCCGGCGGCCGCGCCTGCTCCGCCCGCCGGCGGGAAGTTGCGCGGCATTCCTGGTCCGCCGCCGGGTACTGCCTGATTCCCCTTGAGGCGCGCGGCGAGGAACGTCGCCATGTTGGGATCGAGCCGCCGCAACTGAGCGTCGGAACTGATGTGTATGGTCGCCGGCTTCTTTGTGGCCAGATCTTTCACCGTTACCGTTGAGGCGGCCGTGTCGATGGACAGAATCGTTCCGGCGATACTGCGAAAGCTGCCGGAGACCACGCCGTCCGCGGCGATGGCCGTCCCATCGGCGTTCCTGGCACCGCGGGCCCACAACTGGTCGCCGGGCCGGATCGCGTCCATTGGTCCGGGCAGCGCCTGGTCGAAACGAACGGAGCCCGGAGCATACCGCTTCAGTACGGTGGACTGGGTGATGTTCACGGTGACTGCTTTGGTGACGGCCCCCGCTCGGGTGTTCACCACGATGACCCCGGCCGCGGGGTCGGCGCTCTTCACCAGGCCATGCACGCCCCGGTTCCACTCTTCGGTTTCGGCCCGCTGCTTTTTTGCCACGTCGGCCTGCTTGATGGCGACAATGCGCGCCGCCTGCGGCGGCTCGCCGGTCGCTTTGGGATCCAGGGTGACCAGCACGCGGTCGCCCGTCGCCAGGCCGCCGAAATCCATGGCCTCGGCCTTGCTTAAGTCGGTCTGTCCGGGCTCGATCCGCTTGAGCTGCGCAGTCGAAGGAACCTGAACCTGATGCACTTCTCCCGCATCGGTTTTGACGGTCAGCGTGTCGCCGGCAATGGCCGTAACCGTGCCCACATACCGCTGCACCTGCGCTTGCGCCGTAGGCGTAGCGGCCAGAAGAAGCGCCATCACGGCCGCACAGGCAAAGACAGTCATCTCCCGCATCATCGTTCTCTGTTTCATCAAGGCTTGCTCCACAGTCTCTTTCTGTCGGCGGCGGAGGGGAACACCGGCCTACTTTATCTAGACGATCTGGCCCGGCAAAAGGTCGAACTCGCGTCCCATCTTTTGCACGAGACGCTTGGATTCGGCAATCGCGGGAGAGAGAAGCGGAATGGGGTGCAGCGGATAGGGTGTCGAGAACCGGGGATAGCAGACAAAAAGAGCAGGTGAGAGTAGGCGGGAACCAGGGGTCTGGCTCCTGCCGCTGTCTTCTTGCCTTCCGGTCCCCTTGTTCCCGGCCTACCCCAGCACCGCCCGCTGGACAGCGAAGATCTCTTTGAGACCGATTTCGGCAAGGTCGATCAGGCCATTCAGTTGCGTTCTTGAGAAGCTGCCCTTTTCGGCTGTCGCCTGCGTCTCCACAAGGCCGCCATCGGCCGTCATCACGACATTCATGTCCACTTCAGCCTGCGAGTCTTCCTCGTAACAGAGGTCGAGGACCGGCACGCCGCCTACGATGCCCACCGACGTCGCGGCCACCAGTCGCTTCATCGGCGACTGCTTCAGCGTCCCTGCCTTCACCAGCGCGTCGAGAGCCAGCCAGAGCGCCACGGCCGCGCCGGTGATCGCCGCCGTGCGCGTGCCGCCATCGGCTTGAATGACGTCGCAATCGAGGGTCACGGTGCGCTCGCCAAGGGTCTGCATGTCGACCGCCGAGCGCAGGCTGCGGCCAATCAGGCGCTGAATCTCGTGCGTGCGGCCGCCGATCTTGCCGCGCTCGCTCTCTCGCGGCGTCCGCGTGACGGTGGCGCGGGGCAGCATCGAGTATTCAGCCGTGACCCAGCCGCGGCCGGAGTTGCGCAGCCATCCCGGAACGCCCTGTTCGACGGTGGCGCAGGTGAGCACGCGGGTATTGCCCAGGGTGACCAGGACGGAGCCCTCGGCGGTCTGAACAAAGCCGGGCGAAAGCGTGAGTGGCCGAAGCTGAGCGGCGCCTCTGCCGCCGGGACGAAGCAAGGAGTCGGTTGCCTGCATAGGGGGATTGTACGGGAGCGGAGCGGGTTGCTCGGCGGCCGGGGTGCGACAGTTCCGAGACGGGAAAACGGGCGGTTTCAGTACCGGATGGGGAAAGCGCGGTAATTGGCTGAAAGGATTGAGCTTCCGCGCGGTCCCGGCGGGTGCATGTCCCGTTTTGGGACGTTCTGCTGAATCGAGACGGACCGGAAAGCGGCAACCTGGAACCCGATCCCTCTCCTTATCAAGCACATAAGGTTAGCGTTCTGGTTTGGCACGCGGCGTGTATGAAATCAGAACCGAGACCGGTCATCGAGCCAGAAACGGGAACCGGGGCAAGAGATTTGGTGCTAGGCAAGAGTGGTTGGGCGGGCAGGGAAAGCGGGCGCCAGGCAAGAGAATTGGGAGCCGAGGCAGGAGAGCGGGAGCTGGGCAAGAGAATTGGGAGCCGAGGCAGGAGAGCGGGAGCTAGGCAAGAGGATCTGGCATTGGTCGAAAGGAGCCGGAGTATGCAGCAAGCAGGGCAGGCCGTGGCAAAGGGGAAGGCGGCCGCGGAGGCAGGCAGGGCGGTACTGGGCATGGGGCCGATGCGCGGGCGCGGCGGGGAGGGACGGAAGCGAGTGGAAACCATCGTCGGGATGCTCGCCAGACTGCCCAATGCGGGCGAGACCCTCTCCGAGGTCGCGCACGATGCACGAAACATGGTGGCGGCGCTCGGGCTCTACTGCGACCTGCTGGAGGAGCCCGGGGTGCTGGCAGCTCCCTTTGCACACTACGGGCGGGAATTGCGGCTGGTTGCCGCCGCCACCCAGCGCCTCGTGGGGAAGATTGTGGCGCTGGACACTCAAAACGCCCGGAAGGCCGGCCCGCCGGCTCCCGAACTCTTCGACGGAGAACGGCGGACGGCGGCGGGGATGGAACCGGGCGCTGTTGTCGCTCTCACGCAGGGCCCCAGGACCGATCCTGGCGAAGACGCGAGCCGGAACCGGCGCTGGGAGCTGCTGCCGGCCGTTCCTGTAGCCAATCTGGCTGCGGAACTGCTCGCAAACCGCAACCTTCTTTCTGCGCTGGCCGGGCCATCGATCGGGCTGACCATGGATACCGGTGGAGGCGCGCTGCCTGTGCGGCTGACAGGAGAAGACCTGACCCGTGTGTTGGTGAATCTGGTGAAGAACGCCGCCGAGGCGATGCCCGGCGGAGGGCGCGTCTCTATGTGTCTGAGTGAGCGCCCGGCCACCCAGGGCGCGGCGGCCTGTTTGGAACTGGCGGTCGAGGATAACGGGCCCGGGATCCCGGTGCAGGCATTGGAGACGGTCTTCACGTCGGGCTACACAACCCACAGCGAGAACACCGGGGAAAACGGCAGTTGGTCGTTCGGTCATCGTGGTCTGGGGCTGGCCATCACGCGCGCCATCGTGGAGGGGGCGGGGGGGCGTATCACCGCCCGCAATCGGGAGCAGGGGGGAGCGCGCTTCGAGATCGAGTTGCCGGTGCGAAAGACAGGTTGTTGATCTCCGGCCCTTCGATCGAGCGTTCCGGACGAGTCGGCGGACGCAAAGCACGGCGGCTCCGCCAGTCGACAAGAGGCGGAAACACCGGCGAGCAGGTGAGGAGCAGAAAACCCGAGGGCCGGGGAACTGGGAGCTCACTCCGAGGGCAGAAGCCGAAGGCAGGTTGCCGGAGGCTGCGAGGGGGCGATTTCCCAACACGAGCGAGGCGAATACAATGCTGGAGACAGTCTTCAACACTTCGGAGATGGAGTTCAATCCCCAACTCGCCGAGCCGGCGGTCCGGTTGCACCTGCTGGTTGTCGATGCGGATGCAGCGGTACGGTCGGCCTGCGCGGAGATCGCCGCCAGCCTGGGTTATGCGGTGGAGAGCACCGGCGACCTGGGCCAGGCCAGAGGCCTGTTGCGCGGCAACACGGCCGACATTCTGCTGGTGAACCTGCCGGCGGGCTCGAACGAAGGCCTGGAACTGGTCTCCGAGGTCAAGCTGCTTTATCCCGACACATCGGTGATCGCCATGACCGCGACCGGCTCGGTGAACGCGGCCGTCGAGGCCATGCGCTGCGGCGCGTCGGACTACCTGACCAAGCCCTTCGCCATGGACGAGCTCTCGACGGTGCTCGACCGGGCCGCGCAAAGCCACATGACCGACACCGCGACGCGCCAGTTGCGCGAGCGCCTGCGGCTCTCCGAGGGGCTGGGCGCGATGATCGGCCGCTCGCCGGAGATGGAGAAGATCTACCGCATCCTCTCCAAGGTCGCCCAGAGCACGCACCCGGTTCTGATTCTGGGCGAGAGCGGCACGGGCAAGGAACTGGTGGCGCGAACCATCCATGCCTATGGTCCGAACGCCCAGAAGCCCTTCCTGCCAGTCGACTGCGGTTCGCTGGTTCCCACGCTCATCGAGAGCGAGCTGTTCGGCTACGTGAAGGGCGCCTTCACCGGGGCCAACCGATCCAAGGACGGACTGCTCGTCTCGGCCGAGGGAGGAACGGTATTTCTCGACGAGATCGGAGAGCTTTCGCTCGACCTGCAGGCCAAGCTCCTGCGCGCACTGCAGGAGAAGGAAGTCCGGCCGGTCGGGGCGACCCACCGCGTGCCCATCAAGGCGCGGATCGTGGCCGCCACCAACCGCGACCTGGCCACCATGGTCGAGAAGGGCAGCTTCCGCAAGGATCTGTTCTACCGGTTGAACGTGGTTAACCTGCGGCTGCCGCCCATGCGCAACCGCCGCGAGGACATCCCGTTGCTGGCGGCGCATTTTCTGGACCGCATCAGCCGCGAGCATGGCCGGAAGTTCACCCTGAGCGACGAGGCGCTGCGCACTATGATGCGCTTCGACTGGCCGGGCAACGTGCGGGAGCTGGAGAACTCGCTGGAGCGGGCCTGCGCGTTGTCTTCCGGGCCGGTGCTCCACCTGGGCGATCTGCCCACGCAGTTGCAGCAGCAAGGTCTGGAGGCGCGGCGCGTGGCTGCCGCGGCCGGCCAGGAGGCCGGAGCGCCCGCCGCACCCGAGGTCAAGACACTGGCGGAGCTCGAGCGCGAGGCGATCCTGGGCGCCATTCGCACCCTCAACGGCGACAAGCTGCAGGCGGCAAGACTCCTGGGCATTGGCAAAACCACGCTCTACCGCAAGTTGAAGGAATACGGCGTCGCCGACCCGATGCACGAAGAGTAAAAGCAGCTTCTAGCTCCTAGCTATTAGCTTCTAGCTCGCTCATGCACGGATCAGCAGGAGGGTGTTCTTTCACCGTAGTACGGGGATGATGAAACTGGGAGCTGGAGACGATCGCGGAGGCCAAATCCGCAGGCATGGGGCTTGAGCCTAGAAGCTAGGAGCTAGGACCGAACGGCTAGGAGCTGAACATGAGCATTCTGATGGTGACCGGAATCGAGGGCGCGCACAACTGCGCTGCCGTGGTGAGTGCGCAACTGGGCATGGAGGTCGAGGTGGCTTCGGGGCGGAGGGACGCGCTGGCCGCGCTACGCCGTCGCGAGTTTCAGGCCGTGGTGATCGACGAGACGCTAGCCGAGTGCGATCCGGCGGCCGCGGACAGAATCTGCGAGCAAGCCGGTCTGGCCATTCCCCTGCAAATCAACTTTGCTCTCTCCGGAGCGGCGCGGCTGGTGCGGGAGATTCGCGCCGCCCTGCATCGCCGCGAGCGGGAGCAGACGCTGGCTCGCCGCGCTGCGGCGTCGGCCATGGAAGCGGAGCTGAAATCCACGGTCGCAGGGCTTCTGCTGCACTCGCAGTTGGCGCTGAGCGGGGCGGAATTGCCGTCGCCGATGGCCGACCGTCTGCGCGTCGTCGCCGATCTTGCAGGGAACCTTCGGCAGCAGTTGAGCGCGCCGGCGGCTTCGCGAACGGGTCCAGCGGCCTGACGTGATCTTGGCCTTTGCGCGCTGGCGCGCGATGGCGACGGTTTTTCGACACCTCTCAAGCAGGTTTCGGATGCTGTCCAGCATCGAATACTCTAGAGCTTGAGGAATTCCCCATGACCGTCATCCGCCAGGAAGATTTCATCGCCAGCGTTGCGGGCGCGCTGCAGTACATCAGCTACTACCACCCAGTGGACTTCATCAAGAGCCTGGCGAAGGCGTACGAGCGCGAGCAGTCGCCGGCCGCGCGGGATGCCATGGCGCAGATCCTCATCAACAGCCGCATGTGCGCTGAGGGGCACCGGCCCATCTGCCAGGACACCGGCATCGTGAACGCGTTTGTCAAGCTGGGCATGGACGTGCGCTTCGAGGGCCCCGCGGGCGGCGGCCCTTTGGCCGGGCTCCAGGAGATGGTGGACGAAGGCGTGCGGCGGGCGTATCTCGACCCGGACAACAAGCTGCGGGCCTCTGTCCTGGCCGATCCGGCGGGCGCGCGCAGAAACACGCGGGACAACACGCCGGCCTGCGTGACGGTTGATCTCGTTCCCGGCAATACCGTCGAGGTGACGGTCGCGGCCAAAGGCGGCGGGTCGGAGGCGAAGGCCAAATTCGCCATGCTGAACCCTTCGGACTCGATCGTCGAGTGGGTGTTGAAGACAGTGCCCACGATGGGCGCGGGCTGGTGCCCGCCCGGCATTCTCGGCATTGGCATCGGCGGCACGGCGGAGAAGGCGATGCTGCTGGCCAAGCAATCGCTGATGGAGCCGATCGACATCCAGGAGCTCGAAGCGCTTGGCGCGAAGACGACTGCGGAGAAGCTGCGCCTGGAGCTCTACGACAAGGTGAACCGGCTGGGCATCGGCGCGCAGGGATTGGGCGGGCTGACGACGGTGCTCGACGTAAAGGTGCTCGACTATCCTGCGCACGCCGCGAATCTGCCCGTGGCCATGATCCCCAACTGCGCAGCCACGCGCCACGCGCATATCGTTCTCGACGGCTCGGGACCGGTCTTTCTCGATCCGCCTTCGCTCGACGATTGGCCGAAGCTCACCTACGACGTCTCGGGCGCGCGGCGCGTTAACCTCGACACGGTCACGCGCGAAGAAGCAGCGGCATGGAAGCCGGGCGAAGTGCTGCTCTTGACCGGCAAGCTGCTGACCGGGCGCGATGCCGCGCACAAGCGCATGAGCGACATGCTTACGCGTGGAGAAAAACTTCCGGTGGACTTCCGCAACCGGTTCATCTACTACGTCGGCCCGGTCGACCCGGTGCGCGATGAAGTGGTCGGTCCGGCCGGTCCGACAACGGCCACGCGCATGGACAAGTTCACGCGGCAGATGCTGGCCGAAACCGGATTGCTGGGCATGGTGGGCAAGGCCGAGCGCGGGCCGGAGGCGATCGCGGCCATCCGCGAGTTCGGCGCGGTGTACCTGATGGCTGTCGGCGGTGCGGCGTATCTTGTCGCCAAGGCCATTCGCGGCTCACGCTTGCTCGCCTTCGAGGACCTGGGCATGGAAGCAATTTACGAATTCGATGTCCGAGACATGCCGGTCACCGTGGCCGTGGACGCCAAGGGAACCAGCGTGCACCAGACAGGGCCGGCGGAGTGGCAGCAGCGGATCGCCGGAATCCCAATCCTTCAATGAGAAAGGCAGCAAGTCAGCAAGACAGCGAGTCAGCGAGTCGGCAAGTCGGCAAGTCAGCGAGTCAGCCCACACCCAAGCGGAGCTTGGATGGGGCATCCCAAGGGAGCTGACAGTCGGCGGTGGTGCGCCACGCAAAAGGAGGCCGGCTGCTTCCGGCGGGTCCAGGTCTGCTGCTAGGGAGTTTTCGATTGCAGATGGAAGGGGCGTGGCGCCGCCGCGCACTTTGAGATTATTCCTCCAACGATTGAACCAACGGCTGCCGGAATGCGTAGAAAGCGGTGGCAGTTGTGTGCATCCCTGCAGGGCAGGCAGGTCGGCCAAGCCGGAGGACTGACGAATGGCACCGATGTATGACCAACTCAGGCAGGTACTCAGAAGGCTGGGCAAAGCGCCGATGTTTACCGCCGTGACCGTGATAACACTCGCCATAGGAATCGGCGCGAATACCGCGATCTTCAGTGTGGTGGAGGGCGTGCTTCTCAAGCCCTTGAACTACCCTCAGGCGGAGCGGCTCGTCGGAGTCTGGTATGACGCCCCCGGCGTAGACATTGAAAGCCTGCCGATGGCGCCATTCCTCTACTTCATCGAACGCGAGCAGAACACGACGTTTGAGGATATCGGCGTCTACCAGAGCGATTCGCTGAGTGTGACCGGAATCGGAGAGCCGGAACACGTGCGAGGCTTCGATGTCACGGACGGCACGCTTCCCCTTCTCGGGGCGAAGCCAGCCCTGGGCCGCTTGTTTACCCGCAGCGACGACAGTCCCCAAGCCTCGCAGACCGTTGTTCTTTCGTATGAATACTGGCGCAGGAAGTTCGGCGGAAGCGATTCTGTCATCGGCCGGCCGATCGTTGTGGACGGAAAGACGCGGGAGATTATCGGCGTACTGCCGAAGGGCTTTCATTTTCTCGACAGAGAAGATGCGGCTCTTTACCTGCCGATGCAATTTGATCGCGGCAAGACGAAGTTGGGGAACTTCAGTTTCCAGGGTGTTGCACGACTGAAGCCCGGAGTCGCGCTGGCGCAGGTGAATGCGGATATGAACCGCCTGATTCCCATCGCCATGCGAAGTTTCCCGGCGCCCGATGGGTTCCCGGCCAGCATCTTTGAAAAGGTGAAGCTGAACGCAACTCCGCGCCCGCTCAAGCAGGACGTGATCGGCAACGTTGGCAATGTCTTGTGGGTATTGATGGCGTCCATCGCTATAGTGCTTCTGGTGGCATGCGCAAATGTGGCAAACCTGCTGCTGGTGCGAGTCGAAGGACGCCGCCAGGAGCTGGCCATCCGTTCGGCGCTCGGCGCCGGACGTTGGCGTATCACCGGCGCGCTGCTCTTCGAGAGCCTCTTCCTCGGGTTCACGGGATCTTTGCTCGGGCTGGCTATGGCATTTGGGGCACTACGGATCCTGATCGCCATGAAGCCCACCGGCTTGCCGCGCCTGAACGAGATTGGCATCGATGGCCCCGTGCTGCTGTTTACGTTGGGGCTGGCGCTTTTCGTGAGCCTTGTGATCGGGCTGATGCCGGCGATCAAGTACGCGGGTGTCAGCTTGCATAGCGGGCTCCGCGAAGGCGGACGAGCCATGAGCCAAAGCCGCGAGCGCCACCGCACGCGCAAGGCGCTGGTGGTGGTTCAGGTGGGTCTGGCAGTCGTTCTGCTGATTTGTTCGGGGCTGATGATACGCACGTTTCAGGCCTTGGTGCGCGTGTCTCCCGGCTTCACCGATCCCAATGCTGTTCAAGTCTTTCATCTATTCATTCCCGAGTCGCGTGTCCCGAACACGCAGCGTGACGGAGTCGTGCGCCTGGAGCAGGAGATTGAGAGCAAGATCGCCGCCATTCCCGGCGTCTCCTCGGTCAGCTTCGCATCGAGCGTTCCCCTTGAGGGATTCAGTCAAAACGATCCGGTCTTTGCGCAAGATCACATCTACAAGCCGGGCGAGCTTCCCCCAATCCGCCGTTTCAGATATATCTCGCCGGGCTATCTGGGGACCATGGGGACCGCACTGGTTGCCGGCCGCGACCTAACCTGGGCGGAAACCTACGAGAAGAGGCCCGTGGCCATCGTCTCGGAGAATCTGGCAAGAGAGTTGTGGCAAGGGCCAGCCGCCGCCCTGGGCAAGAAGATTCGCGTGGGCACGACCGACGACTGGCGGGAAGTGATTGGAGTCGCAAGAGACGTACACGATGACGGCGCGGACAATCCGCCGCCGCCCACCGTGTACTGGCCCGTTCTGCAGAACAACTTCGAAGGCGCGCAGGAGACTGTGCGCAGGAATGTCGCATTCGTCATTCGCACTCCACGTGCAGGCTCCGCTGCGCTCATGAATGAAGTGCAGCGGACGGTGTGGTCTGTCGACTCCGATCTGCCGCTGGCGGATTCAACGACGCTCGGCGATCTATATACGAAGTCAATGGCACGGACATCGTTCGCACTGGTGATGCTCTGCATTGCGGGAAGCATGGCCCTGCTGCTCGGAATCGTCGGAATCTACGGAGTCATCTCCTACTCGGTCTCGCAACGTTCACGGGAGATCGGCATTCGCATGGCCCTCGGGGCGCAACGGCAGAAGGTGGCTGCAATGTTTGTGCGGCAGGGGCTATCGCTCACTGGAATTGGCGTTGTGGTTGGCCTTACCTCCGCATTTCTCACCGTGCGCCTTATGTCCTCGCTCCTGTTCCACGTGAGCCCGGTCGACCCGCAGACTTACATCATCACGTCAGCATGCGTCATAGCGATCGCGTGGCTCGCATGCTATCTGCCTTCGCGGCGGGCTGCCGCAGTGAATCCGACCATTGTGTTGCGGTCTGAATAGCGCGCGATGAACGCCGCGTTGCATTGAATTGTGGCGAAATCGCCGATGCACTCATCGAATTACCGATAGGTATCGGTGTGACGGCTCTATCGGGCCTTTTCGGGGCTCGCTGGCCGCGATGGCGGTTGGCCGCATGGGCAGAAGCAGCGTTCATCGGGCGGTTTCTTTCGCCCCTTCGGGGCAAGGATGAGCGAGTCAGCGAGTTAGCAAGTCAGCAAGTCAGCATCCCAGCCTTCAGCTCTCAGCCGTCAGCTATCAGCTCGATTCGCGGCGAGCGAAGCGGAGAATCCCGCGAACGCAAAAGCGATCAAAACGGAATCTGTGAAACTGTGGAGCAGGTGTCTGCAGGCGATTGAAATGGAACGGGTTGCGGACCGTCCACGGTTTCACAGCGGCTGTGTTTCTATGCGCTCAAGGCGCGGAGCCTGTATCGGCTTGATTCGGTTGAGGTTCGACCCGTTCACAGTTTCACAACCCGTTTTTTTGAGTGCATAGGGGGTGGGGGGTGAAGGGCAGGGAGTAGGGAGTAGGAGAACAGGGGACAGAGAACAGAGAGCAGAGAGCAGAGAACAGTGGACGGTGGGGGAGCGATGGTGGCCTGCGCGTCGATCATGGGATGATTGTGCGCCGAAGGCCGGAAATAATCTGCAAAGCGGCGAAACATTATTTACGGCGTGGTTTCAGTGGGTTGCGGCGGGCGGGCTGGAATGCGGGGGTTGACGGGCGATGGTTGGGCGCGAGTGGGCAGTTGTGGATTCGCGGGGAAGTTGGCGTCTATGGGGATTCATCTTTGGTTGCGGCGGCCCTCGTTCGATCCCAGGTCTCAGAAGCGAGACTTGGGGCACCCTCGATGGTGGGAGAATGAAGATGGAATATAGGGGTGGGCCACCCGCCCGAAAAGGACGGTTGAGATTTGTGCTTTCCCACCCTTCGCGCGATGAGGCTGCGCGAAGGATGGGGCACCCTCGATGGTGGGAGAATGAAGATGGAATATAAGGGTGGGCCACCCGCCCTGCGCATCAAGGCGACGCTCTCGATGACGCCGGGCATGGGATCGCCGGAATGAATCTCGTAGAATGCGTTTGGAGATGCCGATGAGATCGTGTCTCTTTGCTTTTGTTGCGCTGTTTCTCGCTGTCAGCGCATCCGCGCAGACATCCGGCTGGCAGCCGACGGCGGGACACACGCAGGTTCCGATATGGCCGGGGGCGGCGCCCGACCCGCAGCCGGTCAAGGGACCGGAGACGGTTGAGAGCGATCCGAAGTCGCTGATTGCCGGCAAGCCGGTGACCGTGGTTCGCGATGTGACGCGGCCGACGATGACGGTTTACGCGCCGAAGGGCAAGAACACAGGCGTTGCGGTCGTCGTGTTTCCGGGCGGAGGCTACCAGATCCTGGCCATCGACCTCGAAGGAACGGAGGTCTGCGATTGGCTGACGGCGAAGGGCATCACGTGCGTGCTGCTGAAGTACCGCGTGACGGATGTGGGACCGTACCCGAAGTCGGGGCCGTATCCGGAATCGCCGATGGCGCTCGAAGATGCGCAGAGGACCGTACGGCTGGTGCGCTTTCACGCCGCGGAGTGGCAGATCGATCCGCACAAGATCGGGGTGCTGGGTTTTTCGGCGGGCGGGCACCTTTCGGTTGCGATGAGCGTGTACTTCGACAAGCGCTTGTATCCGGCCGTCGATGCGGCCGACCAGGTGAGCTGCCGGCCGGATTTCGCGACGCCGATTTATCCGGGGCATCTATCGCGGGCCGCGGCGGAGTACGATGCTGGGCTGGGCGCAAAGAAGTTCGCGCTGCCTCCGCCGGATCCGCTCTCGATGGCCGATAAGGACCTCGGTTTGAATCCGGATATCCCCGTCACCAGCCAGACGCCGCCAACGTTACTGCTGCAGGCTGAGGACGACCACGTGGACAGCGTGTACGACGCACTTTCGTATTATGTTGCGCTCAAGAAGGCAGGGGTTCCCGCGGAGATGCATTTGTACGCGCAGGGCAACCACGCCTTCGGGCTGCGGCGGACGAAGCTTCCGATCACCGCGTGGCCGGAGCTGGTGGAAACGTGGCTGGGAACGATCGGGATGATTGCGGAGTAGGTGGGGACGGAGGGACGAGGGAACAGGGAACAGGGAACAGGGAACAGGGAACAGGGAACAGGGAACAGGGAACAGGGAACAGGGAACAGGGAACGACTGACAGGCAAGAGATGACGCCTGAAAGGCAGGAGTTGAAGCTCCGTCATGCGTGGGTGAGATAGCCCATGCCATCGAGGACGCCGCGCATGAAGGCGAAGCTCTCGATCACGCCGGGCATGGGATCGTCGGCGCGAATCTCGTACTCGAGATCGACGAAGCCCTGGTAGTCGATTTCGATCAGGGCCTGGAACATCTCGCGGAAGGGCAGGATGCCCTCGCCGACGGGAACCTGACTTTCTTTGACCGTCAAGCTCGTCAGATCCTTCACGTGTAGGTTGTAGAGGCGCGGGCCGGTGGCGTGGATGGCGTCGACGAGATTGGCGTTGGCGCGGACTGCGTGGCCGATGTCGATGCAGCAGCCGATGCGCGGGTCGAGATCCTTGATGGCCTTCAGGACATCGAATGGAGACGGAAAGTACTTGTCTTCGGGGCCGTGGTTGTGGATGGCGATGCGGATGTCGTACTCCTTGACGAAGCGCTCGATCCACTGGAGCGACTCGGGGGTCGGGTCGCCGGCGACGATTGCGCCGATGCCGGCGCGCTTGCAGTATTCGAACTTTGAGCGGATGTCGGCCTCGTCGTTTTTGGGGAAATAAATCGCTCCGGCGGCGTGAAGCTTGATGCCCGCGGCGGCGTATTCGGCCAGGGCCTGCGCCTCGAGGGCGGGGTCCATGGGGAGGTGATCCTTCACGTCCTTGCAGTTCAGGTTAGTGACGTTGAGCTGCTTGAGGAAGCCGATCATTTGCGCGCGGGTGAAGTTTCGAAAGGTGTAGGTGGCGAGGCCGAGGCGGATCGGCGAGGGCTTGCCCGAGGCTGGAACGGCTTCGGCATGGGCTGCGTCGGCGGTCAGCGCGGGGACAACTCCCGAAGCGGCACAGGCCGCGGCCAGCGCGCCCGACTGCATGAAGTTGCGGCGTGAAAGGGTGTTGCTCATGGCGCCCTCCTTCTCCTTCGGTGAATCAACTTCCGAGCGGTCAGCGCTCAGCGGGGTGGCTGAGGCGCGGAATTGCCGAAAGAAGACAGTTCGGTTGCTCGCCAGCCGCCTAGTGCTTGCCGAAGCGGTAGACCAATCCGCCGGTGAAGCCGCGGCTGGCCTGCATGGTGGAACCAAAGCCGGTAAAGAAATACTCGGGTGCAAGCTTGAGGGCAAGGCTGGGCGATATGTTGAGCTCGCCGATCACGCTGGCGCTGGCAGCGTAGGTGTAGCCGGATGGATAGAGGAGGCAAGAGCTGCTCGTGGGGCAAATGTTCTTGAAGCCGTTGGTATCGCCTTCGAAGTTGCCATACGCGCCGCCTGCCAGGACTCGCCCCGAGATGGAGTACTTGGGCTGGGCATAGAAGCGATAGACGGGTCCGATGAGCAGGTCGTATTGGCTGATCGCCGGCCGTGTGATATTGGAGAAGTTCAGGCCCACGTAGGCCGTGCCGTAGTAGCCGCGGCCGTCGAGCGTGAAGCCGAGCCGCTCGGTGGAGAAGCGGGTGAGGCCGGTCTCCCAAGCGTAGTAGGTGAGCCGCTGGCGCGCCGGCCCCGGCGTAAAGCGCAGGTAGCCCGTGTCCATGTAGGTTTCCCAGCGGTGGTCGTAGGCATCGTGGATGGCTGTGGCGCGGCGCTGGGCGCGGCGCTGACGGATGCGCTCCTGCACGCTGATCTGGCCCTGGGTCTGGCTGGTGGACTGTGCGGCGGCGGCCGGGGGCGTGTTCTGAGCCAGGCTCAGATTCCGATCCTGCGCAAGACCGGCCGAGGAACTGCTCGAGCTCTGGGCCAAAAGGGCGGGCATTGCCAGCAAGGGCAGCGCCAGCAAAAGGGCAAGACGATGAAAGGAGACCATCGGGTTCGGAATTCCTCCACGGGAGTACGGAAGCACATCCGCCGACCGCCCCGAGGAAATCCGCTGCAGCGGAGATGCTTCCTCAAGGACCATGTTTACGCGGCGATCGCGGTCTCTGCTTCCCCCATCTGGTATTAAACCATCTTGGGGGAGGGTCGTGCCGGGCCGGTGAACGGATATGCGAGGGTTAGACGCGCGCCGGGGCTGACCGGCACTGCCTGCAGGGCCAATTGCCGGCGCGTGCCGGGGCCGATTCTGTAATGATATTCGCTGGAGGCGAAAGGAATATGGGACGCACAGTCATTGGGATCATTCTGGGGCTTGTGCTGGCGCCGGTTGCGCTGCTGGCGTGGTTTCATTGGGGGCATCCGCCGGTTGCGGTTGCCGATCCGCCACTGCCGATCGAACGCTGGGTGACGCATGTTGCGCTCAATGCACGGATTCAGAGCGAGATGCCCACGGCAGCGCCGATCCAGGCGGATGAGGGGAATCTGGCGGCAGGGGCACAGATCTTCCGCGACCAGTGCGCTGCATGCCATGGTTTTCAGGGCAAAGTTTCGACCTTCGCGGCGCATATGTACCCGAGGGCGCCGCAACTGTGGGAGAAGCACGGCAACAGCGACGTGGTGGGCGTGAGCGACGACCCGCCGGGCGAGACGGTTTGGAAGGTCACCAACGGCATTCGGCTGACCGGAATGCCTGCGTACCGGGGAGTGCTGACAGAAACGCAGATCTGGCAGGTGAGCCTGCTCCTGGCGAGTGCGGACAAGCCGTTGCCTGCGGCGACGCAGAAGATCGTGCAAGGGGAAGAGCCGCCGGCAGTGAAGGCGGATGCCGCCGCCCAACGGGCAAAGTAGGTGGTGGAAGTGCGGCGCGGCCAGAGGGCGGGGAGGGGAGCGAAACGATGAGCGTCATGGACATGCTGCGCAAGGGATTTGGCTTTTTGCTGTTGAGCATGGGCGTGTCGCGGCCCGCGCCCAAGCCCAAACCCGCAGCGAAGCCTGGGGCGAAAACGGAGCCGGGCGAGTAGTCGGCGCGAAACGTGCTTCTCCTGCGGCCGGTTCCGCGGTGGGGCCCGGCGTGGAATCCGGCTGTCGCCGTGTCCCCGTACAATGAAGAAGGAAGCCCATCCCCTGCCGATGGCGGACAAAGACGACAAGAAAACCCGGAAAGCCGGCCCTGAAGGGCCGAAGCGCAAGCCCGACGACGACGTCGTGGGCAAGGTCTACGATGCGCGGCTGATGCGGCGGCTGGCCCATTATGTGCGCCGCTACTGGGTGCAGGCCGGCATCGCATCGCTCTCGGTGTCGCTGAAATCGCTGTGCGATGTTGCGGGACCCATCCTCGTCATGGTGGCTCTGGACCGCTATCTCTCGCGCGACACCAACGCCAATGAGGCCAACCGCGCGGTCGCCCACTGGGTGGCCAACAGTAGTCCTCTGGCCCGGCATTTGCCCATGGACCCGATCCAGGGCGTCACCCGGCTGGCGGCCATCTACCTGGTCCTGCTGGTTTCGGCCTACGCGTTCCAGTTCGTTCAGGTTTACCTGATGCAGTGGACCGGCCAGAAGATCATGTTCGACCTGCGCCGCGACATCTTCCGGCACATGCAGCGCATGCACGTCGGATTCTTCGATGTGCATCCGGTGGGCCGGCTGGTGACGCGCTTGACATCGGACGTGGACGCCATCAACGACATGTTTACGGACGGCGTTCTGGCCATCATCAACGACGTGTTCATGCTGACGATCATGGCCGCCGTGATGCTGGCCATCAACTGGTGGCTGGCGCTGCTGGCGTTCAGCGTGCTGCCGCTGATTCTGATCGTAACGCGCGTGTTCCGCGACCATGTGCGCGAAAGCTACCGCCGCGTGCGCACCGCCATCGCCCGCATCAACAGCTTCACGCAGGAACACATCTCGGGCATGAGCGTGGTGCAGCTCTTCAATCGCGAAGAGCGCGCCTACCGGGACTTCGAGGCCGTCAACCGGCAGCACATGATCGCCTTCAAGGACACGATCTTCGCCTACGCGCTCTACTACCCGGCAGTCGATTTTCTGTCGTCGGTGGCGATTGCGCTGGTTGTCTGGCGCGGCGGCGCCGGCGTGCTTCATCTTCCGCCCACGGTCACCATCGGCGTGCTCGCCATGTTTACGCAGTACTCGCTCCGGTTCTGGCGGCCGATCCAGGATCTGAGCGACAAGTACAACATCCTGCAGGCCGCGATGGCCGCCTGCGAACGCATTTTCAAGCTGATGGATTCGGCGCCGGAGATCGTGAGCCCCGCGCATCCCATCACCGGCGACGGCTCGAACCGCATCGAGTTCCGGCACGTTTGGTTCACGTATCAGAAGCTGACGGAAGAGCAAAAGGCGGCGGTGGAAAACGCCGAGCGGTCCGCGAGAGACGGCGCGGCACTGGCCGGTCTCGACGGCATCGAGTGGATTCTCAAAGATGTTTCATTCACCATTGAGCCGGGGCAGACGATCGCCATCGTTGGCCACACCGGAGCGGGCAAGACCACGCTGACCAGTCTGATGATGCGCTTCTACGAAGTCACCGCGGGAAGCATTTTGTTGGATGGAGTCGATCTGCGCGAGCACGACCTGACCGCGCTGCGACGGCACTTCGCGGTCGTTCTGCAAGACCCGTTTCTGTTCTCCGGGACGATCGGCGAGAACATTCGCCTGGGCAACGATAAGATCGCCGCCGATACGATGCGCCGCGCGGCGCGCGACGTGAACGTGCTCGATTTCATCGAGAGCCTGCCACGCGGATTCGATGAGCCGGTGCGCGAGCGCGGCAGCTCGCTTTCCACGGGCCAGAAACAGCTCGTCAACTTTGCCCGCGCGCTGGCCTACAATCCGCGCATCCTGATCCTGGACGAAGCGACATCGAGTGTCGACACCGATACGGAGATCCGGATTCGCTCGGCTCTGGAGCGCATGGTCGAGGGGCGCACCAGCGTGCTGATCGCGCACCGGCTCTCCACCGTGCAGCGGGCCGACACGATCCTCGTGATGCACAAGGGCCAGTTGCGCGAGATGGGCTCGCACCAGGAGCTGCTGGCGCATCGGGGGCTTTACTGGAAGCTCTACCAGTTGCAGTACAAGGATCAGGAGACGGGATTCCTTGCGCCGCCTTCGCGGGAGACTTCTGCCGCGCAGGCGGTGTAAGAACGACAGGGAACGAGGGAACAAGGGAACAAGGGAGCAAGAAAGCAGAGATTGGGGATAAGGAATAGGGAATAGCTGCGGTGGGCCGCTGGGCCGCGGGGTAGAGGGTTGGCTCGGCATTAGTCGGGATATGATGAAATGAAACAACCGCATTGGATATCCACTTGAGCAGGCATCGTCTGACTAGGCGCGGGTGAAGATGAAACAAGACATGATCAGAAAAGTCGAGCTCTTCGACACCAGTCTGCGCGACGGACTGCAGCAGCCCGACCTCGAGATTTCGGTGCCCAACGCAGTCGTCCTGCTGCAGCGGATGGCGGCGTTCGGGGTGCATTATGCCGAGATCGGATTCGCCGGGGCGAACCAGTTCGTCGGCGAACTGACGCAAGCCCTGGAGCAGGCCGACACCGGGGCGATGAAGCTGGCGCTCTTCGGACGCACGCGCGGCCGCGGGGCCAAAGTGGCCGACTGGCCCGATGTGCAATTCATCGTACGCAACAAGCGCCGCATTCCCGCGGCGGTCATCGTGGTCAAGTCGCGGCTGCTCGACGTGGAGCGGTCGCTGGAAACGACACCCGGGGAAAATCTCCTCATGACCCGCGAGACCATCGAGTATCTGCAGGGGGAAGGGCTGGAAGTCCTCGTCGATCTCGAACATGCGATGGATGCGAACTTCGGCCGGCGCGAGAACGGCGCCCTTTGTGACCCGGATTTCGGCAAGCGAACCCTCGACTACTTCAACTTGCTCGTGGAGCAATGCGCCGAGCAGAAGGTGAGCCGCATCGTGGTGTGCGACACCAACGGCGGGTCGAGCCCCGAAGAAGTTGCGCATGTGATGGCCGAATTGAAGCGCGACTTTCCGGGCGCGCATTTTGGATTTCACGGTCACACCGACCGCGGCCTGGGCATTGCCAACACGCGGGCGGCGATTCTGGCCGGCGCCACGCACGTGCAAGGCACGCTGATCGGAACCGGCGAGCGCTGCGGCAACGTGAACCTGACCACCGTGGTGGGAGCGATGCAGCTTCGTGGGGAGGCAGAGTTCGTCTCGCCCGAGGCGCTGAAGGGATTGACGAGCCTGGCGCATTCGACCTATGCCGCGTTCGGGCTGGAAGCGCCGCACGGCACGCCGATCGTTGGCGCGGGAGCCTTCGGCACGTGGGCCGGGATGCACGGATCGAGCGAGCGCAAGAATCCCGGAGCGTATCTGTGGTGCGATCCGGCGCAGGTCGGCGCTGTGCCGACCATCGGCGTGAATGCGCAGTCGGGCAGGGCCAACATCATGCTGCTCTCCGAAACGCTCGGCGTGCCGCTGGACTCCGCGCAGGCGCAGGCGCTGATGGATGAGAACCAGGCGATGATCGAGGGCGGCGGCTACACGGCGAGCGAGATCTCGTTCCGCCTGGCGGCCATGCGGGTGCTGGGGACGCTGCCCGACTGGTTCACGGTGAAGAGCTGGCGCATCTTCGACGAGTGCGACGAGGTGGGCGACCACTACGCCATCGCCTTCATGACGCTTCTGCTCGGCGACGCGAAGGTTGCCACGACACGCGCCGAGGGCGCCGGCCCGGTCGACGCCTTGACGAAGGCGATGCGCCGCGTGCTCGATCCGCCGTACCCGTCGCTAGCCCAGATGCACCTTGGCACGTTCACGGTGGCGGCGCTCGACGTGCGGGCGCACGATTCGGCGGCGCACGTGCGGGTGACGGTGAGCTTCAATGCGGCGGGCCGCGAGCCGTGGGTGACCGCAGGCGTGAGCAGCGACCTGAACCAGGCCGCACTGAATGCCATCGTGGATGCATTCCACTACTGGCTGCTCGTCCAGTCTGAAGAATCGGCTGTGCCGGGCCAGCGGTCGGCGGCTGTGCCATCCGAAATCGCCTGAACTCGCAGACTTCCTTCGCACGAAAAAGACATGCGCCACCCGCGGTTGCAGGTGGCGCATTCGGTTTCGATCGTGTTCCAGGGGCGGAGCTACTTCACCACTGACGGCCGCGTGTCGAGCTTGCCCGAGGCGTAGCCCGCGATCATGTCGGTGATCGGGATCGGCGTGTAATCGCCCGCGTGGCCGGCTTGGCCGAACTGCGTCATGCGCTGTGCAACCACCTTCTGCATGGCTTCGCGCGCCGGCTTCATGTAATCGCGCGGGTCGAACTTCTCGGGGCTTTCGACGAAGACCTTGCGGATGGCGCCGGTCATGGCCAGACGGTTGTCGGTGTCGACGTTGATCTTGCGCACACCGTTGCGAATGCCGAGCTGAATCTCCTCGACCGGCACGCCCCAGGTGGGCTTCAGTTGGCCGCCGTACTTGTTGATGATGTCCTGCAGGTCCTTGGGCACCGAGGAGCTGCCGTGCATCACGAGGTGCGTGTGGGGCAGGCGCTTGTGGATTTCGATGAGGATGTCCATCTTGAGCACGGAGCCGTCGGGCTTCTTGGAGAACTTGTAGGCGCCGTGACTGGTGCCGATGGCGATGGCCAGCGCGTCAACGCCGGTGCGCTCGGCAAACTCGACCGCCTGATCGGGATCGGTGACGTGTTCGAGGCCCGAGCCGCCCGCGCCGTGGCCGTCTTCAACGCCGCCCAGCACGCCGATCTCGCCTTCGACCGTTACGCCGCGCGCGTGCGCGAAGTCAACCACCTTCTTCGTGACGGCCACGTTCTCGTCGAAGGTCGCCGGGGTCTTGCCGTCTTCCTTCAACGAGCCGTCCATCATCACGCTGGTGTAGCCCAGTTCGATGGCGCTCTTGCAGGTCTCAAAGCTGTTGCCGTGATCCTGGTGCATGGCGATCGGGATCTCCGGATTCAACTCGTTGGCGGCCAGAATCAGGTGGAACAGGTAGCGGTCCTCGGCGTACTTGCGGGCGCCGCGGCTGGCCTGGATGATGACGGGCGACTTGGTTTCCTTGGCCGCCGCCAGGATGGCCTGAATCTGCTCCATATTGTTGACGTTGAACGCGCCGACGCCGTATCCGCCCTTCGCAGCTTCGTCGAGGAGCTGCCGCATGGAAACGAGAGGCATGAAGAATCTCCTTTTATGTTGACTTCGGCCGCTTCTGTGCTCGCGCAAAGCAGTTCGGCCGCAAAGAAATCAATCAACCTAATGGTAGCAGAGGGGTATCTGGAAGAGTTTGGGGACGGCAAGGTGCTGAATCACGACAGTACCGATTCAGTTCGCCTTGATTTCGGCCGTTTCCAGAAAGGTATAACGGCCTGAAGGCGAGGGAGCGACGTTTGTCAGCCGCCGGTTGTGCACCAGCAGCGTGTCGAGATACCGGAGGTTGATTGAGGGCAGATCGCGGGCGAGAATCCGCTGCGCCTCAACGCAGTCCGCGCGGCGGCGCGCGACCGTCAGCAAGGAGCAACAACGCCGCTAGCGTCAGCAGACAGAGCGTTGCCCCGTTCTTTGGCGCGCTTCTTGCGCCAAGGGTGGGATGGCTGGTTCGCCGGAGATCCGCGCCGGACACACTCACGCATAGCTGACCTGCCCCAGGATCACCGGCGATCTTGCTCCGGTTGCGGCGGGCACATTGCCGGGCAGGCGATTCCATGTTTGCCACGCGAGCAGCGCAAATGCCGCGGCCTCCTTGGCTTCGGCGGGCATTCCGAACTTCTCGCTCGCCGTGACCGTGCATCCGAGCGGTTTCAGCCGCGCGGTCAGCATCGCGGCCAGCGTTTTGTTGCGCGCGCCGCCGCCGGAAAGGATGTAGTCAACGTCGCGGCCCCTCATCCCGGGCGCCACAAAGCGCGCATAACTCCGCGCGATCGACTCGGCCGTCAGCGCCGTTGCTGTCGCCAGCGCGTCGTTGGGATTCTCACTCTGGCGCTGGCACCTGGCGAAGAACTCCGCTGCATATTCCCGCCCGAACTGCTCGCGGCCGGCGGTTCGCGGCGGAGTGAGACGGAAGAAGGGATGGCGCAACGCCTCTTGCAGTACCGGCGCGATCACCGCGCCTTTCGCAGCGAGGGTGCCGTTGCGATCGAAGGTTTTGCCGAAGAGCTCTTGCGCGAGCCAGTCGACGATCATGTTGCCCGGGCCGGTGTCGAATGCGACCACTGCGTGGGGCAGAGCGCCTGCCGGAATGGCAGTCAGGTTTGCGATGCCGCCAATGTTCTGCAGGACGCGGCCGCGTTTGGCATCGGCGAAGAGCACGAAGTCGAGCAACGGTACTAGCGGCGCACCCTGGCCGCCGGCGAAGATGTCTGCGGGACGGAAATTCGAGACGACCGGAACGCGGAGGGCTGCGGCGATGGCCTGAGCCTCGCCTGCCTGCCATGTACACGTAAATCGCCGTCCGGCATAGCTCTCCTTGCGCGGCTGATGGTAGAGCGTCTGCCCGTGACAGCCGACGAGGTCGAGTCGCGCCTGATGTCTTCGCGCCGTCTCTGCCACGGCATCCGCGTACGCCAGTCCGAGGCGCCAGTTCAGGCGCGCCAGCTCCGCGGTCGAAGTCGACTTTGCGTTCATCGCGGCCAGCACGGAACGCCGGAGCGCCGCGGGATAGGCGAAATGCTCATGAGCCAGCAGCGTGAGCGTTGGTTTCGACTTTGCTCCAGCCTTGGCGCGTTCTTTGCGCCAAGGGCGGGATTGCTCGATTCGGACAACGGCCACATCGATCCCGTCGGCCGATGTGCCGCTCATGACGCCGGCGACTGTCATTGCGCCCGCGCTCATGCGAATGTCCTCTCCTGAGAACTCGCGGCCTTGTGAATCTTCTCAGTGAATCGAAGAATCTGTTTTCGCAGTGCCTCGAACTGCTGTTTGTTGAGTGCGGGCGGAATCGCCCCGCAAAACACAGTCGCCCGCTTTCGCGCCGAGTTTCGCGCCCGAGCGAGCAGCAACCTGCGGAAAGCCGCCGATTGCTCGCCTTCGGCGATGAGCGACTCATACACGCTCAGGATCGGCTCCGGATGATGGCAAATCAGAAGCATGTCGGAGCCGACGCAAACGGCATCGACCGCGGCATCCGGAATCGCCATGAACTTCGCGACGCCGCCCATCTCGAGATCGTCGGAGAGGACGATGCCGCGGTAGCCAAAGCGTTTGCGCAGTACGTCGGTGATCCAGAAACTCGACACGCTGGCCGGGCGTTTCTTGCCCGCCGACAGCGGATACGCGGCGTGGTTCACCATCACCATGGGCAAATGGTCGCGCAGAGCGCGATATGGCTCCAGATCCTCCTCCCAAAGCTGCTTCCAATTCCGGCGAATCTGAGGCGTCGCCAGGTGCGAGTCGAGCGTTCCTCCGCCGAGGCCGGGAAAGTGCTTGCCGCAGCCGGCGATACCCCGCGAGGCCAGCCCGGCGAGAAACCCGCGCGCGTAGGCCACAACGTCCGCCGCGGCGGAGCCGGCGCAACGCGTCTCCATCACGTTCTGCGATTCCGGCAGGCCGAGGTCGAGCACCGGGGAGAGCGGCGAGTTGAATCCGAAGGCTTTGACAGCCCGCGCGATCAACTCACCATGTTCACGCGCGAACTCGGGCCGTCCGCTCGTTCGCGCGGCCTGTGCCACGGCCTGCACCGGAGGAATTGGGGCGAGCACGTCGCGCAGACGGTCTACCGTGCCGCCTTCCACGTCGACGAACCTCACGCAATGTGGCGCGCAGAATTGTGCCGCCTCGGTGAGCAAAGCACGCGTCTGTTTTGCATCCGCGATGTTCCGGCGGAACAAGATGATTCCCGCCGGCCGAATCAGTTTGAGCCAGGAGCGTTCCAGCGAGGTCAGCTCTGTTCCTTCGAGCCCGACGGCCAGCAGGCTTCCCGCGGCTTGGCGCAAACTCTCCATCGTTCTCACTCCTCGAATCTCCGGCGAACCGTTCTCTATTCCCTGTTCCCTAATCCCTGTCCTCTGTTTTCTTCAACTCGCTCTGCAGTTCTTCGAGCAGATTCAGCGCCTGGAGCGGCGTGAGCGAGTTCACGTCCGTGGATTCGATGCGGTCCACGATCTTCTGCGAGAGCGGCGTGAAGATCGTCATCTGCATCGGTTCAACCGCAGTCTCAACCTGCACGCTCTGGCGTTCCTGCTTTTCGTGCTGGCGCAAAACGTGCTTCGCCCGCTCGATGACCACGGACGGCAGGCCAGCCAGCCGCGCGACCTCGATGCCATAGCTCTTGCTCGCCGCGCCCGGCTCGATGTTGTGCAAAAACACGATTCCGTCCGCGCCTTCCTTCACGCCGACGCGCAGGTTGCGCACGCGGGGAAGCTTCTCGGCCAGCATAGTCAACTCGTGATAGTGCGTGGCAAAGAGCGTCCGCGCGCCGACTTCCGCGTGCAGGTATTCGACTGTGGCCCAGGCCAGCGATAGGCCGTCGAAGGTCGCCGTGCCGCGGCCCATTTCGTCGAGCAGAATCAGCGAGCGGTTCGTCGCGGTGTTCAGGATGGTGGCCGTCTCGGTCATCTCGACCATGAAGGTCGAGCGGCCCCGGGCGACATTGTCGCTGGCGCCGATGCGCGTGTAAATGCGGTCGACCAGGCCGAACTTCATGCTCTGCGCCGGCACAAAGCTGCCCATCTGCGCCATGAGCACCAGCATCGCCGCCTGGCGAAGGTAGGTGCTCTTGCCGCCCATATTCGGCCCGGTCACCAAGAGCAGGCTCGGCCCGGCAAGATTCGAATCTTCGCGGCCGGCATTCAAATACACGTCGTTGGCAATGAAGCGGCCTTCGCGCGTTTCTTCCATCCACTGCTCGATGACGGGATGGCGCGCGGCGACGGCTTCGAGCACGGGCTCCTCGGTCAATTGCGGACGCGCGTAGCGGCGCAGTGCGGCCAGGTGAGCGAAACACGCCAGCAGGTCCGCCTCGGCAACCGAGGCAGAACTGCGGCGGATGCGCCCGGCGTTGTCGATCACGAATCTTCTCAGCTCCGCGAAGATGCGCTTCTCGATCTCGATCGAGCGGTCGTGGGCGGTGAGAATCTTGCGCTCGTACTCCTTCAATTCCGGCGTCGTGAAGCGCTCCGCATTCACGAGCGTCTGCTTGCGCTCGTAGTCGGCGGGCGCCAACGCCTGGTTGGCTTTTGTGATCTCGATGTAATAGCCGAAGACGGAGTTATAGCGCACTTTGAGCGAGCCGATTCCGGTGCGCTGGCGCTCGCGATCCTCGATGGCAGCAATGGCCTGGCGCCCCGAGGACGATACGGATCGCAACTCATCGAGTTCCGCGTCCACTCCCGCGGCGATTGCGCCCTCGTCGGCCAAAGTCAAGGGCGGTTCGGCGACCAGAGTGCTCGCAATGCGCGCCGTGACATCGTCGAGCGTGTCGAGATGGGCAGCGATCGCGCGCCATTTCGGCGAGATCATCCCATCGAGCGCCGTCTTAAGCCCCGGGAGCTTCGCCAAGCTCGCCGACATTGCTCGCACGTCGCGCGGGCCCGCCGAGTCGAGGGAGATGCGCGCCAGCAGCCGCTCCAGATCGAGAATCCCGCCAAAGGCTCGACGAACCTCCTCGCGTTTGAGGAGATCGCCGTGCGCCTCGGCGACGGCTTCAAAGCGCGCTTCGATTTCAGCGGCGTCGTTCAGCGGCCGCAAAATTGTGGCCCGAAGCAGGCGCTTGCCCATTGGCGTCTGGCAGACATCGAGTGTGCGAAAGAGTGTTGCCCGGTCATCCTGGCCGGCGAAGAGCGGCTCGACGAGCTCCAGATTTCGCACCGTCACCTGATCCAGCTCAAGCGCAGTGGAATGCTCCTCGAACTTCAGGCTGTCGATGTGCAGGGCGTCGTTCTTTTGGGTCGTGCGGACGTAGTGCAGCACCGCGCCTGCCACAATCGCCGCCGGCTCGTGGCCCTTCAGGCCAAAGCCCTCAAGGGACTGCACGTTCAATTGCCGCTCGACCAGGGGCACGGCAAAATCCCGCGTCCAGACCCAGTCCTCGACGCGGGTGCGCGCCGGAATCCACTCCAACTGCGCCGGGAGATCCGCGCTCGCGGCCAGGAGCACTTCGCTGGGCGCGGCGAGCAGCAGCTCGTCGATGGCCTGCGCGCGCGCATTCTCGCCGCGAAACTCCGATGTGCGAAACTCGCCGGTCGATACATCGAGCAGCGCCAGCGCGCAAACTGCGTCGCGCCCGCAGCCGGCGTGAGGCGAAGATTCATAGAGCGCGGCGAGAAAGTTGTTCCGCTCCTGCCCGAGCGCTGCATCGAGCGCGGTGCCCGGTGTGAGGACGCGCGTGACCTCCCGCTTCACCAGCTTCTTGGTGAGCTTGGGGTCCTCCATCTGGTCGCAAAGGGCGATGCGGTGGCCTTTGCGCAGCAGGCGCGTCACATACTGCTCCACTGCGTGGTAGGGCACGCCGCACATCGGGATGTTGCGCTCTTTGTCGCGCGCGGTCAGCGTGAGTTGCAGCTCGCGGCTGGCCACGGCTGCGTCGTCGTAGAAGAGCTCGTAGAAGTCGCCCATCCGGAAGAAGAGCAGCGCGTCGGGATTCTGACGCTTGGCTGCGGCCCATTGGCGCATGAAGGGCGTGAGGTCCGGCGAGGAGCGATCGGCGGGCGGTTTGACGACCGGCGTCTTCGTGCCCGGGAAGTAAGTGAGCGTGAACTCCGGCTCGGGCTCACCCGGGGAGGGAACTGGCGCCAGATCCGCGTTTTGGGAATCGTCCAGGGGCACGCTGGTACTAAGACTAAGGCATTTCTCCCAATCCTGCGGAGTGACGAAATCCATAGAAGGTTGCCGCTCGCTGGCGCTCGCGCCAACTCGGCTATCTTGAATACCTACACAGCGTTGGGAGAAATGCTATATCGCGGCGGCGCGGGCCAGGGTAGCGGGATGAGGAATGTGGGCAGGATGAAGATCGGCGGCGGGACAGCCGAAGCCGCCCCGCTGCCGTTTCTTGAGAACGGGCCGAAGTTACCCGGCCGACGAATCGTCGTCGACGGCGGCGGACTCGTCAGCCGGAGCGGACTCTTCCGCTGCGGCTTCGGCTCCTGAGTCATCTACAGGGGCGTCCTCGGTTACTTCCGACGATTCGTCCTGAACGGCGTCTTCTCCGCCGTGCTCGCCCTCGGCGCCGTATTCGTCGGCGGTCTGCTGTTCGCCGGCCGCCGCCTCGGAATACTCCTCGGCTGAATCCGGGTTTCCGGCATTCGCTTCCCAGTCGGCCGAAGATCGGTCGCTGTCGGCGATTCCCTGGTCCCAGGCGGCCCAGCTCTCTTTGTCCGCTTCGTCGGCAGCCTGATCCGAGTGGTCCGAGCCGCCGGCATCGCCATCGGCCCAGTGAGTCTCGGTTTCGGCGTTCTGGGCATCGGTCTCGGCTTGGGCGTAGTTGCCCGAAGCGGCGTCCTGCGCCTCCTGCTGTTCGTCCTGGTTCGCCGTCTGCTGTTCGTCTGCCGATTGTCCCAGTTCGGAGGAATCCGAGCCATGGAGCATGCCATCGTCGCCAGCCAGTCCGGATTCGTTCTCTGCTGTCTCGCGGTCCTGTTCTGCCGTGGAGTAGTCGCCGTCTGAAACCGCTTGATCGGCCGCGGCCTGAGCGTCGGAAGCGGCATCGGCGTGCATCTGGGCGTCGGGATCGGTGGTGTCGGTCGAAGCCGATGGATCGCTGGAGTCGATTCCGGCTGTCGCATCTGCGGCGCCCGTATCGGACGAATCGCCGGGAGTCGTATCGGTCCCGGTCAAATCCCCGCCTTCAGTGGGTTCGCTTGCGGTTCCCTCGTCTCCGATTCCGGGGGAATCAGTGGCCGGTTCGGCCGCGCCAAACGGCTCATCCGTTCCCGAAGAGGTTGGGTCGGTTTGGTCCGTTCCGGTCCCCGTGTCGCCAGTCCCGGTCAAATCGCCGCCCGGTTCTGCGGCGCCAGCAGGCTCGTCCGATCCCGCGGGCGTCGTGTCTGTGGTGTCGGCCGGCCCTTCACCTCCGGCTGCAGACGAGTCGCCGGGCTCCACAATGACAACTTCTTCCACCACTCCCCCCGGAGTCACTTCCTCCACTACTTCGGCCGGAGTTGCAGTTCCGTCCGAGGAGCCCTCCACGGCCCCAATCGGATCGAGAATGACATCGATAATCTCCTCCGTCACCGATCCCGAATCGGAGGGGCTCGTGGTGTCACTTGGGTTCGCGGCTGGTGTGCCGGATGCCTCAGGCACAACCACTACGACCTCCTCAACAGGTTGATTGCTGCTATCGTCTGGCATGGCTTCCTCTCTCTCCTAATTCGCCTCAATCATTTCTTTCGACCAGCAGGGGCCTGGGGTGAAGCAACCGATTTTGGTTTTGCGCCGGCAGGCGCCGGAGCAGCCGAATTGGCCGTTGCGCTGGGGGGCGCGGGTGGTGGAGCGACGGGCTTTTGTACCGTTCCGGCAGCCAACGCCGGGGCCACCGGCTTTGCGGTTGCGGCTCCGGGCGGCGTGGCGGGGGCAGATGGCTTTGGTCCTGTCCCGGTAGACGGAGAGGGAACCGGTTTTGTTCCAGCACCGGCAGGCGCCGGTGTTGGAACACCCGGCTTCGTCGCCGCGCCGGCAGTTGGAGGCGCCGGCGCAGCTGGCTTCGGGCGCAATGCGAGGACAGTGTGACACTGCGGACAGCGGACATTCAGTTGCGTTTTGCCGCGCAGCACGGCGAGCGGAACGCGCATTGCGGCCTGGCATTTGTTGCAGACCACGCGAATCGAATCGGCGGGTGCGGGCGGCGCAGCCGGACTGCGCGGGGGCGCGCCCGCTGCCGGAGCGGGCTTGGGTTGCGGAGCGGCAGCCGGCGCGCCGGCCGGCGGCTGCGGTGGGGGCGAGAGCTGCTTGCGAATCGGCTGGATGCTCTGGCTCCAGCGCATCAGGTCCGGTTCGCGCGCGGCCTGTCCGAGCAGCCGCAGACGCCGCGTCGTGTACATCGAGGAAGAGGTCGTCATTTCGGAGAAGCGCGTCATTTGATCGTCGCTCCCCTCTTCCTGCCGGAGCCATTCGTCGATGTTGATCTGCTTCAGCAGCCGGGCGGACTTGATGGACCAGGCGAGCAGCACC
This sequence comes from Occallatibacter sp., assembly GCA_049514795.1. Taxonomy (GTDB): domain Bacteria; phylum Acidobacteriota; class Terriglobia; order Terriglobales; family Acidobacteriaceae; genus Telmatobacter. Next base: position 31,068 of record JBEKUS010000028.1, read on the forward strand.
CGTCGCGCCAAGTGCTCGTCGCCCACGGCGAGCAGCCCGGCGCGATCGGCGGTGATATCCGATTGACGCGACCAGGCCATCAGCGGAAGGTCCACTGCGTCTTGAAGCAATTTCGTCGGGCTGAGGCTGATGGCGTTCAACACTCCGCCGGCCAGCACACCTTTCCGTATGCTTTCGTCGCCGACCAGGAAACGAGACACTGTTTTCCAAAGGGCGTGGCCGGCGCGGCAGTGACCCATCTCGCGCGCGAGCACAAAGAGCAGATCGTCATTCTGAAAGTTGTTGAGGATGGCGGTGCCCAGGACGATGAAGAAGCTGTATTCGGTTCCGAAAGTGTAGGTGTTCCACTGTGAATCGCCGGAGATATAAACATCGGGCATGGAGGGCAGGCCGAGAAGGCGTGCGGCCAGAACGGCACGAATCCAGATCTCAGGAAACTGCTTCGGGCCCAGACGAATGCCGTTGAATGTCGATTCGATCCAGGGACGGCCCACCCTGTCGGAGACGGCGCGCACGGCGGCATGGAGTGAGGAGATGCTCTGCAGGTGGTTCATCGCCTGGCCGTCCTGCGCATACAAAAACACCGAGCGATCGAGCTTGTAACCGGGGGCAAGCGGACGCAACCAAGCGCATTTTGGACAGACAATCACTGTGGAATCGAGGCCGGCCCCGTTGCCGCCGCAAACACTGCAAGGGGCGGGCGCGTTTGCTGCTGTCGGCGATGGGGAGGACATGGCTGGAATTGGCTGTGCCGGAGCCGTGGGCATTGGCTGTACCGACGTTGCAGGCCAGGCCTGGGCAGGCGCTGCCGGCAGAGGCTGGACCGATGTCGCAGGCCAAGGTTGTGGGGCGGCCGCAGGCGCCGGCGGCGCTGAGATCGGCGGCAGAGGCTGGAAGGGCGCTGCGGGCACTGGTTGAGCGGGGGCAACAGGAACCGGTTGTCCGGGCGTGAGCGGAGCGACGAGCTGGGCTCCGCACCAGGTGCAAAAGCGAGTACCCGGCATTCCGGGCCCGTGCCCTTGCGGGCAAATCAACGGGGAACCGTCGGTGCTCATGCGGTCTCCTTCTGCGTTTACACGCCAGTTCGTCAGTAACCGGCGAAGTGAAACTCCGCTAGCTTGAAGAACCAACTGATGAAGTAGAGAGCAGTGGCAGTATACACGGCCTTTGTGAAACCCGCACTCTCAGTGATTCTGCGAAACGAGATTCGCCGCCAAAGAAGAAGAATCGATCCCGGGATGGCGGCCACGGCGCCGAAGAAAACAAGCAGGCCAAACGGACTCGCGAGGAACGCATTCCAGAACCGGAGTCGAACGGCCCACGCGAAACTTGTGGTGAGCCCGCAACTCGGGCACGGGAGATGAGTGATCCGCAGGAAGGCGCACGGAGGTAGCCCGAGCTGGACGTGAGTTCCGTAGCCACAGGCGGCAGGCTTGAGCCAGAGAGCGGCCGTCAGAACGCCGCAAGCGCAGGTCAGCAGTCCTATGGCGACGGACCTGTCGACTCGACCGTACATGCGGATACCCCAGCCGATTTCAGAACCGGCGCAGTCCTCCCAAACCCCACCACGCACAGAGGGAGAGAACAAAGAAGGCCACGGCAGCGATGTTCAGGTAGAAGGCGCCCTTCGCCCATCCCTCGTTCAAATGCGGCGCTTGGCCGGAGGCGAATTCATCCATGTCTTTCTTGGCAAGAAAGATTCCGGGGACCGCCGTGAACGGGCCGCAGCAGAACAGGCCTGCAATCCCCAGCCCGATCGCCCATTTCGTGTTGTTTCCGACGATCTGGACAGCCGGATAGGGTAGAGGGTAGACGCCGGGAGGCGGAGGGGGGTAACCGGCCGGAGGCGGTTGAAAGTTCATGGGCGGAGGCGGCAAGCCGGCGGGCGGCTGCCAGCCTGCGGGCGGCGAGCCAGCATCGGCGGGACCAGGTTGTTGAGCGGTCAACGGGGCGCCACAAACTCCGCAGAAGGCGACTTCTTGCGGGCTTGTCGCGCCACACCTTGAGCAAATGACAGTATTCATCGCGGTTCACCTTGCAGCAACGGGATGGAATTCAGAACAGAAAGGCCACTGACTGCGACCCGGCGGGAGCCGGCCATCACGGCCGCTCGGCGCGAGCGCTCATTACGACATACACTACACGGCCTTGAACTCGAAGGGGAGGGAAATCAGCGGAATCCTATCGGGATCGGCAAAGCAGCGGCAGTGATGATGGTCACCCTGGCGTTCCGCCTCGCTCCCCCGATGTCCGGGCGCAACGCAATGCCGCAGCCGGATATCCTTCGCAGCGCGTTCTAGAGCGGTTCCAGAGTCAATGTGCAAAAGCGAGCGTGGTTCAAGGTGGCTCTTTCTTATGGGAAGAGCCACTTCGCCTCAGTGGCTTCCGGGTACAGCAACTCTGGAACCGCTGTAACACCGATGGGCTATAAGCGGGAAACGCAAGGCACTGTATAACATATGGAGAGTGCAGGTCCCAGGCTTCCACGTTTTCGTGGATGCTCCAGCTGGGCGTGCGTCGGCCCCGCGTTGCCTGGGAGACAGGCGGAGGCGAGTGGATTTCTGCCGGGGTGAAGCGGACGGTTGTGCGGCCGTCCGAGTGATCTAGATCACAGTATGCTGACCGGTTCCGGCATAAGGTAATAGCTGCCATGTACTTGCTTTGGCTACGAGTTGCGGCCACTCTCTACGCGGCGGGCGCTGCCGCTGTCTTCCCGGCGGTGCTCTACAGCCGGCTGCGCTGGCGCAAGGCCTGCGTCCACCTTGGCGGGTTGGCGCTGTTCTTCCATTTTGTATCGGTCGTGGAGATGCTGGTGCAGGCGCACCGATGGATGCCGGTGGGGGTGCGCGAGATCGAGTCGCTGCTGGGATTTGCCGTGGCCGGGCTGTTCTTCCTCGTTTGGTGGCTCTACGACGCGGTTTCGCTGGGGATCTTCGCTTTGCCGGCAACCTTCTTTTTGGTGTTCATCCCGGCGCTGGGACCGGAGCGGTATCGTTTCCCGTCGCAAGGGGTATGGATCAGTTGGCTGGTGGCGCACATCATCGCGCTGCTGCTGGCGTATGCCGCTTTGTGCTTCAGCCTGCTGGCGTCGTTGTTGTACCTCGTGCAGGAACGGCGGATCAAGGCCAAGCACAAGCCCGTGAAGTCCGGCTGGTCGCCGGTCGACTGGCTGCCGCCGCTGGACACGCTGGAGCGCATTGCGCACGCGACGCTGGAGTTCGGGTTTCCCTGCATGACCGTTGGCCTGGCGATCGGCACCGTGCTGGCGCAGGAAACGGCCGGCGCGGCATATTTCCTCGACCCGAAGGTGCTGGCATCGTTCGGCATGTGGTTGATCTACGTGATGCTGTTGCTGGTGCGGCGTGGCGCGGGGCTGCGCGGACGCCGAGCGGCATACGTTTCCGGCGCGGCGCTGGTGATCATGATGGCCGTGTGGGCAGCGAATTTCTTCAGCCGCGTGCATAGGTTCGGACCGTAATGGCGCTGAAACTCATCGGCGTGAACCACAAAACGGCGCCAATCGCGCTGCGGGAGAAGATCGCCTTCGGACGCTCCGAACTGGCCGAGTCGACCCGCGCGCTGGCCGCGACGCCGGGCGTAATGGAATGCATGATCGTGTCGACCTGCAACCGCGTGGAGCTGCTGGCGGCGGTGGAGGACGAAGATGCACCCGTGACCGGGTTCCTTTCGAGGCACTTTGGGATCGAGGATGAAGTGCTGAAGCCGCACCTGTACGAGTACACCGGCAAGGAGGCGGTGAGCCACCTGTTCCGGATGGCCGCAAGCCTCGATTCGATGGTGGTGGGCGAGCCGCAGATTCTGGGGCAGGTGAAAGAGGCGTTCGCCGTGGCGCGGGCGGCGGGCACGGTCTCAGGGCAACTGGAGCACCTGCTGCAGAGCGCGTTTGCGGCGGCCAAGAAGGCGCGGACCGAGACCGGCATCGGATCGAACTCGGTGTCGATCGCGTCGGTGGCTGTGGATCTGGCGAAGAAGATCTTCGGGTCTCTGCACGGGCGGACGGTTTTCCTGGTGGGTGCGGGAAAGATGAGCGAGCTGGCCGCGCGGCACCTGGTGCAAGAGGGAGCCGGGACGATCCTGGTGAGCAATCGGACAGCGGAGCGCGCGCGGCGCATGGCCGAGGAGTTTACGGGGCCCGTGGTTCCGCAGGTCGTCGACTTCATGCTGCTCTACGAGGTGGCGAGCCGGGCGGATATCGTGATCAGCTCGACGGGCGCGCCGCACCCGATCTTCCGGCGCGATCACGGGCTGGCGTTCCTGCATCAGCGGCGCAACCGTCCCATGTTCTTCATCGATATTGCCGTGCCGCGGGATGTCGATCCGGAGATGAACAAGCTGGACGGCATCTTCGTGTACGACATCGACGACCTGCAGCAGGTGGCAGCGGCGCACATGGACGAGCGCAGCCGGGAGGCGGTCGACGCCGAGGCGCTGATTGCGGCCGAGGTGGAGCGGTTCCACGAGCGGCAGCGGGCGGTGACCGCAGCTCCGGCGATCGTGGCGCTGCAGAGGAAGGCCGAAGAGATACGCCTGACTGAGATTCAGCGCGTTCATAGCCGGCTCGGGACGCTGACGGCGGAACAGACGGCGGCCGTGGAGGCGCTGACGCGCGGGCTGGTGAACAAGTTCCTGCATCCGCCGATGCGGGCTTTGAAGCAGGCGGCGCGGGAAGGAGATTCGGCGCGGCTCGATGCGTTGTGCGAAGAGTGGTCGGTATCGCCGGTAGTGCAGGCGGATGCGGCGCAAGCAAGCGCGCCCGCCAATGGGGCGGATCGGGAGGGCGGAGACGCTGAATCCGCGAAGGGAAAACCCGCTGCCAACGTGGGTGGCTACGAAGGCGGGGCGGAGGCGCAGCAATGAAGCTGCGCATCGGGAGCCGAGGATCGCAGTTGGCGCTGTGGCAGGCGGACTACATTGCGGAGCTTCTGCGCAGGCAGGGGCATGACGTTGGGATCGAGATCATCAAGACGACTGGCGACCGCCTGCAGGATGTAACCTTCGCGCAGGTCGGCTCGAAGGGAATGTTCACCAAGGAGATCGAGGAGGCGCTGGCGCGGGGCCGCGTCGATCTGGCGGTGCATTCGCTGAAGGACCTGCCGACCGAGCTGCCCGAGCCGTTCGCATTGGCGGCGACGCCGGCGCGCGTGGACGCGAGAGATGTGCTGGTGTCGGTGGAGTATGCGAGTCTGGCGGAGCTGCCGCGGAATGCGCATGTGGGAACCAGCAGCCAGCGGCGCAGGGCGCAGTTGAAGGCTCTGCGGCCGGACGTGGAGGCAGTCGAGTTCCGCGGCAACGTGGACACACGGCTGCGCAAGCTGGGCGAGGGGCAAGTGGAGGCAATCCTGCTGGCGGCGGCCGGGCTCGACCGGCTGGGCAAGACCAATCTAGTAAGGGAGCGGTTCGATCCGAAGGATTTCTGTCCGGCCGCAGGGCAGGGAGCGCTGGGGGTTGAAACGCGCAAGGACGACGCGGCGACGAGGGAGGCGGTGGCGTTTCTCGACGATGCCGACACACGTTTTGCCGTGACGGCGGAGCGAGCGGCGCTGGCGGCTCTGGGCGGCGGATGTCAGGTGCCGATTGGCGTTCACTGCAGGCCGTCGCCGGCCAAGGACGGTTCGGACGGCGCGTGGTGGGAGATCTTCGGCGTTGTGGCATCGCCTACGACGGGGCACGTGGTGCGCGTGCGCCTCGACACACCGCGGGAGAATTCCGATCCTGAATCGCTGGGGCGCAACGCGGCCGAGATGCTGATCGAAGAGGGAGCGGGGCCGCTCGTCGTGGCCGGCGGCGAGGCTGCCGGCGGAGCGGCTTGATGTCGGCGTTGCCGATTGCAGGCCGGCGCGTGCTCGTGACGCGCGCGGCGCATCAAGCCGGCAAGCTGAGCGAGGCGCTGCGAGCGCTGGGGGCGGAATCGGTCGAGGTTCCGGTGCTCGAGATCCGGCCGCCGGAGAGCTTCGAGGCGCTGGATCGGGCGCTGCGCGGGATCGAGTCCTATGATTGGCTGATCCTGACGAGTGCGAATGCAGCCGACGCTCTCGGCGCCAGAGCCTCGCAAAAGGAGATCGATCTCAGCCGGTTCTCGACATTAAAGGTCGCTGCGATCGGGACTGCTTCGAGAACTGCTGCCGAGAAGATCGGGCTCAAGGTCAGTCTCGTTCCGGCGTCGTACGTCGCTGAAAGCCTCGTTCGAGAACTCGCGCCGCAGATCGCGAACAAAAAGATTCTGCTCGCGCGGGCAGAGGTTGCGCGGGATGTGATTCCCGATGCGCTACGCGCGGCGGGCGCGACCGTGGATGTAGTCGACGCGTACCGGAACGCGATGCCGGAGGCGGCGCCGGAGCTATTGCGCGCGGCCATGGCCGGGCATCTCGATGCGGCGACGTTCGCAAGCTCGTCGAGCGTGACCCATCTGGCCGAGGCGGCGCGTCAGGCCGGAATTGAGTTTCCGTTCGCCGGCGTGGCGGCGGTGTCGATCGGGCCGATCACGAGCCAGACACTGCGCGAGGCGGGCTGGGAGCCGGCAGCCGAAGCCGGCGTGTCGGACATCCCGGGCATGGTTGCGGCGGTTGAGCGCCTGCTGCGGCGCTGAGCCTGGGGTTGGCGGGGCCGGGGTGATTTCTGCAGGAGGTTCCCTAAAATTGAAGATCTGGCGAAAGTAGATCGCAGTCACCGAGAGCTTCAAACTTACCTCACACTAACTACACGAATTATCACGCGGAGGTTAGTGTCAAGACAGAGATTCTGTTATAGGTCCTGTTAATGCACTCCGCGCAATATAACTGGCGCATTCACCCGTCACGCAACAACACCGCAACCTCTGGAGTAACAAAGCCTCATTACACCACCGTTACGCCAGAAGCCCACTTTCTCGGGACAGCAATGAACGCCCCCCGCACCGCCATCGACACCGGGCAGTCGAACAGCGGCCCTACGCATCTGGTTCAGTTCCTGAGCCGGCAGCAATTTGACAGGGACTGGAACACTCTGCAAAACTATCTTGCACAGAGATTCCTGGGCCTCTCTTGCCCATGGGGAAATTGGCCCGCGTTATGTTTTGTGTCCCCAGATCATGATTGTGCCTTGCCGCACCGAGTGCTGCATACATCGACCAATATGTCCAGAAGTAGACTTCGAGAAATGGCTGAGCGGCACGGTTTCGCATCTGTGCTGCTTAATCTTCCCCGGCTGGCAAAGGGATATCAGCCCATTTTCCTGGATTACCGCGTAGAGCCGATCCCCAGGTATGGATATGGAAGGCCGGCACACCCGCAGCTGACAGCGATACTCTCCTCAAACGACGAACGGTATCGACAGACTCTTTCCGCCTTTCTCCGCCACACCAGGAGGCTTCTCGAACTTCCTGTTCGCGCGCCCCGCTCCTCTGGCTGCCCGAGCTGGACCAACAGATGGTTCGCCGGATTGGACACATTTGCGCTTTACGGATTCATCGCGGAGAGAAAACCGTCACTCTATGTCGAAGTGGGCTCCGGTGTCTCCACACGCATCGTCCACCAGGCCGTGCAAGACCACAACCTCCACACCCGGCTCTATTCCATCGATCCACATCCCCGCGCTGAGATAGATTCGCTATGTGACAAAGTCATCCGTGAGCCGCTGGAACAGTCGGACCTCGCGTTCATCGATGAGCTCGGCGCCGGCGACATCCTCTTCATCGATGGCTCACACAGATCCTTTATGAATTCCGACGTCACTGTCCTCTTCCTCGATATCCTCCCCAGACTCCGACCGGGCGTCGCTGTCCACATCCACGACATCTATCTCCCTTGGGATTATCCGCGGGAGCGCGCACATTGGTACTACTCCGAGCAATACTTGCTCGCAGCCAGCCTTTTGGCCGGGCATAGGAACTACGATGTCCTTCTTCCGAACTATTACATCACCGTCACACAGAGAGTCCGTCAAGTTATGGACGATTTCTGGAGCCGTCCCGAACTTGCCGAGGCGCCAATCGCCGGGGTCTCTTTCTGGATAGAAATAACTTAGCCCAACCCCACGAAACGCGGGCTGCTTTTCCTGGCCGAACGGCCGACGGCGATGCTGGGTGAGCGGCGTCTCTCCGTTCTCATCCGGCAACAGGGCACGGGCAAGCCCAAGGACGATGCGACGGCGACAAAACTGCTGGCCGCGTTTCTCCCCAAGGCCGAGGAAAGCAAGCTGGGCGTGATTATGGTCGAGCCAGGAATTCCCCTGTCCCCACACAATCAAGCCGACGCGACGAAGATTTTCCGCGATGCCGCGCACGTCTACAAGGTGGACATTCACGATTCAAGAATCGCGATAGGCCGTCGGGGACATTTGGGAAGAGCGTGCGAATAGGAGGAACCTGCGCAGAACTCAGCGGATTGCAGGGTTGAGGTGTGGCTGCAGCGGTCACACGGTTTGCCAGTGCTCGGGAGAGAGGGTGATGGTGGCGCAGCCGAAGGAGTAGTTGTACCAGGCGTGTTCAGTGTTGGGAGTGGCGAAGAAGCCTTCGAGGTTGAGAGCTGCGGCGACGCGGGTGATGAAGGCGCGCGAGCCGTAGAAGAGGGTGAAGAAGCTGTCCCAGTCGACGGTGAAAAGGAAGGAGTGGCCGGGGGCGAGGAGGGTTCCGCGCGCGGGGAAGGGGACGGCGCCGCTGCGCAGGGCGGCGATAGGGAGGCGCACGACGGGGTCGGTGTGGGGGAATTCGGGAACGAAGAGGAGCTCTTCGGCGCCGGCGGCCGAGAAGGCGTGGAGGAAGTCCGCGCGCAGGAGCGGCTCGAAGCGGCCTTCGGCGGGCATCCAGACAGGCTGGGACTGGAGGAAGGACTGGAGGGCGTCGCGGGCGGCGGGGTCGGCGACATGGTCCTCGAGCGAGCCGATGGAGGTGAGCAGGGCTTGGTTGATGCGCGCGCAGGAGGAGAGATTGGCGCGGGCGGCGATCTCCGCCCAGGGAAATTTGGATCCGTGGGCGAGGATCTGCGCGTCGCTGGGGTATTGGTGGGCAGCGCTCCAGGCGAGGGAATCGGGGACGCGGACGAAGGGATGCAGAACGATGAAGACGGCTACGAAGAGCCCACTATAAGCCTCGACGAGCGGGTCGGTATAGGGAGGATAAGTGAATTGTTCGGGCTGCACGAGAGGGATGATAGCAGGGAGTAGGGAGTAGGGGCGAGTGAGTGGGGAGTTCAGGCAGGGCAAACGCACCATAGCGGCTATATGCGGCGGTGTGCGAAAAGATTGAGATGGGGAGATGGAGACTCCCCTGACGCATTTTGCGGAATTGAAGGATCCTCGTCTGCCGCGCACGCGT
>JBEKUS010000029.1:0-40262 GCA_049514795.1 Occallatibacter sp.
CACGATCTGCTCTTCTGTGTACCGGCTCTTCCGCATCTGAAGTCCTCCTCTTCAGGGCTCTCTGGCCCCAATCTATCGGAGAACTCTCATATCTCTTGGACTAAATCTCGGGGAGCAGCTCAGTCCGACACGCAGCCTATAAAACTGAGAAAGCCGAAGTGTTTGAATCGTCATCCAGCTTTGCCTCTCGCGAGAATAATCGGTCAACCAGCAGAGCTCGTTGCCACAAATTGAAGTGGATGCACGTATTCATCATTTGGTTTGCAGATCCCAGTGTGGTCCATGTCAACAAATTGCTCGGCATCCTCTTCATATATCGTAGGATGAACTACTCGATCAGCGTATCCCCAAAGAATGTTCGCTCTGAGAGCCCTATGCGGATACTGCCTCGCGGCAGACTCTGTTTCCGTTCTGAGATCCTCAAGAAAATTGCGATTTGACAAATCCTGAAAACCGGCTGAGCTATTGAGAGCCGCCTGCAGCATCGGTCCGAGCCACGGCATTCTCATCAAGAGCCCGAGGAAACCAGCGGGAGCGAACCCAGCGATTGCAGGCGCGAATAACGAGAGCTGCGATTGCATCAGCAGTTTCCATTGAAACGGATGCATCGCCTTAATCCTCCTAGCCTTAAACCTCTTTATGACCGCATTACGAATTACTACGCCACCTTCTGAATGGCCAACCAAGATGAGACGCCTGTAGCGACGCTTGGCGGGCAACGCTGACATTGGGACCGCTGCTTGCCTGCCCGTTAAGCTAAACCGCGTTAACACCGGACTAACGTCCTCCGTAAAATGGTGCCGCTTCGGGCTAAGCACAAGCTCCTCAAGAAAGTGGAGAAGTCTATCCGTGGACGCGTGAATCCACTCGTTTTGGCTTTCATACTGAAAGAAGAAAAGATCACAACTCTGATAGAACTCAACCAATGGCTCGACATCGTCCACCATTTGTTGGAACTTTGTCCAGGAACTGTAGGAGTCCCCCGCGTATCCATGGACAAAAACGATCGCACAATCGGCAGCTTCCGACGGAGAAATGAGAACGTAGCTCCTTGGAAACGAGCGGAACGAGTGACGGTAATGACCAGTAAGATCGAAATCCGAAGTCATACTCTGGGGTGCACTGAAAGGCTCTTCCAATGAAAAGCACTCTTCACTTCAATCCGAGCAAGAAACATAAAGGGTTGACCGAATGTTATCACGGGCACGATGCCACAACAGAAATTCATTTGGGTACACAAGTCACCGGAGCTTGGTTACGCATTGTCACTTCGGTACGCTCTCTCGAAGCAGTCCGCCGCCAGGCGTCCGAAGCTTCGCCCGCCGTGGCGGATGAGACCTGGGATTGCACCACGGCTCACGCCACATTTTTTTGCCGGCGCACCCCCTGCTTTTGCGGGCAGGCGATGATGCGAAAGGGATTCCCGGCGGTTGGGTTGCGCTGGGGCCGAAGATTCGATGTAGCTTCTTCCGGTGGACACCGCTTCTTCGGGCGGGTGAGATAACACAGGCTTCGGGGTGGATCAAGTGGCACATTGTGATGTATGATGGTTGATGCGTGATGTCCGACGAGGAGGCCCATGCGCACCACCCTGGCCATTGACGATGACGTTCTGGCGGCAGCCAAAGAGATGGCCGCGACCGAGCGCAAGAGCGTGGGCGAGGTGATCAGCGCGCTGGCCCGCGAAGCGATGCGTCCCGCCCCGGCTCGCCGCGCCACACGCAACGGTGTGCCGCTGCTGCCGATCCGTCCGGGAGGACAACGCGTCACCTCGGAGCTGGTGCGGCAGCTCGAGGCAGAGCTGCAGTGACCCGCTATCTGCTCGATGTGAACGTGCTGATCGCGCTGATCGATCCCGCGCACGTGCAGCACGACCGGGCGCATGACTGGTTCGCGGCTACGGGACGACGCGCCTGGGCCACTTGCCCGCTGGCGGAAAACGGCGTGCTGCGCATCGTCGGCAACTCCCGCTACCCGAGTTCGCCGGGAAACCCTGCCGCAGTGGCCGAGCTGATGACGGTGTTTCTCGCGCTGGGCGGGCACGAGTTCTGGCCGGACGACGTGACTCTCTTCGACGCGGCGCGCGTGGACACGAGCCGTCTGCTCGACTCAGCCCAGATCACCGACAGTTACCTGTTGGCGTTGGCCTGCGCGCACGGAGGCAAGCTGGCGACATTCGACAGGCACATGGTTGCCGATGCGGCGATGGGCGGGCCCAACGCCCTCCATCTGATCGTCTGAGCGCGGCGACCGGCCGGGCTCTGGAGAGGCCGCCGTTTAGGGACGGCGCGCCGTACCCCTCCGCTACAATAGTGTGAAGCTCCTGCCAGCCGGGAACCCGAGTCCCTGGTCCGCCAGGAGCATCGACACATCATGCTGACTGAGAATCTTCGCGAAGCCCTCACCTTCGACGACGTGCTTCTTGTACCCGCATACAGCGATGTTGTGCCGGTACAGGTGAGCACGCAGACGCAACTGACGCGGGAGATCGCGCTGAACACGCCGCTGATCTCCTCGGCCATGGACACGGTGACGGAGTCGCGCATGGCCATTGCCATGGCGCAGCAGGGCGGCATCGGTATTGTGCACCGCAATCTCACCATCGCCGAGCAGGCGGGCGAGATCGACAAGGTGAAGCGGTCGGAGAGCGGGATGATCGTCGACCCGGTGACCATTGGCCCGGAGAAGACGATCGGCGACGCTCTCGATATCATGCGCCGCTACCGCATCAGCGGCGTGCCGGTGACGAAGGGCAAGCGACTGGTGGGAATCCTGACCAACCGCGACCTGCGCTTCGAAACGCGGACCGACGTTCCCGTCGCGGACCTGATGACCAAGGACGATCTGATCACGGTGCCTGTGGGGACAACCCTTGAAGAGGCGGAGTTGATCCTGCACAAGCATCGCGTGGAAAAACTGCTGGTGGTGGACGACCAGTACGATCTGAAGGGCCTGATCACGGTCAAGGACATCCAGAAGAAACTGAAGTACCCCAACGCGAGCAAGGACGAGCAAGGGCGGCTGCGCGTGGGCGGAGCGGTCGGAGCGACGGGGGATTTCCTGGAGCGGGCAGCGGAGCTGGTGCGGATGCGAGTCGACGCGCTGGCCATCGACTCGGCGCACGGGCACTCGTCGCGGGTGCTGGAAGCGGTGCGCGAGGTGAAGAAGCGCTTCCCCGGCGTTGCGCTGCTGGCGGGCAACGTAGCGACCTACGAGGGCGCGAAGGCGCTGATCGACGCGGGGGCCGACGCGATCAAGGTAGGCATCGGGCCGGGTTCGATCTGTACCACGCGCATGGTGACCGGCGCGGGCATGCCGCAAATCACAGCGATCGCCGAGTCGTGCCGCGCGGCGCGCGAACACGGAATCCCGGTGATCGCCGACGGCGGCATCAAGTATTCGGGCGAGATTACGAAGGCGATCGCGGCCGGAGCCAGTTCGGTGATGATCGGATCGCTGTTTGCGGGCGTGGACGAGAGCCCCGGCGAGACGATCCTCTACCAAGGGCGCAGCTTCAAGAGCTATCGCGGTATGGGCTCGCTGACGGCAATGAGCCAGGGCTCGGGCGAGCGCTACTTCCAGGGCTCGGCCGATCTGGCTGGCGCGGAGGGCGGGCCGACGGACGTGGTGCAGCGCGAGCGCGCGAACGAAAATCGCCTGGCGAAGTTTGTCCCCGAAGGCATCGAGGGCCGCGTGCCGTACCGCGGGCCGCTGGAAGCGATGGTGTTCCAGCTTGTGGGCGGATTACGCTCCGGCATGGGTTACCTGGGATGCGGCACGATTGCGGAGCTGCAGGAGAAGGCGAAGTTCGTACGCATCTCCGGCGCCGGACTGCGCGAGAGTCACGTTCACGACGTGATCATCACCCGTGAAGCGCCCAACTACCATGTCGAGTGACCGGCGCTGGAAGTTCTGGATCAACGCGTGGGGTCCGGTGGCCGTGGGGGTCGCTCTCATCGTTCTGGAGTCGACAGAGTGGTTCGGCGCCAACCACACTAGCGGGCCCTTGCGTTGGCTCTTCGAGTCGATCTTCGGCCCCGTCAGCAATGCCCGGTGGGCGACGATCCACCACCACATCCGCAAGCTGGGCCACTTTTTCGGTTATGGAGCGCTGGGGCTGGCATGGCTGCGCGCCTGGTGGATGAGCCTGCCCCGCTACCGCTTTCTCTTCGACGCCGAGTTGGCGATTGCGGGCACGGCGCTGGTGGCCGCCTGGGATGAATGGCACCAGCACTTCCTGCCAAACCGCGGTGGATCGCCGTGGGACGTGCTGCTGGATTGCTGTGGCGCGCTCTTTATGCAGTGGGTGGTCTACATGTATGTGAGGATGTTCCGGCCCGGCATCCTAGTGGAGCGGGATTGACCGCTCGCGGGGGCCGAGGGATCAACTGAGGCCGGGGAGCTTTCGTAACCGCCTGATTCGATTGCCCCAGATCTTCCCAAAATCTGAATATCAGATTCTTGCAGACCGGCGATATGGCGCCTTTTGGATCGCAGAGCGGAGCAGATTGAGGCGCAAGCAGCACAAAGACGATCGTTCCGATCTATGCATAACGTCGTTCTCAATGGCCCGAACCGACGGCCCGATCCACAACACGATGCCATGAAATGAATGACTTACAGGCGTAATGCATTTGTAATACGATTCCCTTGCTTCCGCCGTACCCGCGTGCTAACGTTGTTTCGCTCAAGGACTTGCGCCTGGAGAATGCGGCACATTCCGGGATGGAATCCGCCTCCTTGCGCGCCGCCGGCCTCGTTGTGTCAAGCCTCTGGTTGTGAGGAGCAACGATCCACAAGGAGGTTTGGGACTGACGGGGGCGGAGCCTGCTTGTAGCGGAATCTCGCGTACTCGCCAGTCAACGCCCACCTTATCTCACACATTCGGCCTGTAATCCGCCGCGCATTCACGCGCTGGAGGGCCGCGCTGAAATCTCCAGCCCCGATTCGAGTTCACGATGAGAGTCCTCAGACCACGATCTCGCACCATCAGCGTCCGGATCTCCGAAGAAGAGTTCTCCGCGCTGCGTCGCATCTGCGTTGCGTCGGGAGCGCGAAGCCTCTCGGACCTGGCGCGCGAGGCCATGCACGGCCTCTTGAACCGAGCCGGCAAGGAAAATGGCGGCGACGGGGCCAGGGAGGAGGTTTACGCTCAGATGAAGGACCTTGAACAGCGCGTCCAGGAGCTGAGCGTCGAGGTCGCTTCGATCAAGGCGAATCGCAACAGCTAGGCGGCCCGATCGGTCGCGCCGGGCCGGCGCACGAAACGGAAACCTCCTGAGCGGAGAGCTCAAGATCGCAATGAAAACGAAAGCCCTGATGCTTCTTCTCTTGCCGGGCGTGCTATGCGCCGGGCAAACGGTCCCCACGGCGCCAGGAGCGCAAACGGCTGTGTGTCCCTCCGGACCCGGGCCGGTTCCCGAAGGCGCAGCCGCGTTCTGCCCGTCCGCATCCGCGATGCCTGCGGGATCGACGACGGCGCCGTCCGGAGCCATGACCGGCGCGGGGGCTGTACAGCCCGGAAACGCAGCGACTTCGACGGGAACCGCTGCCACCCCGCCAGTGATCGTCCCGCTGCCCTACAAAGTCGTCGGACCCATCACCACGCGAACGGAGTTCGAGATTTTTGCCGAGGACGAAGCCGGTCATTCGCTTCCGGTGTTTGGCAGAAAGCTCTTCGACACGGCGCCCACAACCTTCGCGCCGTTGGATCGCGTTCCGGTTCCCGCGGAGTACGTCATCGGGCCGGGCGACGAGTTGCTGATCCACGCATGGGGCAAAATCGATCTGGACACGCGGGTGATGGTGGACCGGAACGGCCAGATCTTTGTTCCGAGAGTGGGGAGTGCGACGGTCGCCGGCCTACGCTACGACCAGCTTGGGAGTTTCCTTCACTCGGCGATCGGCGCCCTCTACAAGGACTTCGACCTGAACGTGACCCTGGGCCAGCTTCGCTCCGTTCAGGTCTTTGTGTTAGGAAGCGCCCGGCAACCGGGCGTCTACACTGTCAGCTCGCTGAGCACGCTAGTGGACGCGCTGTTCACCTCCGGCGGTCCGTCGGCGACGGGGTCAATGCGGAGCATTCAGTTGCGGCGCAACGGCAAGACGGTGAGCGAATTCGACCTCTACGACCTGCTGCGGCGGGGCGACAAGTCGCACGACTCTCCGCTGCTTCCCGGCGACGTGATTTACATTCCTGCGGCTGGGCCGCAGGTGGCCATCATCGGCAGCGTGAACGAGCCCGGGATTTACGAGATCAAGGAGGGCGAGTCTCTGGCCGCGGCACTGGAGGACGCGGGCGGCGCGACAAACCTGGCGAACGAGGACCGCGCGCTGCTGGAGCGCATCGAGAACCATGCAAGACGGCAGGTAGAGTCTTTCGCGCTCGATGCGGAAGGACTGAAGCGGACGCTCCGCGACGGCGATCTGCTGCGCGTGTATCCGCTCTCGCCGCGCTTCGACAATGCGGTGACCCTCCGCGGCAACGTAGCCGAGCCGGGACGCTATGTGTGGCGCGAAGGGATGCGCATCACCGACCTTATCCCCACGCGCCAGTTCCTGCTCACGCGCGACTACTGGAACCAGCAGAACTTTCTCGTACCGGAGCGGATCAGTCATCCGTTCGGGTTATCGCCCAACCAGTTCAATCCGCAGACAGGGACCAATGCGCAGATCGGAACGAGTCCGCAGACCGGACTCCCGGTACAAAGCGGGACGAATCTGCAGCCTGGGATGACTCTGCAGACCGGCGCCAACGCGCAGCCTGGGACCGGCTCACAGATGGGAGTCGCGCCACAAGCCGGAATGAACCCGCAGAGCGGAGCGAATCCCCAGACCGGAATCAATCCGCAGGCGGTTCCCGGCGCGCAGAGCGGGACCGCCTCTCAAGCCGGGATGAATGCACAAAACGAGATGAACCCGCGCCTCGAAACCGGTTTCGCGGCGGCGCGGAACAGCGAGGAGATCAACTGGGACTATGCGGCCATCGAGCGGCTCGACGAGCACGACCTGAGCACCCGGCTGATCGCATTCAACCTGGCAAACGCCATCGACAATCCGGCGTCGCCCGACAACCAGACCCTGCAGCCTGGAGACGTGGTGACGATCTTTTCGGAGAAGGACATCCCACTTCCCGTCGACAAACACGCGGCATTCGTCCGCGTGGACGGAGAAGTGAACGCGCCGGGCGTCTACCGCCTAAGCCCCGGGGAAACCCTGCGCGAGCTGGTGAGGCGCGCCGGGGGTTTGACCCCGCACTCCTATCTTTATGCTTCGCAGCTCACACGCATCTCCACGCGACGCGCCGAGGAGCTTGAGATCCGGCAGTCGACCGCGCAGATGCAACGGGAGCTTCTCGCGCGCAATGCGGCCGCCTCCACCGTCGGCGTTGCCAGCAGCGCGGAGCAGCAGGCGCAATTGAACGCGCAGCAGGCGCTGATCGCGCAGCTCGCGGCGGTTCAGCCCACGGGCCGCGTGGTCCTGGCCATGAAGCCCGGCGCGAGCAGCGTCGACGATATTCCCGTGTTTCCACTTGAGGACGGCGACGCATTTTACGTTCCGCCCGAGCTCAATACCGTGCAGGTATCCGGCGCCGTCTACAACGCCAATGCGTTTCGCTACGAGCTCAAGAAGCGGCTCTATGCTTACCTGAACGATGCCGGCGGCCCGACTCGGCAGGCCGACACCAAGCGCATTTTCCTGATCCGGGCGGACGGCGCCGTGATCAGCCGGCAAACCCGGGGAGAGTTCTGGCACTCGGACTTCGACAAGACGACGCTGCTGCCTGGAGATGCGATCATCGTTCCACCCAAGTTGAAGGGCCCGAGCACATTCATCCAGCAACTGCCGTACTTTACGCAGATTCTGTCGCAAACAGCCTTGACCGGCGCCGTGCTCGGCACGGCCTACTGACGAGACGGCGAACCATGATGGAGCAGAACTCAGAGAACCTGACCGAGGAAGCTACTCCGCGCGCGGAGTTCGATTCGAGAGAAAGTAAGCCGGCTGGCCGGCTAACCTTCTTTGGCACTCTCACGCATTTGGTCCGCGGAAGGCGACTGGCGGCCGTGGCGACCGGAATCGCGATGCTTCTCGGCGTCGTGGTCAGTCTGCTGTTGCGCCCGCAATACACGGCGGCCACAAAGATCATGACGCCTCAACAGACGCAATCGGCGGCTTCTTACATGATGGGCCAACTGGCATTGAATCCCACCGCTCCCAGCCAATTGGCCGCGGCAACCGGCGGAACGACTCTAAGCCTGAGAAATCCCAACGAGCTCTACATGGGGCTGCTGGCCTCGCGGCCCATCAACGACGCGATCATCGACAAGTTCGGCCTCATGGACGCATATCACGCGAAGGACAGAACGGCGGCACGCAAGTTGCTGGCGGACAACACGACGATCCTGTCGGAGAAGAGCACACTAATCTCGATCTCGGTGACCGATACGGACAAGAGCCGTGCCGCCGCGATCGCCAATGCCTACCCCGAGCAGCTTCGCGCGCTGACGAAGACCATCGCGGTAACCGAGGCATCGCAGCGGCGTCTCTTTTATGAGCAACAGTTGAAGGATGCAAGAGAGGACCTGGTTTCGGCGGAGCTCGCGTTCGAGCGGCTCCAGAGGGAGAATGGCCTGATCCAACTGGACGCACAGACCAAGGCGTTGGTCACGTCGCTCGCCGACCTACACGCTCAGGTGACCGCCAAAGAAGTGCAACTGCAGGCGCTGCGCTCGTACTCGACGGAGCAGAACCCCGAGGTGCAGTTGCTGGAAAGCCAGCTCGCGTCGCTGCGCGATCAAGAGGCCCGCATGGAGGCGCGCGGTGGATCGAAGACGGCTGCCGGCCTGGATCTGGAGGATGTTGCCGGCGCGGGCGCCGAGTACCTTCGCGCGGAACACGAGCTGCAGTACCGCCAGGCGCTCTACGATCTACTGCTGAAGCAGTACGATGCCGCGCGCTGGGATGAAGCGAAGAATGCGGCGATCATCCAGGTCGTGGAACAGGCGATCGCGCCGGATCGCAAATCCGCACCGCATCGCACAGTCATCGTGCTGGTCTTTACGCTGCTTGGGTTGTTCGGTGCTTGGATTTACCTGCTCGGACGCAATCTGGCCTCCAACCATCCGAAGATTTTGCAATTGCTGGCGGAATTCAAGTCGGTGCCGGTAAGCGAATAGGCGACACTGGGTCAGAAACTCGAATCCTGCATCCCAGGGACGGCCCGTCGCAGCCGCTGACCCGCGCGGGTTGGCCCGACTATGTTTCCTTGCGATCCGCACGCACCTGCGTACCGCATGACGGAGAGAAACAACGTCCCACCATCGCAAACACCTAGTCCGGTCCTACGTCACCACCTCGGGAGCGAACGCCCTCCGCGTTGGACTGGGCGTCGTTTCCGGCCTGATGGTTTCGCGGCTCCTGCTTCCGCGCGGCCGCGGCGAGCTCGCCGTTCTCTTGTACTTCCCGACGCTCATGGGAGCGCTGTTCAGCCTCGGGACGCCGCAGGCGATCACGGCGCTTATCTCCAAAGGCGCCGAGGACACGAAGGAAGTTCTGACCACCGGCTTCCGGCTCGCGGCGGCTCAGGCCGTGGTGGCGGTTCCTTTATTCGTGGTTTGCGCTCCGCTCACGCTCACCGGCGACAACCGCCACCTGACCTTCCAGGTAGCGATCTGCTGCGCGAGCGGCGCCTTCATGATTCTCGCGCCCTACTTCAACGCCATGGCCTATGGCTTGAAGCGATTCAACCGGGTCAACGGGATTGCGCTCGCGGGGCAGGCGGGTTATGTTGCCGCGCTCATTGTCCTGTGGGCCGTGGGCGCGCTCACGCCTCTTCGCGCAGCGCTCTCCGCGCTCGGCTCGCAGTTGGTGCAGTGCCTGCTTCACCTCATCCATATCAAGCCGCAGTGGCTGAACCGGACCGTGCCGCGCGGCGCATACAGCCGCTGTCTCGGCCTCGGGCTGCGATTCGCCGCGCCCAGCCTCGCAGCCGTTCTGCTTCTCAATGCCGATCGCGCGATTCTTATTCGTACGACCACACTCGAGCAGATCGGGTTTTACGCTATCGCTTTCGCGGTCACGATGCCGATCACGATCACAACCGAAGCGTTCACGCAAATTGGCTTCGTCGAAGTGTCAAGCGCGGAGACTGCCGAAATCTCCCTCGCTCTCATGCTTCGCCGCTTCCAGATGGCGCAGGTCGTGGCCATAACGAGCTTCCTTCTTGCCTGTGCGGTTATCAGCCCGGTCATTCGGTTCGGCTTTGGCGCCGCATATGTCAGCGCAATTCCCGCCGCCTATCCGCTGGCGCTCGCCATGTCGATCCGGGCCATGACGAGAACGCTGGAGAACAATCTCCGCGGGCTTCGGTTCGTTCTTCCGGGAACGGCGGGCGCCGCGCTCAATCTCGCCGCGCTCGTTCTTCTCAGCGTGCTCTTCGTGCCGCGCTGGGGAGCGCTGGGGTTCTGCTGCGCATGCCTCGTATCGGAGGCGCTCTATCTGATCTGTCTGGCGCTGTACCTCGCGTCGCAGCAGAATGTCCGGCTGCAATCACTGTGGGGTATCCGGCCCAGCATCGTTCGCGCCATGGCGCTGGCTTTCCTCGAGCTTTTCCGAGAGCGACTTGTTCAAGCGAACAGTGAAGAGGTTGCGGAGAGCCGATGCTGAACCACGGGCGAACACGGCATCCGATTCCCTGGCGTTGGATTCTTGTGTCGATCGCCACGCTGATCGTCGTTGTTCTGTGCGTGCGGCGTGAGCGAGTCGAGACTCCCGGCGCGGGTTTGCTCGCCGCGGCGCTGCTGGTCGCTTCGTTTGCCATTCTGCTTCGCAGCGCAGCGAAGACCGGCGGCATAATGAACGGCTACACGCTTGTTCTGGGCACGTTCCTGGTGGCGTATCCCCTGTCTGCCTTCGTGCACCTCACGGGCACGGACTATGTGCCGCTCGGTTTCTACAACCTTGCGGCGCTCGATCCCCACACGCAGGCCCATCACGTGTATCTCTCGCTTGCGCTCGTCCTTCTGGCTCAACTGGCCTTGGCCTTGGGGCTCACAACTGCCCGATCCAAACCGGCGGTGAGCAGCGCGCGGACGGTCCGAGTGCGATCGACGCTGCTTGTCCTCGCAGGCCTCGCGTTCACACTTGCCGGCGCCGCGGGCACGATTCTGTTCATCTCCAGTTCCGGCGGGCATCTGGAAGAACTGGTGACCATCGACCGGGCAAAAGAGCTCGAAGCGGGAACTGCGCGCTTCGTGTTCATGTCCGAGTGGCTTTCCTGGGGAATCCTCTTTCTTTTGACCGCGTTCCTGGTTTCGCGAACCGGCCAACGCCGCCCGAAACTCGCTCTCGCCTTGCTGATCGGCGGGTCGGCTTGCATGCTCTTCAACCTCTTCTGGACCGGGGGCCGCGCGGAGAATCTGTTGGCCATCCTGCCGCTGATGTTCGTCGTCAAGAAGCTCGGTTCGCGACTCTTTCGACCGTTTGCCGCCGCCGTCGTGGCGGGAGTTGCGGGACTCATCGTGTATGAAACCGTGGCGCGCACCACGGTGTTGCTTGACACCGGGATGGACTTGATTGGGCGCAGCGGCATGAGCACGAGCCAATTCGTCGCCAACCAGTTTGCCTCTGTATTCGACTGGCAGATGGGAAGATACCCGACGATCAGTCTCGCTTTCGACATGGTGAATCGCTCCGGTCATGCTTTCGGCTCAACCTTGATTCAGGGCCTGGCGATGACCGCCAATGCGCCGGCGACCCTGCTCCATGGTTCGATGAAAGTGCCGGAGCCGGCGGCGATGACGGCGCTGGTCGGGCAGTATATCTACGGCGATCCGACGATCACCGGGATCGTCCCGGGCACGCTCGCTGAGCTTTACTACAACTTCGGAGCGCTTGGCGTCGCCGTCGGCTTCTTCGTCATCGGCTGGATTGCGAGGGTCTGCATCTCGGTTTCCCGTTCTTCCCCCGACATAGGGACCCGGCTTCTCGCCTTTTATGTGCTGACCTTGCTCTGCGTCTGGACGATCCCCATGACTGCGACTCTCGGCGTGTATCTGCTCGCGACGAGAGGCCTTCCAATCCTGCTGTTTTGCGCCGTCGAGCAGACGGTGAGCCACGCCGCGCGGCCCCTGCCGGAAACCGCCACAAGCCCGGCGCTGCCCTGACGCCCTGTACCGCACGGTTTCCGCGTTCAGCAGTCATTGCACGAGAGGACACGAAATCGGCGATCGGGCCACCCTGTGTTAAGCGATCAGAGCCTGGAATTACCTGCAAACGCTTGACCGGATCGCCATCGACAGAACGCTCAAACATGAGCGTGTTCACAAGGGACCCTGCGACAGTATCAGACGGAAACAGCACTGGGAGACGGCGCCAGCACGCGTGAATGGGAGTTCACGATGAGGGTCGCAATTGCGTGGCACGGGTTGCCGTATTATGGCGCTCGCCTGATCCGTCCTGTTGCGGCAAAGCTGGGAGATCGGATCGCAGTCATTGCAACTCCGGGACCGCAATCTTCCGAGGAGATCGAAGCCGCTCTGGGCGCCCCGATTCACATCGCGCCGGAAGACCCTGACCTCAGTTGGCGCCAATTGGCGATTGCGGCGCCCGACCTGTTCTTCCATACGGGTTGGGCGTACGCCAATTTCCGTTCGCTGGCCCGGGAAGTTGAGCGCCGGGGCGGAACAGTGGTCAGCATGGTCGACAATTCCCGCAAACACAGCCTTCGGCAGGTGGCCGGAAAGCGCATCTTTCGATGGCGGTACCGTCCCCAAATCGATTTGGCAATGGTCCCCGGCGCGAGTGGATTGGACCTTATGAAGTATTTGGGGATGCCGGATAGTTCTGTTTACACGGGCCTCTATGGGGCCGATCCAGAGACGTTCCAACCGGGCCCGCCATGGATCGAACGCCCCTGTCATTTCTTGTTTGCCGGCCAGTTCGTTCCGCGCAAAGGGTTGCGGGGCCTTGTGGAGGCAGTGAACTCGTTACGATCCGAAGGCATGGTCTTTCGGATTGCAGCCGTTGGAGCAGGCCCCATGCGCGCCGATCTCGAATCTGCAGGGATCGAGGTTCACCCATTTGCAGAGGCTCCGGCAGTCGCCCGCATGATGCGGGAGGCTCGCTTTCTGGTCCTGCCGAGCATTGAAGACCATTGGGGCATGGTGGCGCACGAGGCCGCGCTGAGCGGTTGTGGATTGATTCTCAGCTCCGGAGTAGGATCTCACCGGGATCTGCTGAGCGCACGGAATGGCTTCCTTTGTGAGCCAGGGCGGCCTGCACCGGCGATGCGACAGGCACTCCTTGCGGACCCGCAATGGCTTTCAGCCTGCCTGCCGGAAAGCCTGCGACTGGCCTCGAAGTTTGGCCCTGAGCGGTGGAGCCAGGTCTTCGAACAGATCTATGCGCATGCCGCGGCGTCGCAGCATGCAGGAGCGAAACCGCGGAGCGAGAACCCGGTCCGGCGCACACTCTGGCTCTTCTGAAACCCCGCAGGCACGAAGCGTGGATTCCGGGAGAAGGAGTCGGCCATTGCAGGGGTGGTGAAGTACTTGCTTCGATCGTCTTGTGTGTCTAGCGGTAGACGCAGAACCAGTTCCATGCAGATCCGAATTTTGCCGGAAGGGTTATGGCGAACCCTAGCGGAAAAAAGGTGCACTCTGTCCTGATCGTCCGATCGGCGTTCGGCGAGATCTACGAGCTTGCCTGGCTCAAGGCGCTCCGTGATCTCGGGATCGCAGCCGAGCTTTTCGACACCCATTCCTACATTCCGGCGAGTCTGTTGGGCCGGATCGAAGAGCACTTCCTCCTCGGACCAGACATCGGCAAAGTCAACCGCATGGTCATCGAGCGGGTGAAGGAGATGCGTCCCGACGCCGTGCTTTTCTACCAGGGGCATCACTACACTGCCGAGACCGTTGCGCGGGTCGTGCAACTGACTTTTGCCTCCGGCGCGCATTGCGACGATCCCTTCGGGCGGCGTGGTCGCGGAGCATACCGGCATCTGCTGAAGGCGCTGCCGGAGTACGATGGATATCACGTCAACCGACAGTGCAATGTCTCCGAGGCCGCTGCCTGCGGCGTCAGGCGCGTACGGGTTCTCCCGATGTATTACCTGCCGTGGCTGCACTACCCGTGCGCGCTTTCCGCGGACGAGGAGCGAACGTGGGGCTCAGACGTTGTTTTCGCAGGGCATTTGGAGCCCGATCTGCGCATCGATTGCCTCACACAGGCTGTGCGAGCCGGGATGAAGTGCAGGATCTTCGGAGACTGGGCGGGGTGGAAGTCGGCCCTGTCACACGATGTTTATGGGAAGGTCGAGCCGATCCGCTTTGCCAGGGGCGCGGACTACCGGCGAGCGCTTTGCGGGAGCAAGATCGCGGCCTGCTTCTTCAGCAAGTGGAATCGCGATCAGTACACCAATCGATCGTGGGAGATTCCTGCCTGCGGCGTTTTTCTTCTCTCCGAGCGGACTCCCGCCATGCAGGAGTTCTACCGCGAAGGGAAGGAAGCGGAGTTCTTCGAGAGCCCAGAGGAGTTTCTCGACAAGGCGCGGTTCTATCTGCGGAATGACGCGGCAAGAGCGCGGATCGCCGCGGCCGGATACGCGCGCGTGATCGCCTCCGGCAGCGACATCTACAGCAGAATGAGGCAGTGGCTGCAGGATGTCGCCGAGTGGCGTGAAGAAAAGATATCGTTAATTTGATGGACGTAAAGCGGGCCGTCGAGGTCCGGACCGCTGCAATCGTCTTCCGAGGAGTCGCATTGATGAGCACGCCGAGCATGGCCGATGACAGTTCTCGAACTCCCTCTCGCGATGGGGCCGGTGCGAGGGGGGACAGACCGCTGCGAGTCGGCTTCCTGACATACGACCTGCAGCGCAATACCGAGGATGCGGTTTTTGAGGTGGCCCGCGCAACGCCTTTTTCCGTCAAGGCGTTCCCGCTGTACCGGCACGTTGACCAGGAGGTTGCGCGAGTCCCATATCGGCCAGCGACCGCACAATGCAAGCCTTTCGGAGTGGATGTGAAGGGCAGCACCCCCGAGGGACTCGCCGCCAATCCGGAGTGGGCTGTGGGACTGGCTTGCGCCCGTGAGTCAGACGTGGTGGTCTTGAAGGGCCTGCTCGGCCCCGGAGCCATGTGGTGCGCGTTCTGCGCGCGCCTCCTCGGCCGGGTCGTGATCTCGACCAATCAGACCCTCCCCGTAAGGTGTGAGAAGAAGCGTCGCTGGTGGATCAGACGATTGAAACGGCTTCTGCTGCGCCTTTGTCAATACCACATCTATCAGAACCCCGCCGCGTTCGAGGTTCTCACTGAGGTCTACGGCTGCGCGCCCGGCCGGCTGATCTCCGCTCCCTTCGAGGGCGGGGCCGCGCTCTTCAGGAGGCTGCTCAGCAAGGCAGGGCCGGCGGAGCAGTCACGGGAGGTTCTCGGCGCCGATGCACGCGCGATCTTTCTTTTCGTGGGCACGTTGCTCCCCTTCAAAGGCGTGCCGGAGATCATTCGAGCCGCTGCCTTGCTTCCCGAGAGCGCATCGTTCACGTGTGTTTTTGTCGGCGCGGAAGCGCCGCAAGCCAAGAAGGATGGATCCATCGAGCACTTCACCCAGCTCGCCCGGTCGATCGGAGTTGAGCATCGTGTCCGTTTCCTTGGCCCAGTCACGCCGGAGAAGCTCGCCGAGTTTTACCTCGCGTCGGACGCGGTGCTGCTGCCGACGCAAAAGGACTGCTTTCCGAAGGTCCTTGTGGAGGCCGCACTCGCCGGCAAGCCGCTGATTACGACGACCGCTTGCGGCTCGGCGGGACTCATCGTGCAAGACTGCGCGAATGGCTTCGTCATCGAGCCAAGCGACGTCGATGGGTTGGCTCAGGCGATGACGAAACTCCTCGATCCGGATTTGCGCGCACGAATGGGCGCCTTGTCGAGAAGGATCGTCGATCAATGCTGCAACATGGATCTTGAAGTTCGCGGCTACGTCCAGGCGATCGAGCGCGCGGCAAAGCACTTGCATCCAAGGGCAAGCGCATAGTTCCGCGACTTTCCCTTCCTTCGCCTGGCAAACGTCGCGCTCATTGAACCGACTTCCGTTATGCCGCAATCGCAAACCCGGCTATCCGTCCTATCGAACTCCATTTCCCGGATGAACGGCGGAATCTCGGACGCGATGCGGAACCTGACGATTGCGATCGCCCGGCAGCAGAGATACTCCCCCGCGGTATTCGGCGCTCGCGACGCTTTCACGGCTGCGGATGAGGCGCTCTGGGACGGCATTCCAACAAACACCTTCCCTGTTCGCGGTCCGCGGCTCTTCGGCTATGCGCCCGCGCTTGCGGATGCTCTGGAGGCGAGCGAGGCGGAGGTTCTTCACGTCCACGGCATCTGGACGTATCCGTCGGTGCTGGCGCCTCGGTGGTCACAGGGCAGGAGGCCTTACATCGTCAGCCCGCACGGTCTGCTCAGGCACTGGGCATTGCGCAACTCGTGGTGGAAGAAACGGATCGCGGCGGCTCTCTATGAGGACCGGCATTTGCGTGGCGCCGCATGTTTGCACGCGTTGAACGAGGCTGAAGCGGATTCATTTCGCGAATACGGGCTGCGGAATCCGGTGTGCGTAATTCCGAATGGGACCGAGCTGCCACAGGAGGCGGTCCCATCGAAGCTGCGGAAGGGCCGTTCGATTCTCTACCTCGGGCGGTTCCATCCGTCGAAGGGGCTGCGCAGCTTGCTTGCGGCGTGGAGCGCCGTTCGTGGCGAGGCCGAGGCTGGCGGCTGGCGTCTGACGCTCGCCGGTTGGGACCAGGGCCGTCACCGCACGGAGCTGGAGCGGCTTGCAGATCGGCTTGGACTTCGCGCCTGTGTCACCTTTCTCGGCCCACAGTTTGGCGCAGACAAGAATCGCTGTCTCGCCGAGGCTTCGGCCTTCGTTCTCCCCAGCAAAAGCGAAGGCCTGCCGATGAGCGTCCTCGAAGCGTGGTCGTGGCGGTTGCCTGTCCTGATGACCCGTCAGTGCAACCTTCTCGAGGGCGTCGAAGCGGGCGCCGCAATCCAAATGGAGCCGGAGGCGGATAGTATCGCATCGGCGTTGCGATCGCTGTTCTCCCTGACGGATTCGGAGCGTGACGCCATGGGCCAGAGCGGCCGGCGTCTGGTGGAAGAGCGATTTCAATGGCCGCGGATCGCGGAGACGATGACCGCGGTGTACGACTGGCTCCTCGGCCGCGGCCCGAGGCCGGCGTGCGTCTCGCTTTGAAAGGGCCGCGCGAAGGATGACATTCCGTGCAGGAATCGCAGAATAGCTTCGAAGCGGCGGCAGTTCCGGGGGCGATACCCTCGCGTGCGCGGATCATCGTCGTCAGCCAATTCTTCGGGCAAGATCAGTCCGCGGTAGGTCAGTTTTTGGCGGACTTCGCGAAGGGAGCGGCAGAAGCGGGTCACGATGTCCGCGTAATCTGCGGTGCGAGCGAGTATGCGGCCGGAGATGCCGTTGCGGGCAGCCGGCCGGAGGAGCCGCCGACGGGAAACCGCGAATGCCCTGCCGGATGCGGCAAAGTGAGTGTCACGCGCGTGAGAACCGCGACGTTCTCCCAGAGCCGGACCCGAAGGCTCGTCTCCTACGCCACGTTCTACGCGGGCGCTGCGTGGAGAGCGTTGAGCGTTCCGGAACCGAATGCGATTGTGACGCTCACAGCTCCGCCGGGGT
Source organism: Occallatibacter sp. (assembly GCA_049514795.1). Taxonomy (GTDB): domain Bacteria; phylum Acidobacteriota; class Terriglobia; order Terriglobales; family Acidobacteriaceae; genus Telmatobacter. The sequence goes on from JBEKUS010000029.1 coordinate 17,704, forward strand.
TGTCCTGGATCGGCTGGTTGATCCAGAGGATTCGCGGGTGCCGCCACATCGCGTGGGAGATGGATCTGTATCCGGACATTGCGATCGCGCTCGGAATCCCCGTCGCCCGGTGGACAGTCGCGTTCCTTGATTTTCCGCGGCGCCGCGCGGATGCGGTGATCGCGCTCGGCGAATGCATGAAGGCGCGCCTGTTGCGGCACCGGATTCCCGCAAATCGGATCGTGGTCGCGGAGAATTGGGCGGACGGAACGATCGTTTCTCCGCAGCCCTTCCCGGAGCCGAGACCGCTGCGCATTCTTTACTCCGGGAACCTGGGACTGGCGCACGATGTGGCGACCATTCGCGAGGTAATGGAGCGGCTGGCCGGCCGGCCCGATCTTTTGTTTCTCTTCGCGGGCGGTGGGCTGGAGCGCAGGAAGTTGGATGCGTTCTGCCGCGAGCGCGGGATATCGAATGTCTCCTTCACCGGGTATGCTCGCCTGCAGGAGCTGGGAGCGAGCCTCGCCGAATCCCATGTCGGCCTAGTGACACAGAAAACAGAGACGCTCGGCGCGGTCGTGCCCAGCAAGATTTATGGATTGATGGCCGCGGCTCGGCCGGTGCTCTATATCGGGCCCGCCGCCGCGACGCCCGCCTTGCTCATCCGGCGATACGATTGCGGGTGGCAGTTTGAGTGCGGCGATGTGGACGGAGTCTCGGCGCTTCTCCTGCGTCTCCTGGAAGAGCCGGATGAGATCCGGCGAAAGGGACGGAACGGCCGTGCGGCATTCGAGGCAAACTATGACAAGCCAGCGGGCGTGGGACGCGTGATTCGAGCTCTGGGCCTGGACGCAGCGAGATGATGGCGCGGGTTGCGGAGCGAAGCTCCTGGCCAGTCAACTGCTGGCAGCAAGCGATTTGGTCATGAACCGGCATGAATGAGCGAGTCCTGGTAACGGGCGCGGATGGGTTTGTCGGCAGGTCTTTCTGCCGCCGGCTGATTGAAGCCGGATTCACTCCGCTTGCCGGCCTCCGGACTCTCGCGCGGTGGGCGGAGCTGCAAACTGCCGTTCCCGGGTTGAGTGAAACCATCTTGCTGGGAGATCTGAGCGCGAACAGAGACCTGCGCGATCGCCTCGCCGGCATCCCAGTGATCGTGCACCTGGCGGCGAACACATCACCGATCCCGGAAAGTGCCGAAGCGTTGCGGGAGTACCGGCACGTGAACGTGGACGGCACAAGATCGATGGCCCGCGCCGCCGCGGCGTCGGGAGTTCGCCGATTCGTCTTCGCGAGCACCGCTAAAGTCCATGGCGAAGCAACAACTGAAACTCCGTTCACCGAGGACGCGCCCGCCAACCCTCGAAGCTCGTATGCGGTTTCGAAGTGGGAAGCTGAGGAAGCCCTTCGATCTATCGCGGCAGAGAGTGGAATGGAGGCTGTCGTCGTTCGCCCGCCCCTCGTCTACGGCCCAGGCGTGCGAGGGAATTTCCTCAGGCTGATACGGTTCGTGGATCACGGTTTGCCGTTGCCTCTGCCCAGGGAAAGGAATTGCCGCAGTCTGATTAACGTAGAGAATCTCGCCGACTTTCTTGTCCGCTGCGTCAGTCAGGATGAAGCCGGCAACCGAAGCTTTCTCGTCAGCGACGGCGAGGACCTCTCGACGCGCGAATTAGTCGAGCGCCTGGCGCGGCTCCTGGCGCGGCCGGTCCGTCTCCTGACGGCGCCGGAGGCACTGATTCGTTTCGCGGCAAAGGTGGCCGGGAAAGAGGACGCAGCCCGCAGGATGCTCGATTCTTTCGTCATCGATTCCAGTCGAGCGCAACATCTTCTAAGATGGACTCCGCAGGTCGGCCTCGATGAAGGACTGTCGGCAACGGTTCGCTGGTTCCGGGAACCCAAGCCGGCTTGGTGAGCTAAGGCGCGCTCATGATTCTGTTCGCACTTGTATTCCTGGTTTCCGCCCTTTTGACGGCCGGGGTGCGGCACTACCTTCTCCGGCGCGGGATCATGGATCGCCCCAACGCGCGGAGTTCTCACGCGACTCCCGTTCCGCGCGGCGGCGGCATTGGCATCGTGCTGGCGTTTCTGTGCGCGGTGGTCTGGCTGGTCCACGAGCAGGCCGTTCCCGCCGGGTTGGCGTCGGCGCTTGTGGGCGGCGGGATCGCGATCGGCCTTGTCGGCTTCCTCGACGACCGATTCAGGATGGCCGCGTGGCCGCGGTTGATCGTTCACCTCCTCGCGGCGGCCTGGGCCGTCCGGTGCTTTACTGCGATGAGTCCTGGGGTCTTCACAGGCGGCCCTCGGGGTTGGTTTAGCGGCGGCGTTGCGCTTCTGGGCTTAGTCTGGCTCACCAATCTCTTCAATTTCATGGATGGGATCGACGGGCTGGCTGGGATGGAAGCGGCAACCGTGAGCGGACTGGCAGCGTTGTTGCTCAGCCGCGGCGGAATGCCCGGCGACACGCGGGTTTGCTGGATGCTGGCCGCCGCGAGCCTCGGCTTCCTGGTCTGGAACTGGCCGCCTGCGAAGGTGTTTCTCGGCGACGTGGGCAGCGGTTTTCTGGGATTCTCGCTCGGCGTTCCCGCGCTCTTCTCTTCCCGGGGCGGCGGGGCACGGCTTTGGACGTGGCTGATCCTGCTCGGGGCGTTTCTGGTGGACTCGACCGTAACGCTGCTGCGCCGGATGCTCGCGCGGGAGCGGTGGTACGAAGCACACCGCAGTCACGCCTATCAACATGCCGCGCGCGCGTTGGGCAGCCACGTGAAGGTGACACTGGCCTTCGCTGCGATCAATGCCGGATACTTGTTTCCATTGGCGTGGTGCGCAGAGCGGTATCCTGCTTTCGCGCCCGCCTGTGCCGCGGCCGCTGCCGTTCCGCTGCTGGTTCTGGCGCTCCGGTTTCATGCCGGGCGTAAGGAGCGCTCCACCGAGAATGCCGCCCAGGATTGACGGATCGAGCTGTGTCTTCGGACACTAAGCTTTGCGGGCCCGCGAACCCGGATGGGGGCGGACCGGCGGCTTTTCGCAAGACCTTTCCCCGATTGCGTGGTTCCGGAAGGCGAGTTGAAGAGAATGCCCAGGGAACAGAGTCTTCTGTTGCGGAATAGCGCTGTTCGCCGCATCGCCATTTGGGCCACGGAGATCGCTATCTTCGCGGTCTCGGGGGCGGCGGCGTTCCTGCTGCGGTTCGACTTCAGTGTTCCGCCGCGCTATCTTGGCTATCTTCCCTACGCGCTGGCGATCTGGCTTCCCGCAAAATTCCTGGTGTTTCGCGTGGCCAAGCTGGATCGCGGCCTCTGGCGGTACGTATCGGCGATCGACCTGATCCGGATTTCGACCGCGAATCTGATCGCATCGGGCATCGGATTTGTTCTGATCCGCCTGCTGGCGCCAGCGGGATTTCCGCGATCGCTCTACGTGCTCGACTTCATGGTCTGCCTGTCGGGCACGGGCGGCCTTCGCCTTGCGGCGCGCGTAACAGAGAGCATGAGCTTGCGCGCGCGAAGCGCAGCCGGACCGGAGAAGCGCACCTTCATCTACGGCGCGGGCGACGCCGGGATCACGCTCTTGCGGGAGATCCACAACAATGCCAGGCTGGCGTATCGCGTGTGCGGTTTCATCGACGACGATCCCGTCAAGCTGGGTTTGCGCATCGGCGGCGTCCCGGTGCTCGGGACGGGCGACAAGATGGCGCCGCTCATCGTTCGGCACAGGATCGCGATCGTTCTCATCGCCATCCCCTCGGCTACCGGCGCGGAGATGACGCGCATCCTCGAGTTGTGCCGTGGTGCGGGGGTCGAATCCAAGACCGTTCCCGGCCTGGGCGAGATGATCGAGGGGCGCGGCCTGGCCGGCCAGATCCGCGAGGTGGCGGTCGAGGATCTTCTCGGACGCACGCCGGTGCATCTTGAAGAAGACTCGATCCGGGACACGCTGAAAGACAAGGTCGTTCTCGTCACCGGCGCAGCAGGATCGATCGGCTTCGAGCTTTGCCGCCAGATCGCGCGTTTCCATCCTGCCGGGATCGTCGGGTTCGAGATTGCCGAGTCCGCGCTGTTCGAGATCGACCGTGAGATGGGCCAGTCGTTCCCGCAGGTTCCGTTCTATCCCGAAATCGGGAGCGTTCAGAGCCGCGATCGCCTGAACGAAGTCTTCCGCCAGTACCGGCCTGCCGTGATCTGTCACGCCGCGGCGTACAAGCACGTCCCCCTGATGGAGACTCATGTCTTCGAGGCCGTCGAGAACAACGTCTTCGGGACTTACAATGTGGCCGCGACCGCCGCGGATCACGGCGCCGAGGCCTTCCTGCTGATCTCTTCCGACAAAGCTGTTCGCCCAACCAACGTGATGGGCGCGACAAAGCGCATCGCCGAGTTGCTCCTTCTGTCGATGCAGAGTCGGCGAACGAAGTTCGTGGCGGTTCGTTTCGGCAATGTGCTGGGTTCGAACGGCAGCGTGATCCCGATCTTCAAGAAGCAGATTGCCGCCGGCAGGCCCGTCACCGTGACGCATCCCGAGATGCGCCGCTTCTTCATGACAATCCCCGAAGCTTGCCAGCTCGTTTTGCAGGCGCTGGCCATCGGCGAGGGCGGGCAGATTTGCGTACTCGACATGGGGCAGCCGGTGAAGATCGTCGACCTGGCCAGAAACCTGATTCTGTTGTCCGGGCTCAAGCCCGACGAAGACATCAAGATCGAGTTCACGGGCATGCGGCCCGGGGAGAAGCTCTATGAGGAGCTTAGCTCGCTTCTCGAAGGCACGGTGCCCACGAAGCACGACAAGATTCGGATCTTCGTCGGCAACGGCGCGCCCGCGGCGGATATGCGGACCTGGCTCGAATCGCTTCGCGGCATCTGCGCGGCCCGCGACGCTGGCCGTCTGGTCGTCGCGCTCAAGGAACTGGTGCCGGACTACAGCCCGAGCGTTCATCTGCTCAAGCGAATCACTGGGCAAGACGATACGAACGGCGCCTCAGCGCGCTCAGATTGAATTCCCTGCCGGGCGAGCCGGAATCGCGCCATGGCGTGTCGTGCGCGCTTGTTCATTCGCCCGCCCATCAGGCACAAAAACGGGGGCACATCTCCGGCGAGATGTGCCCCCGTAGTTTCTTGAGAGAAAGATTCTCGAACTGACGCGGCTTACGCGGCCTGTTCGCCGCCCTCGCCCGCGGTCTCTTCCGCTTCCTTCTTCTGCTCCTCGAGTTGCTTCTCGAGCTCGGCGCGCTTCTTGGCCTTGATGTCGGCGCGCTTCTGGCGCTTCACTTCGAGTTGCTTTTCGGCGCCCAGCAATTCGATGAACGCCTTCTCGGCGCCGTCGCCCTGCTGGAATCCGGTGCGGACGATCCGCAGATAGCCGCCGTTGCGGTCGCCGTAGCGCGGAGCCACGACGTCGAACAGCCGCTTCACGGCGTCGTCGGTGGTCAGAAAGGCGAGCGCCTGGCGGCGCGAGTGCAGATCGCCCTTCTTGCCGAGGGTGATCATCTTTTCGATATGCGGACGGACTGCCTTGGCCTTGGCCACGGTGGTCTGCACGCGGTCTTCTCTGATGACCGAGGTGACCAGGTTGCGCAAAAGCGCGCGGCGATGACTGGTATTGCGTCCGAGCTTGAATCCTGCATTGCGATGGCGCATGAAAAAACTCTCTTCCTTCTAGGGACTTTGGGACTGGGGACTAGCGACTAGGCGCGTGATTGCTTTTCTAGTCCCCAGTCCCTATGTCCCTAGTCCCCGTCTTTAGAAATTCTCCGTCTCCGTGGGCAACTGCAAATCCACCGAGTCGAGCGGTTCCTCTTCCTCGTCGAAGCGGCCAAAGCCCGCAGCCAGCGTCGTTTGCGGCGGAATGCTGGTGGGCCCGGGGACCGCATTGCCCTGCTCGTCGATCTTCATGCCCAGCGACAGGCCCATCTGCGCCAGGATCTCCTTGATCTCGTTCAGGCTCTTGCGGCCGAAGTTCTTGGTCTTCAGCATCTCGGCTTCGGTCTTCTGCACCAGCTCGCCGATGGTCTGGATGTTGGCGTTCTTCAGGCAGTTGTAGCTGCGGACGGAAAGCTCCAGCTCCTCGACGCTGCGGTTGAGGTTGTCGTTGCGGAGCAGAATACGGCCCTCGTCGCTACGCGCTTCCGCTTCGATCTCCTCTTCGAAGTTGATGAAGATGTTCATGTGGTCCTTGAGAAGCTTGGCGGCCAGGCCGACGGCGTCGGCGGGCAGAACGGCGCCGTTGGTCCACACTTCGAGGGTCAGCTTGTCGAAGTCGGTGATCTGGCCCAGGCGAGCGGCGTCGACCACGTAGTTCACGCGGCGCACCGGCGAGTGCACTGAGTCCACGGGAATAAATCCGAGTCCGAGATCCGCGTCGAAATTCTTGTCGGCGGAGACATATCCGCGGCCGCGCTTGAGGCGCATCTCCATGTCGAGCTTGCCGCTTTCCGAAAGGGTGGCCAGATAGACGTTCTTGTCGAGGATCTCGACGTCGCTGTCGGCCTCGATCATGCCGCTGGTCACAACGCCGGGCTGGTCGGCGCGCAGATAGAGCGCCTTGGGGCCCTCGCCTTGCAGCTTGAAGGGAATCTGCTTGAGGTTGAGGATGATGTCGGTGGCGTCTTCGACCACGCCGGTGATGGACTGGAACTCGTGCAGCACGCCCTCGATGCGAACCGCGGTCACTGCCGCGCCCTCAATGGAGCTAAGCAGCGTACGCCGCAGGGCGTTGCCGATCGTCGTGCCGAAGCCCCGTTCGAAGGGCTGGGCGCTGAACTTCCCGTAGGTGTCGGTGAGCGTCTCGGCGTCGACCGCGAGGCGCTTCGGCTTCTGGAATCCTCTCCACAACATATTCGTCTCTCGTTTCCCGCGCGGCGTGTGCGTCGCGATGCATTCTGCGGCGGCCGCGCAAGTGCTCCTTTTCGTTGGGTTGTCAGTTTTCAGTTTTCAGTTGTCAGCTACTGGCCTTTCGGCGAAATACTGACAACCGACTACTGACAACTGATCACTTATTTCGAGTACAGTTCGACGATCAACTGCTCGTTGATCGGCAGGTTGACGTCCGCGCGCTTGGGCAGATGAAGGACGCGCCCGGAAAGGTTTTCGAAGTTGGCTTCAAGCCATGCGGGAACGGGGTTCTGCGCGGCAAACTGCGCGGCCTGTTCCACGATGGCCATCTTCTTTGCGTAGTCGCGAACGGCGATCTCGTCGCCCGCGTTCACCTGGTAAGACGGAATGTTGACCTTGCGGCCGTTCACAGCGACGTGCCCGTGACGGACCAGTTGCCGCGCCTGCCGGCGCGAGATGGCGAATCCCAGCCGGAAGGTGACGTTGTCCAGGCGGCGCTCCAACTGCTGGATGAGATATTCGCCCGTGACGCCGGTGGAACGGTTGGCCTTCTCGTAATACTCGCGGAACTGGCTCTCAAGCGTGAAGTACATACGCTTGGCTTTCTGCTTTTCGTGCAGTTGCAGGCCATAGCCCACGATCTTGGCTTTGCGGTCTTTCCCGTGCTGGCCGGGAGGGAAGTTGCGCTTCTCCAGCGGGCAACGGTCCGAGGTGCACTTGGTGCCCTTCAAAAACAACTTGGTGCCTTCGCGGCGGCAAAGGCGGCAAACTGCTCCGGTATAACGTGCCATGTCTTCTCCTGACTTCGGATGACGGCCGGTTTACATCCGCCGTGGCGGATTTCGTCCCGGCCCGTTGTTCAGCTCTTAGCCTTCAGCTTTCAGCTCTCAGTTTGTTCTTACTTCATTCGGAATCCGCAATCTCTGGCAGCGGCGGGATGAAGCTGATGGCTGAAAGCTGACGGCTGATAGCTGCCTCTTACACGCGGCGTCTCTTCGGCGGCCGGCAGCCGTTGTGCGGCACCGGCGTGACGTCGCGGATGGTCTTCACGTCGATGCCCGCGGCGGCCAGCGCGCGGATGGCCGATTCGCGGCCCGATCCCGGACCGGAAACACGCACTTCCACGGCGCGCACGCCATGATCGCGGGCCATGCCGGCGGCGTTCGATGCTGCCTGCTGCGCCGCGAAGGGCGTGCCCTTGCGCGATCCGCGGAAGCCCAGCGAGCCCGAGCTCTTCCAGCTCAGCGTGTTGCCCACCGGGTCGGTGATGGTGACGATGGTGTTGTTGAACGAGGCCTGAATGTAGGCAATGCCGAACGGCACATTCTTGCGCTCGCGCTTCTTGAACTTTTTGGTCTTGCCCTTCTTGCCGGAATCGGATTTCTGCTCTGGTTTCGCCATTAGGTCTTCGCCGTCGCTTTCTTCTTGCCGGCAATCGTGCCCTTACGCGGGCCCTTGCGAGTGCGGGCGTTGGTATGGGTGCGCTGGCCGCGCACCGGCAGGGATTTGCGGTGGCGCAGGCCGCGATAGCTCTGGATGTCGATGAGGCGCTTGATGTGCATCGAGGTGTCTTTGCGCAGATCGCCCTCGACGTCTCCTTCGTCCTCAATGACCTGGCGGATGCGGTTGACCTCATCCTCGGCCAGATCCTGGACCTTCTTGAAGGCATCGACGTTCGCCTTGTCCAGAATCTTCAGCGCGCGGGGCTGACCGATCCCGTAGATGTACGTGAGCGCGATTCTCGCCTGCTTGGTGCGCGGCAGATCGACGCCAGCAATACGTGCCATTTGGGTTCCTTTGCTGCTGCAGGTTGTGTGCCCCCGGCCTCAACCGGTTCGCACGGGTGATTCGGGGCGCCTTCCGAGGTTCATCGCAAGCCTTGACTCAAGCTAACTCGCCTCATGCCGGTTGTCAGTCGTCAGTGATCAGTTGTCAGTTTCTGCGGCTTTTTTCCATGCGCATTTGCTGATAACCGGCTTCTGATAACCGACAACTGCCGTAGAAGTTCCCCATTCCTTGCCAGGGCCAGCTTATCCCTGACGCTGCTTGTGCTTGGGATTCTCGCAGATCACGCGAACCACGCCTCCGCGAGTAATCACCTTGCACTTGACGCAAATCTTCTTTACCGATGCCCGGACCTTCATTGCTTTTGTTGCCCTTCTCCGCGCTTGAAACGACGGCGCGGAATCTTCTTCTCAGCTTTCAGTCCTCAGCTATCAGTTCTTTCCTGCAAGCTCGCCGCTTCGATCTCTCGCAACAAGCTGTTGGCTAAAGGCTGATAGCTGACAGCTACTTGTAGCGGTACACGATCCGCCCGCGATTCAGGTCGTATGGACTCAACTCCACGGCCACGCGGTCGCCGGGCAAGATCCGGATGAAGTTCTTGCGCATCCTTCCCGAGACATGGGCCAAGACCTCGTGATTGTTCTCGAGCTTGACCTTGAACATGGCGTTGGGCAGCGTCTCCAGGACGACCGCCATCACCTCAATCGCATCTTCCTTCGACAATCGATGTCCACTTCTGCCGGGCCCGGCTCGCCCTCCCGGCGCTTTGGACCGAATACTTCTATTCGGTCAGTATGCTTGACCCGGTTGCGGTCACCGCAACCGTGTGCTCGAAATGAGCACTCATGCTGCCATCGCTGGCTACGGCCGTCCAGCCGTCGTCCAGCACCCTCACATCCGGCTTGCCGGCGTTCACCATCGGCTCGATGGCGATCACCATGCCAGCCTTCAGCTTCATGCCGTGGCCCGCATCGCCGAAGTTCGGCACCTGCGGGTCCTCGTGCATGTGCACGCCGATGCCGTGGCCCACGAAATCGCGCACCACGGAAAACCCTTCGCGCTCGACCACGCCCTGCACCGCGGCTCCCACGTCGCCCAGAGTGGCCCCCGGCCGGACCGCCGCAATCCCTGCCTTCAGCGAATCTTCTGTCGCCTTCAGCAGCCGCGCGGACCTGGCGTCGATGGCGCCCACCGGCACGGTGATGGCCGCGTCGCCATAGTAGCCGTCAACCACCACACCGAAGTCGACCGAGACGATGTCCCCTTCCTTGAGGACCCGCTTCGGCGACGGGATGCCGTGCACCACTTCGCTGTTTACCGAGGTACATAGCACGCAGGGAAAACCGTGATAGCCCTTGAACGCAGCTTTCAAGCCCAGTTCATTCAACCGCGCTTCGGCGGCCTTCTCAAGATCGTACGTCGTGGCTCCCGGCCTCACCTTGCTGCGCACAAGCTCAAGCACCTCGCGGACTACCTTCCCCGCGCGGCGCATCTTCTCGATCTCCTGCGACGACTTCAGTACGACAGCCACAAAAAACCAGTTCTCAGGGGTCAGGGTTCAGGGATCAGCAAGAGTCGCTGCTCAACGAGGCCGAATGCCGACCCCTGATCCCTGAAACCCGGTCCCTGTTCTCAACGCACAAACCCGCCGCTGCAGTCACGCCCCTTGGCGCAACCGCTCAACGGCGGCAACGATTCCAGCAGCGATCTCGGCGATCGCTCCCTCTCCATCCACTTCCGCGAACCGTCCCAGAGCCCGGTAATGATCCACAACAGGCGCGGTGAGGGCCTCATAAGCGCGCATGCGCTCCTTGAAGACCTCTTCCGTGTCATCGGATCGCTGGGTCAGCGCTGCGCCATCCGCATCGCAGAATCCGTCCCGCTTGGGCGGATTCATGTAGACGTTATAGATGGTCTGGCAGACAGGACAATTCCGGCGCCCCGTAATCCGGCGCAATAACTGATTATAGTTGACTTGGATGCTGACCGCAACTACCGGCAGGGCATCGACTTGCGCCGCCGGTAACCCTGTCGGCGAAGACCTGTCGCCGGGGGCCCCGGCCAGCCGCCCGTCGAGCCAGGTGGCCTGGCCCAGCGTACGCGGGAAGCCGTCCAGGATGTATCCCCGCGCCGTGTCGGGCTCCTGCAGCCGGGCGGCGACCATCTCGTTGACCAGAGAGTCGGGGACGAGTTCGCCCCGCCCCATGATCTCCTTGGCAATCTGGCCCAGCTTGGTGCCCTTGGCTACGTTGCCCCGAAGCAGGTCGCCGGTGGAAATCTGCGGGATGCCCCACAGCTTGACCAGTTCCTTGGCCTGGGTTCCCTTTCCCACGCCCGGCGCGCCCAATAAAAGAATCGGGCCGGGAACGGTGTTCTTTCCCGTTGCCCGGCCGGTTTCCACCGAAGATGTAGACGGAACAGATGATGACATTACCAGGTTTTCCTTCCGCGGATGCGACCGGACCGCGGGGAAAAGCCGTCATAGTGGCGCATGATCAGCTGCGATTCGATCTGGTTGACGGTATCCATGGCCACACCCACAACGATGAGCAGCGAGGTGCCGCCAAAGTAGAAGTTCACGTTCATACCGAATAGAAGCAGCGTGGGCAGATGCTCGAAAAGCCTCCCGACCAGCCAGATCTTATCGAAGCGAATGCCGGAAATGAGCAGGGTAGGCACCATCTGCACCACGATCAGGTACAGCGCTCCGACCAGCGTGATGCGGGTGAGGATGTCGTTGATGAAGTCCGAGGTGCGCTTTCCGGGCCGGATTCCGGGGATAAAGGAGCCGGACTTGCGGAAGTTGTCGGCGATGTCGTCGGGGCGCATCACGATGGAGACGTAGAAATAGGCGAAGAAGATGATGCCCAGGATGTTCAGCAGCTCATACCACGGGTAGCCCGGCTTGAGCGCCTCCATGATCGGCTGGAGAAGCTTGCTGTTCTGCACCCACTCCACCTGGCTGAAGAGCAGCGGCGCCGAAAGGATCGAACTGGCGAAGATGATCGGCATGACGCCGCCGGAGTTCACCTTCAAGGGCAGGTGGCTCGACGAGCCGCCCATCATGCGCCGGCCCACGATGCGCCGCGCGCTCTGGATGGGGATGCGCCGCTCGCTGCGCTCCACAAAGACGATGAAGGCCACCACGGCGATCATGCCCACAATTAGCGCCAGCACGATCAGGAAGGTCATCGGTCCCCAGGCCGAGGTCTGCATCTTGTTGATCAGGTCGCCGATGCCGCGCGGCAGCCCGGCCACGATGCCGGTAAAGATCAGCAGGCTCATGCCGTTGCCGATGCCGCGGTCGGTGATCTGCTCGCCCAGCCACATGATGAACGCTGTGCCCGCCGTGAGCGTGATCACGGTCAGCAGGATGAAGCCGGGGCCGGGATCGAGCACCACGCCCTGCTTGGTGAGAATTGCCGCGATGCCGATGGACTGCAGCGCGCCCAGAACGACCGTCATGTAGCGCGTCCACTGCGTGATCTTGCGCCGGCCCAGCTCGCCCTCTTTCTGGATACGCGCCAGCGGCTCATAGACCACGGTGAGAAGCTGAAAGATGATCGAAGCGGTGATGTAGGGCATGATGCCCAGCGCGAAGACGGTCATGCGGCGCAGCGTGCCGCCGCTGAACAGGTCCATCAGGCCCAGCGCCGATCCACCCTGTGCGCCGAACAACGCTTCCAATCGGATATAGTCCACGCCGGGGGTGGGGATCCAGGCGCCCAAACGGTACACGGCGAGTATGCCCAGCGTGAACAGAACCCGCCTACGCAGGTCGGGAATCCGGAAGATATTGAGAAATTTCTCCAGCATGTCGGTCGATCCGCTTCAGGCGCCCTCGGCGCCGGTCAGGTCCTGCAATGATCCCATCGTATGGCGCTTCCCGGTCGTTCTCAGCCTATTCAGAACCGGAAACCGCGGACTATGCGTTGCGTCACAGCTTCTACGCCGTCGCTGGAGCCGCCTCGCCGCCTTCAACCACGGCCTTGCCGCCGGCCTTCGCGATCTTCTCGGCCGCCGACTTGGAGAACTTGTGCGCGTGAATCGTGATGGCCTTCTTCAGCTCGCCCGATCCGAGAATCTTGACCAGCGCGTTGCGATCCGACACCAGGCCCAGCTTGCGGTAGTCGTCGAGACCGATCTCGGCCACGCCCAGGCCCGCGATCCTGTCCAGGTTCACGATGACGTATTCGGTGCGGAAGATGTTGGTGAAACCGCGCTTGGGCAGCCGACGGTGCAGCGGCATCTGGCCGCCCTCGAAGCCCCGCATCAGGCCTGCGCCGGAGCGCGACCACTGGCCCTTGTGGCCGCGGGTCGAGGTCTTGCCCATGCCGGATCCCATGCCCCGGCCCACGCGCTTGCGCCCGGTGTTGGCCTTCCTGGGCGCGCGCAAATTCGATAGATTCTTTGCCATGTTTTCCTCGCTCTAGCGCCGGCGGATTCCTGTTCCGCCGACTCGCGTTTTGTCAGTTATCAGTTGCCAGTTCTCAGTGGTCGGTTCCTTCGTGACGCGATAGCCGCACGAGCTGACAACTGACAACTGATCACTCACAACTACTTTTCCAAAATGCGCACCAGGTGCGGCACGGCCTTCACCATGCCCCGCACCGATTCCGTGTCCTCGCGCTCCACGATCTGGTTCAAATGCGTAAAGCCCAGCCCCTTGATCACCAGCTTGTGCTTGGTAGGCGTGGCGATGGCCGAGCGATAGTACTGAATGCGGATCTTCTTCGGTGTCGCCATCACAGATCCTCCACCTGCTTGCCGCGCGCCGTGGCCACCTCGGCCCTGTCGCGCAACTGCGTCAGCGCATCGAACGTGGCCTTGACGACGTTATGCGGATTGGGCGAGCCGAGGCTCTTGGTCAGCACGTTCTGCACGCCAACCGAGGTCATCACCGCGCGCACCGCGCCGCCGGCAATCACGCCCGTGCCTTCCGGCGCCGGCTTCAGAAGTACCTGCCCGGAACCGTAGCGGCCCAGGACCTGATGCGGAATCGTGGTCGCGGTCAGGTTCACCTTCACCAGGTTCTTCTTGGCCGACTCGATTCCCTTGCGAATCGCCTGGGGAACCTCCTTGGCCTTGCCCGATCCGTAGCCCACCACGCCCGAAGCGGCGTCACCCACCACCACCAGCGCCGCAAACGACATGTTCTTGCCGCCCTTCACCACCTTGGTGACGCGGTTGATGGCCACCACCTGGTCCTTCAGGTTGTACTGGTTGGCATCGAGTTTCTTCGTCAAAGTCGTCATTGCTTTCCTTCTGAGCCTCTAGCCCCTAGCTCCCAGCTCGCTTCCGCCACTTCAAAGCCGTCGCTCTCGAAGACATGAGCTAGAGGCTAGAAGCTGTCTTTAGAACTCCAGCCCCGCTTCGCGCGCCGCATCCGCCAGCGCCTTCACGCGGCCGTGATACAGATAGCCTCCACGATCGAAGACCACCCGCTTGATCCCCTTGGCGACGGCCTGTTCCGCTACCGCCTTGCCAATCTCCTTCGCCGCCGCCACATTGCCGCCGGTTTTCAGCTTCAGCGCCAGCGACGAGGCCGAAGCCAGCGTCTCGCCCTTCTGGTCGTCGACGACCTGCGCATAGATATGGTTGAGCGAGCGATACACGTTCAGCCGCGGCCGCTCCGCCGTCCCCGACAGTTTCTCGCGGATGCGGAAGTGAATGCGTTGGCGAATCTCGTTTCTCTTGGCCTGTACAAGCATGTCTTTTTCTCACCTATCGGCGGAGCCGCCCCGCGGCCCCGTTCGGATGTTTCAGGTTTCAGGTTTCAGAGGTCAATGACAAATGTCGGTCACCGCCGTTTCAACTGATCCCTGACACCTGACCCCTGATCCCTATCTTTATTTCGCTCCCGTCTTTCCGGCCTTCTTCTTCAGCCGCTCGTTCGAGTAGCGCACGCCCTTGTTCTTGTACGGATCCGGCTTGCGCAGCGAGCGCATGTCGGCCGCCACCTGGCCCACCTTCTGCCGGTCCACGCCGGTCACGGTCAGGTGGGTCTGCTTGGGATCGATGGTCACCTCGATGCCCGTGGGCAGCGGAAACTCGATGGGATGCGAGTAGCCAAGCGTGAAAACCACCGTGCCCTTGCCCTTCAACTCGGCGCGGTAGCCGATGCCCACGATGTCCAGTTCCCTGGTCCATCCCTTGGTCACACCCTCGACGGCGTTCTGCACCAGCGCCCGGGTCAGCCCGTGCAGCGCGGCCTTGTCGTCGCCCGAGCGCTCCAACTGCAGCGTCCCGTCGACGGTCTTCAGCGTGATGCCGTCGGCGACCAGCGCCGTGACATTGCCCTTGGGGCCCTCCACCAGCACGGTGTTGCCCTCGACCTTGTATTTCACTCCCGCCGGCAGCGGGATCGGCTTCTTTCCAATGCGCGACATTCTTCTTAAATCCTTCTTGGCTTGCGAGTCCCGCGAGAGCTTCGGCCCCGCGTTCCACTGCAGCCCGAAAAACAGGGTTCAGGGGTCAGAGATCAGGGGTCAGTTCGTTCTTGTTTCGGCAGCCCATTCAGCGATGCGTTCGCTGAACCCTGATCCCTGAAACTTGATCCCTGCCTCTACCACACTTCGCACAGCACCTCGCCGCCAACACCTTCGCGGCGCGCCTGCCGGCCCGTCATCACGCCCTTGGGCGTGGTCAAGATCGAAATACCCAGCCCGCCCTGCACTCGCTTGATCTCGTCACGGCCCACGTAGACGCGGCAGCCGGGACGCGAGACGCGCGCCAGATCGCGGATGGCCGCCTCGGTGCCGCCGTACTTCAGGTACACGCGCAGCACGGGCTTGCCGTCCTCTTCCTGGAGCTTGTAGTTCGAGATGTAGCCCTCTTCCTTCAGGATGCGGGCGATCTCGGTCTTCAGCTTCGAAGCCGGAACATCCATCTTCTGATGACGCGCGCGGATCGCATTCCGGATGCGCGCCAGAAAATCTGCTACTGGATCCGTCAGACTCATTCCTTCTCCTTCATCCCCCGTTCGCCCGCCACAGCGGGAACCAGCGGGAATGGCCAAAAAACAGCCCTTAGCTCTCAGCCTTCAGCTCTCGGCTCATCTCGCTTTTCCAGATGCCTTTAGCACGGCACGAAAAGCTGAAAGCTGAGAGCTGATGGCCGAAAGCTGCCCTTGCTACCAGCTCGACTTGTTGACGCCGGGAATCTCGCCCTTCAGCGCGAGCGCCCGGAAGCACAAACGGCAGATGCCAAACTTGCGCAGGAAGCCCCGCGGCCGCCCGCACAGTTGGCAGCGATTGTGCTTGCGGCTCGAGAACTTCGGCTTCCGCGCGTCCTTCACTCTCTTTGCAGTGGTTGCCATGATTCCTCTTCAACACCAGCTATTAGCCATTAGCTCCTAGCTGTTCGCTTGTCCTTCATCCACTCACATCGACCCGGAACAAGCTAAATACTGTTTTCGCTTCGATCGCTCGTTCCATCTCCATCGAGCTAATAGCTAGAAGCTAGCAGCTAAAAGCCGTCTTTACGCGCCCTGGCGGAAGGGCATCCCAAAGTGCTTGAGCAGTGCGCGCGCCTGGTTGTCGTCCTTCGCCGTGGTCACAATCGTGATGTTCATGCCCTTCAGCTTTTCCACTTTCGCGTAGTCGATCTCCGGAAAGATCAGCTGGTCGCGCAGGCCGAGCGTGTAGTTGCCGCGCCCGTCGAAACTCTTGGTCGAGAGCCCACGGAAGTCGCGCACGCGGGGCAGGGCGATCGAGATCAGCCGGTCCAGGAACTCGTATGCCTTGTCGGAGCGCAGCGTGACCATGGCGCCGATCGACATGCCCGCGCGCACCTTGAACGCCGAGATCGACTTCTTGGCCTTCGTGGTCACCGGCTTCTGGCCGGCGATCTGCGTCAGGTCGGCTACCAGTGGATCCAGCAGCTTGTTGTTCTGCGTGGCTTCGCCCAAGCCCATGTTAATGACGATCTTGTCCAGCCGAGGAACCGCCATCGGGTTCTCAAGCCCCAGCTCCTTCTGCAGAGCCTGCTTGATCTCTTTGTGGTACTTCTCTTTCAGCCTTGCCGCCATGTTGCTTCGCTCTCTTTCTTCCGTTTCTCGGATTGGCCGCCGTGGCAGCCGTGTACCGCTGCGGAAGGAACTTCAAAATCAGCTACTAGCTGATAGCTGCTTCTCTCACTTCTTCGTGGGCAGCTCCTGCCCACACTTCTTGCAGATCCTCAGGCGCGTATCGCTTTCGACCTTGAAGCCCACGCGGGCGAGGCCGCAGTTGGGGCAAACCAGCACCACGTTCGACACATCGATCGGCGATTCCTGCTCGGCGATGCCGCCCTTGGTCCGCCGGCCCTGCTTGCTCGAAACCGTCTTCTTGACCATGCGCACGTGCTCCACCAGCACCGTGCCCTCGTCGGGGAAGACGCGCAGCACGCGGCCCGTCTTGCCCCGGTCCGCCCCCGTCAGCACCTTCACCGTATCGTTGCGATGAATACTCAAACTCGGCATTTCGACTCCAGTTTTCAGTTGTCAGTTCTCAGTTTGCAGTTCGTGCCGTTCCGTGAATCAGCGCCATCTCTACCGACTGACAACTGACCACCGATAACTGACAACTTCTTACACCACTTCCGGCGCCAGCGAAACGATCTTCAGAAACTTCTTCTCGCGCAGTTCGCGGGCCACCGGCCCGAAAACGCGCGTCCCCACCGGTTCGTGATCGTCACTGACCACCACCGCCGCGTTCTCGTCGAAGCGGATGTAGGTACCGTCGCGCCGCCGGTGCTCTTTGCGCGTACGCACGATAACCGCCTTCACCACCTTGCCCTTCTTGATGGTTCCGTCGGGCGAGGCTTCCTTCACTGCCGCGGTTACGATGTCGCCCAATCCGGCCTTCGCGCCCAGCCCGCCGCCCAGCGGCAGGATGACTTGCAGCTTGCGCGCGCCGGAGTTGTCCGCCACCGCGAGCATGGTTCTCATTTGCACAGCCATGGTTCGTCCTCCTCTCGGCAGCCCTACTTCTCAGCCGGTACTGCATCGCCCGGCAACACTGCGTCTTCGATCTGCCCCAGCGACGACCGCCGCACGATCTCTTCGAGCGACCACCGCTTCAGCTTGCTCAGCGGGCGCGTCTCGCGAATGCGCACTACGTCACCCAGCCGTGCCGAGCTCTGCTCGTCGTGGGCATAGAACTTTTTCGTCGTGCGCACGATCCGCTTGTACTTCGGATGGGCCTTGCGCATCTCCACCGCGACCACGATGGTCTTCTGCATCTTGGTCGACACCACCTCGCCCACCTTCTCGTTGCGCCGCGAATCCGCCGCAGCGGGCGCCTGCTCTGCTTTCCTGGTCGCCGTCATTTGCGGGCTCCCTTCGCTTTCTCTTTCTTCGTCTCCGCGGCCGGTGCGGCCTTCTTCGCCGTCTTCCGGACCTTGGGCTTCGCCTCAGGCGCGGCCTCTTCGGCCTTCGCTTCCACAACCGGCGCGGCTTCCTCGGCCTTCGGCGCATTCACGTCCTTAACTTCGCCGTGAATGCCCAGCTCGCGCTCGCGCGCCACGGTCTTGATCTGCGCGATCTCCTTCTTCAGTTGGCGAAGCTTCTTCACGCCGTCGTTCTGCCCCATCGCCACCTGGAAGCGGAGCCGGAAGAGCTGCTCCGAGGAGGTCTTCTCCTGGTGCTTGATCTCTTCGTCGCTCAAATTCCGAATCTTTGCGAGTTCCATTTCTTCTCTAGCTCCTGGCTGTCAGCCGTTAGCTCTTAGCTTTATCTTGCTTGCGCATTCACTCTTCGCTTCGCAGGGAAGAGCTAAAAGCTATCTCTACTCGGCCTTGGCCGCCGCCTTCTCGGCGCCGGCCCGCTGTACGAACTTCGTCCTTAGCGGCAGCTTGTGCGACGCCAAACGCATCGCCTCCACCGCGGTCTCCGGCGTGACGCCTTCCATCTCGAACAGGATCTTTCCCGGCCGCACCACCGCCACCCAGTGATCCGGCGCGCCCTTGCCCGAACCCATGCGGACTTCCGCCGGCTTCTTGGTGATGGGCTTGTCCGGGAACAGGCGCAGCCAGATCTTGCCGCCGCGCTTGACGAACCGCGTCATCGCGATACGGCTGGCCTCGATCTGCCGGTCCGTGATGTAGCCGCACTCCAAGACCTTCAAACCGTACTCGCCAAACGCCAGCGACGAGCCGCGCCACGCCTTGCCCCGGCGCTTGCCTTTCTGCTGCTTGCGGTACTTCACTTTCTTCGGCATCAACATGACGAAAACCCTCAAGAACCAGGGATCAGCGTTCAGGGATCAGGGATCAGTTTTGATCCCGCCCCAAACTACTTCCCGGGCCACTCACATCAAATCTCGACAACCAGCCGATTCAGGACCAACAGCCGCGAACCCCTGACCCCTGACCCCTGATCTCTGAACCCTGCTGTTAGAACACCGTCTTCCCCACCTGCGGAGCCTGGCGGCGCTTCTGCTCGTAAATGTCGCCGCGATAGATCCACGTCTTCACGCCGATTACGCCATAGGTCGTGTTGGCCTCGCTGAATCCGTAGTCGATGTCGGCGCGCAGCGTATGCAGCGGCAAACGCCCCTGCAGGTACCACTCCGAACGCGCGATCTCGTTGCCGTTCAGACGGCCCGAAACGCGCACCTTGATCCCCTTGCAGCCGAAGCGCAGCGCAGAGTCGACGCTCTTGCGCATGGCGCGGCGGAAGCTCACGCGCTTTTCCAATTGCAGCGCGATGTTCTCGCTCACCAGTTGCGCGTCCAGCTCCGGCTTGTTCACCTCGATGATGTCGATGAACACGTCGCGGTTGGTGCGCTTGCCGAACTCGGCCTTCAGCTTCTCGATCTCCTGGCCCTTGCGCCCGATCACGACGCCCGGCCGCGCCGTGCGAATCAGGAAGCGCAGCTTGTTGCCCGGCCGCTCGATCTCCACCGAGCTCACGCCCGCGGCCTTCAGCTTCTTGCGCAGCTCCGCCTTCAGCTTCACGTCCTCGACCAGCAGCTTGTCGTAATCGCGCTCCGAGAACCAGCGCGACCGCCACGGCTTGTTGACTCCCAACCGGAATCCGTAAGGATGGACCTTCTGTCCCATACTTTTCCTCTCAAACTCTCCAGGCCTACTTACCGGCCTTCTTCTTGGCTGCCGGCTTCTTGGCTGCCGGCTTCTTGGCTGCCGGCTTCTTCGCTGCCGGCTTGGTCTCCTCAGCCCCGGCCGCCTTCGCCTTGCCCTTTGCCTTGGGCGCGGCCTTCTTCGGCTTCGCAGCCTTTTCCGGCTCGGGCGCCGGCTCCTCGACCTTGGTCACCAGACCGGTCGCCGCCTCGCGCTCGGCCACCGACAGCACGATGTGCGTCAGCCGGCGCTGATAGCGGTACGCCCGGCCCATCGGAGCGGGACGAATGCGCTTCAGCCGCGGCCCGTCGTTGGCGATTGCTTGTTTTACGTAGAGGTTGTCGACGTCCAGATCGATTCCCGCTTCGCCCGCCACATATTTGGCGTTGTCCACTGCCGAAGTCAGCAGCTTGTACACCACCGGGGCGATGCGCTTCTTGGTGAAGGCCGCCGTCTCCAGCGCCTCCTGCACCCCGCGCCCCTTGATCAGTTCCAGCACCAGCCGCGCCTTCTGCGGCGAGACCCGCTGGAACTTGGCCTCGGCCCTGTATTCCCTTGTTGCTACCGCCATGACTCTGCCTTCCTCAACCGCGAGCTATTAGCCCTTAGCCTTTAGCTCTTAGCTTCTTTCGCATCCGGGCCATTCTTTGCTCGTCGCGCCCGCGCATCCCGCATTCTTCCACCGCCGGCATTGCCTCAATCGAGCTACAGGCGAATAGCTAACGGCTAATAGCTGCATTTCACGCCGGCTTCGCCGCCGACTCGGTTGGCGCCTTCGATCCGCCGGTGTGGCCTCTGAAGATCCGCGTGGGCGCGAACTCGCCCAGCTTGTGCCCTACCATGTTCTCGGTCACGTACACGGGAACGAACTTCTTGCCGTTGTGCACCGCGATGGTGTGACCCACGAACTCGGGAAAGATCGTCGAGCGCCGCGTCCAGGTCTTCACCACTTTCTTGTCATTGGCCTTGTTCAGCGCCTCGATCTTCACCATCAGGTGCGCATCAACAAACGGCCCTTTCTTCGTCGAACGTCCCATAAAAACCAGCTCCTAGCTTTTAGTCATCAGCCCTTAGCCCGTTCCGTGCCGGGCCAAGCGCCGGCTATTGCCCGAGATTTCCGTTCTGCCGCCTCCCAGCTAAGAGCCAAAAGCTAATAGCTAAGGGCTGTTCTTCTACTTCGATCTGCGGCTGACGATCAATGCGTCGGTCCGCTTGTTATTGCGCGTCTTGTAGCCGCGCGTTGGCTGGCCCCACGGCGTCACCGGATTCCGGCCGCCCGAGGTCTTGCCCTCGCCGCCGCCGTGCGGGTGGTCCACCGGATTCATCGTGACGCCGCGATTCGTCGGCCGGATACCCAGCCAGCGGCTGCGCCCCGCCTTGCCGATCGACACGTTCTCGTGGTCCGTATTGCCTACCTGCCCGATCGTCGCCATGCATTGGGCCAAAACCCTGCGCGTCTCGCCCGAAGGCAGCTTGAGCAGGGCGTAGTCGCCCTCTTTGGCCACCAACTGCGCCTGCGCTCCGGCCGAGCGCGCCATCTGCGCGCCTTTGCCCGGCCGCAACTCGATGGCGTGCACCGTGGTGCCCGCGGGAATGTTCTTGAGCGGCAGCGCGTTGCCGACGAGGATGTCCGCTTCCGGACCCGACATCACCTTCGCGCCCACCTTCAGCCCAACCGGCTGCAGGATGTAGCGCTTCTCGCCGTCGGCGTAATGCACCAGCGCGATGCGCGCCGAGCGGTTCGGATCGTACTCGATGGTCGCCACCTTGCCCGGCACGCCGAACTTCTCGCGCTTGAAATCGATCAAGCGGATCTTCTGCTTGTGCCCGCCGCCATGGTGACGGATGGTCAGGTCGCCCGAGTTGCGCCGCCCGCCGGTGCGCTTCCGCGTCGTCAGCAGCGGCTTGTGCGGCCTGTCCGTCGTCAGATCGTCGGTCGCAAGCGATGTCTGGAACCGCAGCGTCGGTGTGACCGGTCTGTATGTCTTGATTGCCATGATCGTTTTCCTTGATGAGCCACTAGCTGTTAGCCATTAGCTCTTAGCCCATCCTGCTTCAACAAACTCTCGTGACTCGCTTACGGCTTCTGCTCTCGCTCTCGCAAATCCGGAGCCAAAAGCTAAGAGCTGACGGCTAATAACTGTCTTACAGATTGCCCACGTACTCCGGCAGCTTTTCGCCCGCCTTCAGCTTGACGTACGCCTTCTTCCAATCCGGCCGGAAGCCCGCATACCGGCCGCGGCGGCGTTCCTTGCCGGCCACGTTCGCGGTGCGGACCGTAGCGACCTTCACCTTGAAGAGCGCCTCGACGGCCTGTTTCACTTCGGTCTTGGTTGCCGAGGGCGCCACGTCGAACACCAGCGTGCTCTCGGTTTCCTTTACGCCCAGCCCCTTTTCAGTAATCAGCGGGCGGCGAATTACGGTGTACAGAGTCGGCATTACGCGGCCTCCTTCTCGGCGGCTTTGCGTTTCGATGCGCTCTTCACGAGCGCCTCCGCCAGTTGCTCGATCGCGGCCTTCGAGAAGATCGCCCGGTCGTAGCGCAGCAGGTCGTAGGGGTGAACCTCGTTGTTCAGGACCAACTCCACGCCCTTCAGGTTGCGCGCGCCCAGAACAAGCGACTTGGTCAGCGTCTTGCCGTTCTCGACCAGAAGCGCCGTGCGCTTGGCGTCCAGATTGTTCAGCGCCTCGCGGTAGAGCTTGGTCTTGCCTTCCTTGATCTCCAGCGAATCCACAACGGTCAGCTTGCCGTCGGCCAGCTTCGCCGCCAGCGCCGAACGCAGCGCGCCCAGCAGCTTCTTCCGGGGGAAGGGATACTCGTAGCTGCGCGGCTGTGGTCCATGCACCGTGCCGCCATGACGCCATAAGGGAGATCGAACAGATCCGATGCGCGCCCGGCCCGTGCCC